>DATDGT010000171.1:0-17115 GCA_036521975.1 Bryobacteraceae bacterium
CCTCCGCCGCGCATGAAGTCTTCGCAAGTCGCGCCGTCCTCCCCGGAAAAGTCTGTTTTGTGGTGAAGACCTTTTAGGTGCTCCTACTGATTCTGAAGTACTTACACCTCGCCACCCCTGCGAACTGCGAAAGATAGGCTATGCGCGCTGGTTCTGGGGATTGTTCTCATCGCGGGGCTATGGCCGTTTCTCCCTCCTAAAAACCAGGTGAGCTGGGTGCGCGATCGCAATGGAATCCGATTCGGCGGGCGAGGGATTGTCTACGCGTCCGGGCCGCGGCTACGGTCTGGCCCAACGGAAACCAATTCCTGCGCCGTGGAGATTTGGCTGCAGCCCGAAGCTGCCCCTGAGATGGGCGTTCTCGCGGTGTTCAATAGCCCTACCGACTATTTTTCGCTGTTTCAAGAAAGGTTCGCGCTGGGGTTGCACCTTCACAATCAACGGAAGCTCGGCGGCCCCGAGGTTCATCGCCGGACAAAGGACGTGTTCCGTCCGGCCGAGCCCGTGCTGATCGCCATTTCGTCCAATGGCAAGACGACCAATGTCTTTGTCGATGGAGTTTTGACTCAATCCATCGATTTCCCGCTCGTCGCCCTGGATCTTCACGGGGAATTCCAATCGCGGGATTGGGAAGGCCGGCTATTAGGGATCGCTACTTATGAACGCGCACTGTCGCCCGCGGATGTCTCGCGTCACCGCGAGGCATGGACCAGCCACGGCTCGCCCGACTCCTCACCCGGCACGGAAGTTCTCGCGATGTATCTTTTCGATGAACGCGGCGGCCGTATGATTCACAATAAAGTTGGCTTGGGAGCCGATCTCTACATTCCGGAGCGTTACATGAACCCCCATCGCGTCCTTCTGAAAGCGGAGCGCCCCCACCGTAGAGGATGGCGCGATATTCTCCTGAACATTGCCGGATTTGTCGCTGGGGTTTCTTTTTTGTGCTTATTTCTCATTGGGGCGTTCACCGGCGTTTGCGGCGCTCGTCACCGTTCTGACGGGTTTTGCCGTCAGCCTGGGCATCGAGGTGAGCCAGTCGTTCTTGCCCGACCGGGTCTCCGATCTGGTGGACGTCGCGACGAATACGCTGGGCACCGTCGCCGGAGTTCTCATGTACCGGATTCCCCGCGTTTCCAGTGGGCTCGCCAGGCTCGGATTGCTCGGGCCCTCGGCGCGGATTGCGCCGCAAGCTTGGTGCACGCGCCCGCGGTCGTCCACAATGGAGACATGAGGCACTGTTCGTACGCCAAAGAACGCCAAAGCGCTGAACATTGACACGTTTCTCGTGCGCCCGATACACTGAAAGCAAGGGATGCTTCTCGCTCGCGAGCTGATCAACTACATCGCACGTCAGACTGTCAGAAAGCTGAGTCCCGCCTGGATCGAGACGAGCGACACGCAAACGGCCGCGGCCTTCATTTCCGGCCTGATGGAAGAGGATTTGGCCGTGGAAGACCGCCTAAACGACGAAGTCCGCGACCTGTTGAGCCAGTACAGCGAATACATGCGGCGCGAAGGCGTGAGCTACCAGGAGATGTTCCGGCGCATTAAGAACACGATGATCACGCAGCGCAAGGTAATCCGCGCGTCGGGGCGCGATTCGGGCGACCACATGAAACTTTCCCGGGATAAAATCAACGATATCTCGCACAAAATCGTCGCGGCGCTGCGGAAAAGCCGCGAATTCCGCCTGAAGCGCGATCCCAACGACGTCCGGCTGGAGCTGGTGAAGGTGATGACCGAGCTGTTGCAGACCGAGGAAAAAGTGGACCGGGCGGCCCGCGTCAAGATCCGGTCTCAGAAGCGCGATATTCCCGAAGGGACGGAGGAATGGGATTTGCTCCATAAACGTTACTACGCAGAGGAATTGAAGAAGTGGGGGATCGATCTGGCGCATTAGTAGCTGTCAGCTATCAGCGGTCAGCTCACAGCGCCCGGCGCGTCCGTTGTGCGCGGGTTTCTCCAAGGTTCTCGGGGGCTGACGACTGAGAACTGAAAGCTGACGGCTGGCCGACCGAAGCCTTAAACTAGTAAAAGACCTCCTATGAGCGACGCTATGCCTCTTCCTCCTCCCACCTTCGAGTTCCTGGTCCTCTCGCTCAAAACGCAGGCAGAGATGCAACTGGGGCTGCTTTCGTTCGGCGAAAAAGAGGAGGACCCCGACCTTCCCTCCGCGCGCCATGCCATCGACATGCTGGCGATGATCGGAGAGAAAACGCGCGGCAACTTGTCGATGGAGGAGCAGCGGCTGATCGAAAATTCGCTCACGGAGCTGCGTTTCCGCTTCGTGCAGGTGAACGAACGGCAGACCAAGGAAAAAGCCAAAGCCGCGGAAGCACCGGCTGAGCCGTCGTCCGCCGGCTGAGCGCGCTGGATTTATGAATACTCCGGCGGATACTCCGGCGGACACTCCGGCGGTCAGAATCGTGGTGCTCGGCTCGGGCACCAGCTCCGGCGTGCCGACCATCGGGTGCTCGTGCGAAGTTTGCCGCTCGGCTGATCCGCGCGACAAGCGGCTGCGCCCGTCGATCTTGATCCAGTTCGGCGGCTACAACGTGGTGGTGGACACGTCGCCCGATTTTCGCGCGCAAGTGCTGCGCCACGGGTTGCGAAAGCTCGAAGCCATTCTTTACACTCATGCGCACGCGGACCACATTCTTGGACTGGACGACGTCCGCCCGTTCAATTTCCATCAGAAGGCGTTGATTCCGATTTACGCCACGCAGGAAACGCTGGACGTGATCCAGCGCGTGTTTCGCTACGCTTTCGATTCCGAGCCAACGCAATCGTCGACGCCCAAGCTGGATATGCGGGTGCTGGATGGAGCGCCGTTCGAACTGTTCGGGATGGAGTTTACACCCATCCGCTTGTGTCATGGCCGGGGAGCGGTGTTCGGCTACCGCTTCGGACGGGCAGCGTATCTTACCGACCACAGCGAAATACCGCCGGAATCGCGCGCGAAACTGACCGGGCTGGATGTGCTGTTTCTGGACGCGCTGCGCCATCGGCCGCACCCGACGCACACCACCGTCGAACAGGCCGTGCGCCTGGTCGAAGAACTCCGACCCCGCCGCGCCTTCTTCACGCATATGTGCCATGAAGTCTCGCACGAGCGGACCGAGGCCATGCTGCCGCCGCACATTCGGTTGGCTTACGACGGGCTGGAGATCGAGGTGGCATGAAGGTGTCATTGAAAGAATCTGGGCTGACCATCGGCAAATTCGACGGCGTGCACGCGGGTCATGCGCGGCTGCTACGCGAAGCGATTATGATCTCGCGGGAGCGCGGATGGACGCCCGCGGCGCTGACTTTCGACCCGCATCCGGCCTGCGTGCTGGCGCCGGAGCGCGCGCCCCGGCCGCTGATGCCGCTTGAGCGGCGCTGCGCTCTGATGCGCGAGATGGGAATCGCGGACATTTTCGTGCTCCATTTCACCGCGGAAATCGCGCGGCTTTCGCCAGAGGAATTCGTGGCCCAATATGTGCGCGAGCGGATGCGCGCGCGCGTGGTGGTGGTGGGCGAGAACTTCCGCTTCGGGCACATGCAGGCGGGCGATCCGCGCACACTCGCGGAGCTTGGCGCGCGCTATGGATTCCAGGTGCGTTTGATCGCTCCGGTGAAGCGTAGAGGCGTGGTGGTTTCCACCAGCGGAATCCGAGGGCTGGTGGAAGCGGGAAACGTCTCGCGCGCGGGCCGGCTGCTTGAGCGGCCGTATGCCCTAGTAGGCGAGGTGGTGCATGGATTCGGCATCGGCTCCCGGCAAACCGTCCCTACGCTCAACCTTCGTCCGCCCGCCGAGGTGACGCCTGCGAACGGAGTCTACATCACGCAAACCACCGATTTCGATCAGAAGCGCCGCTGGAACTCGGTGACTAACATTGGATTTCGCCCCACTTTCGGCGGCCAGGACCTTTCGATCGAGACCTACTTGCTGGATCCCTTGGAAGGCCCAACACCCGCCCGCATTTGTGTCGAATTCCTTCACCGTCTTCGCGAGGAGCGGAAATTCGACAGCCCTGAAGCGTTGAAGAGCCAAATTTTGAACGATGTTTCCCGCGCGCAGGGCTTTTTCCGCAGGTTGACGAAGTGGCGGCGCGGCGATCCTCAAACCATACCGGCATCTAGGGGTTATCCGCCGGGCGCCCCTTGAGCCGCCTTCCTTCCGGGATCTAGCGGAGACGACGGTGGTTCTTTGCGGCCGGAAGATGTATACTTTTCCATGTTCGCCGAGGAATGTGAAAGGAGGCGTCTATGAAATCAAGGAAATATTCGCGCAGAGATTTGAGTTTGCTGCTGCCGGCTCTTGCCGGCGCGACGGCTTTGGCGCAGAGTGGAGCGCCGAAGGGCTCGCGGCCGGCCGCGCAGCCAGCCGCCGATTCGGTGGAAAAACTGCCGGTGATGAAAACCCACGCGTACCTCTATAATGAGCTGCCGGTGACCACCAACGGGCAGAACAAGCAGCGCCGGATGTTCACGGCGAAGACCCACACGGGCTTCAAGATGGAATCGCACCAGAGCGATATCGCGCCGGGCGAGGTGAATCATCCGCCGCATCAGCATCTGCGGGAAGAGATGATGCTGGTGCGCACGGGCACCATGGAACTGACCATTTCCGGCAAACCGTACCGGCTGGGTCCTGGCGATGTGGGAGTGATCGGGTCGAACGAAATCCACAACGCGAAGAACGTCGGAACCACGCGGGCTGAATATTTCATCGTGAATATCGGCCGCGACGACGTTTAGGGCACTGCCCTTAGGAGACAGCAATGACAAAGTCGATCCTCCTGGCGCTGGCCGCGCCGGCCATGCTGTTGTGCGCCGATCTCCAACCGATCAACGATCTGCCCAATCCCTTCCGCACGACGCGCGATTGGGCGCAGCTTCCCGCGGGTACGAAATGGGCCGCGGTCACCGCCGTGGAGGTCGCACCGGATGGCAGCATTTACGTGATCCATCGATGCCAGGACAACTCCTGCGTAGGCCGCTCGGAGCCACCGATTCTGAAATTCGACAAATCCGGGAAGCTGCTCAAGAGCTGGGGTTCGGGGATTTTCAATTTTCCCCACGGCGCGACGGTGGACGCGCAGGGCAATCTCTGGGTGACCGATTCGCAGTTCCAGAACAACGGCAAGGGTCAGGCGGTGTACAAATTCTCGTCCGACGGTAAGCTTCTGATGACGCTGGGCAAGCCGGGCGTGACCAGCGCCGAACCCGGTCTATTCGATGAGCCAACCGATGTGGCCGTGGCGGCCAATGGCGATATTTTCATCACCGAAGGGCACGTGGGCGGCACGCCCGGAAATCAGCGCGTCTCGAAATTTTCAAAAGACGGAAAGTTCCTCATGTCCTGGGGACACGAAGGCAAAGGCCCGGGCGAATTCAACAATCCTCATACGATCGCCATCGATTCGCGGGGACGCCTGTTCGTGGGCGACCGGTCGAACAACCGGATCCAGATTTTCGATCAGAATGGGAAATTTCTCGAGGAATGGAGACAGTTTGCGCGGCCCAGCGGAATTTTCATCGCCAAAGACGATACCATGTACGTGGCCGATTCTGAGTCCTGGGGTTCCGACGAGCCGGGGTGGAAGAAAGGCATTCGGATCGGCAGCGCCCGCGACGGGTCGGTGAAATACTTCATCGAAGACAAGGAATCTACCACCGACGAGCACAGCGGCGCGGAGGGCGTGGGGGTGGACGCGCAAGGGAACGTCTACGGAGCGGTGGTGCGCCGCCAGATGCTGGAAAAGCACACTCTGATTGGCGGCTCGCGCTAGACTAAGTGCGCCGCGAGCCCGATCATTTCGGCGAAGCCGAACTGGCCCTGCTTTACATCGCGAAACGATTGCAAGAGGCTCTGCGCCTGGAAAAACTTTTGACCGACGCCGGTTTCGACTATCTGGTTGAGCCGGACCGCTATCGCGGCGGAGTGATCTTCCAAGCCGAACGAATCGGCGCGTTCTTTTATGTCCAACCCTCCGATGAGCAAGCCGCCCGCGACACCATGGAGCGCGGCGGATTTCGGCCGTACAGGGAATAAGCCGCGCGCCGCGCGTTTTGGTACTATTTGTTCATGGCGATTTCGCTCTTTCGTTTCGGCCCCCGCGGATGAATCCCAGAGGCTTTCACCCCCGCCGGCCGAGGATCCGCGAGAACGTAAACGAAGCCATTCGCGCGCGCGAAGTCCGCGCCGTATTTCCGGACGGCAGCGTCGAAATCATGCCCACGCCTGCGGCTGTGCGCAGAGCGCAGGACATGGGCCTGGATCTGATTCTGATCGCGCCGACCGCTGAACCGCCCGTCGCCAAAGCGATGGACTACGGTCAGTGGCAATACGAGAACAAAAAGAAACAGCACGAGGCCAAAAGAAAACAGCACGTCATTCAGGTGAAGGAGCTGAAATTCCGTCCCAACACCGATGACCACGATTACGAATTCAAGAAAAATCACGCCATCCGTTTTCTTCAGGAGGGCAATCGCGTCAAGGCCGTGGTGCAATTTCGGGGACGCGAGATCGCGCATGTGGATCTAGGCAAGAAGCTGCTGCTGCGCTTCGCGGGGGATCTCGCCCAGCACGGCTCCATCGAGGGCCAGCCCAAATTGGAAGGGCGCAACGCGCACGTGCTGCTTAGCCCGCTCAAAAGCGCGAGTCATGACGGCAAGGCGTCGAAGGACAAGAAGCCGCCTAGTCCATCGGGCGGCGCGAGCGGAGTGCCTGGTCCACCCAGCTCCTGACCAAGGGAGCGGGTGGCCGAGATGGCGCGCCGCTGGTTTATCCACGGCCGGCCAAGCTAGCGCCGTGAGACCTGGAATGCCGGCGGCGCTGGTTCCTCGCACACCAAGGACCCGCCTCACCGCAGTCGGCCGACGTGAATCACCTGCCCTGGCCGGAGCGTGTCCACAGCGGCGGAAAGCTCGGGGAATAGTGGACGGTAGTATTCCATCCGATTCCTTCGCGCATAACAATCACGATCCCAAAGCTGAGCTTGCTAAGGTTGTGTTGAAACTCAAAGCCTCGGTCGATCGTGACCAGCACGTCGAATTTTCCCTGGATCGCGTCTACTAACCGGTGATCCCGGATCTGACGCCAGGCGGTGGTGACAGCGGCCACTACCTCATGGTCGGGGAATGCCTCGCGCCGCCGCGGGTTCACGCACTCATCGATCAGGATACGCACTCAATGAGCTGGTCCTTCGCCAGCTCGAGGAATCGCACAGCCTGATCGCGATTCACGACCGGAAAATCTCTCAGGAACTGGCCGAGCGTGTCGCCTTCTTCGATATAGTCAAGTAGGGTTTGAACGGGAACCCTTGTGCCTGTGAAGCACGGCGTCCCGTGCATGATTTCGGGATCGACTGAGATCACACCTGCAATGTGTGCTCGCTGCTCGGCCGTCACAGTTATAGTTTAGGGCAAATCTCAGCTTCTGAAGTCGCAGCTTTCGGGCGCTCCGGCCCAAATGTCTTGCGCTCGGAAGCTGCCTCCGCGCAAGGAAGCTTGGCTGGCAAGTAAAATCGACAGTAGATGGGACTTTTAGCGCCTTGGTTCCTCGCTGCCGCGGTCGGCATCGGCCTGCCGGTGTATCTGCATTTGTTGAAGCGGCAAAAGAACCCGCCCAAGCCGGTGCCGTCGTTGATGCTTTATGAATTCCGGACGCAAAGCTCGACGCGTCATCGCCGGCTTCATTATCTTCTGCTGTTGTCGCTGCGGCTGCTGGTCCTGCTGCTGTTGATTCTGGCGTTCGCTAACCCTTACATTAATCGCAGCGCGGCGGCGCTTTCCAGCAACCGCTTGGTGCTGCTGGTGGTGGACAATTCCTTCAGCATGCGCGCCGGGACGCGCCTGGCGGACGCGAAACAAGCGGCCATGGGCGTACTCGCGGGTAAGGGCTCCGCTCGCGGACAGGTCGCGGCATTTGGCTCGCAGTTGCACTTGATGACGCAACCCATCGAGGATCAAGCGGCATTGCGCGCAGCGGTACAGGCCATTGAGCCCGGTGACGGGCACGGTAACTTTGGGGAGTTGGCGCGGGCTGTGCGCGCCCTCGCGGAGTCCGTCCGTGCGCCGATTGAGCTACATCTCTTCAGCGATATGCAACGCAGCGAGTTGGCGCCCGCCTTCTCCGATATGGCGCTGCCCACTGGCGTCACGCTAGTCACTCACCCGGTGGTTACGAAAACTCAGCCCAACTGGACGGTGGAGTCGGTGGACGCGCCGGGACAAGTCTGGGGCAAGGACTTGAAGCCCGTTCACGTACAGGCAGTGGTCGCCGGCTTCGACACTCCTGCCACGCAGCGCACGGTGTCGCTGGTGGTGAATGGGAAAACAGTCGCGACAAAAGCGGTCATGGTGCCCGCCAATGGTCGCGCGGCGGTCGATTTCCCGGCGCTCGAGGCGCCTTACGGGTTCAGCCGCTGCGAGGTGAAGATCGATTCCGCCGACGCCTTCCCGGCCGACGATGTTCGCCGCTTCGCCGTCGAACGCTCCGACCCTCAAAAGGTTCTGCTGGTTCATAACTACGGCGACAATCGCTCGCCGCTGTATTTCGGCGCGGCTCTTTCCGCGGCCGCGCAATCGGCGTTCACTCTCGAATCCATCAACGTCAACGAAGCGGCCGACCGCCAGCCTTCCAATTACGCCTTCATCGTTCTTTCGGATGTTAATTCCCTGCCCTCGCTTTTGGAAAACGCGTTGACCTCGTATGTGCGTTCGGGAGGCAGTTTGCTGATTGCGGCCGGAACCTCCGCCGGAGCGCGCTTGCAGATTCCGATTTTCGGCGCGCGCATTGTCTCGACGCGCGATTACAACCGGGTTCCCGACCGCTACATGCAGGTTGGGTCGGGCGACTCGTCTTTCCCGGCCGTGGCCAAAGCCAACGGCTGGACCGGCGTGAAGTTCTTTTATGCGCTCGAGGTGGATCCCGGGGACGCCCGCGTGATCGTGCGGCTGGGAGATCAGACGCCGCTGCTGCTGGAAAAGAGCATCGGAGAGGGCCGTGTGCTGCTGCTGACTTCCGGTCTCGACAATCTCACTAACGATTTTCCGCATGACCCCGCCTTTGTTCCCTTCATCGAACAGACGGCCCGTTATCTGGCGGGGACCGAGCGTCAAGGCGGGGCGCGCCCCGTGGATGCATACCTGGAACTGCGCACTGCCAAGGAACGCGCGCAAGGCGTCGAGATCACCGATCCGGAGGGGAAGCGGCCCCTCAGTTTGGGCGAAGCTGCTTCCGCTCAGTCGTTCCAGCTCAGCGAGGCCGGTTATTACCAAATCCGCCTCGCCAACGGCCGCCAGGATCTGGTGGGGGTGAATGCCGATCCTAAGGAATCGAATCTCGATGTGATTCCCGATGATGTCCTGGCCTTATGGCGCGGCGGGAGTGGCCCGTCATCGCAAGCGGCATCTTCTCCGGCGGGGTCTCCGGCACACGCAGGGGCTCGCCAAGTTCAGCAGACGCTGTGGTGGTACGTCATGTTGCTGGTACTTTTGTTCGGGGTATCAGAATCGGTTCTAGCTAGCCGTTATCTGGGCGTCCAGCGCGAGGAATTGTGAAGCAAGCGGGGGCAAGATCCGGTATACTTGAAGCTTCAGGGGGATCTATGGCGCTTGGGAGACTCCGGTGAAGCGCGCGGGCTCCGACGATTCACTTCGCTGTTCGTTCTGTCATAAAAGCCAGGACGTGGTCGGGAAGCTGATTTCCTCCCCCTCCGATTATCCCCGCGCCTACATCTGCGACGAATGCATCGCCGTCTGTAACTCCATTCTGGACGACGACCGCAATGAGCAGCAGTACGGCACGCCTCACAAACTCCCCAAACCGCTGGAGCTAAAAGAATACCTGGATCAATACGTTATTGGACAGGAGGCCACGAAAAAGAAGCTGGCCGTCGCGGTCTATAACCACTACAAGCGCATCCAGATGAATAAGCAGCGCGCGGGGGAAGTGGAGCTCTCGAAATCCAATATCTTGTTGATAGGCCCGACGGGAACGGGCAAGACTCTGCTGGCTCAGACTCTGGCTCGAATCCTGGATGTTCCTTTCGCGATTGTGGACGCCACTACGCTCACCGAAGCGGGCTATGTCGGCGAAGACGTGGAGAACATCATCCTGCGCCTGCTCCAACACGCCGATTGGGATGTGCAGCGCTGCCAGCAGGGCATCATCTATATTGACGAGATCGATAAGATCGGGCGGAAGGACGAAAATCCCTCGATCACGCGCGACGTTTCCGGCGAGGGCGTGCAGCAGGCGCTGCTGAAGATTCTGGAAGGGACCGTCGCCAACGTTCCGCCGCAGGGCGGCCGGAAGCATCCGCATCAGGAATTCACGCCTGTCGACACCACCAACATCCTGTTCATTTGCGGCGGAGCTTTCATCGGCTTGGAGAAAACCATCTCGCGCAGGATCGGCACGCGCACGATCGGCTTTGCGAATTCCGAGGAGTTGGCGCCCGCCGGGGCGCGCCGCATGGGCGCCTCAGCCCGCCGCGACGTGGATATGTTGGAACAGGTGCAACCGGTCGATTTGATTAAAAGCGGATTCATTCCGGAGTTCATCGGACGCCTTCCCGTGGTGGCGGTGTTGGAGGATTTGAGCAAGGACGCTCTGGTGCAGATTCTGACCAAGCCGAAAAACGCGATTGTGAGGCAGTATCAGAAGCTGTTCGAATTCGAGGGTGTTAGACTCAAGTTTAGCGACGACGCTTTGGAAGCGATCGCACAGCTCGCTATGGAGCGGAAAGTCGGGGCACGCGGGCTGCGGATGATCCTCGAAGATTTGATGCTGGATCTGATGTACTATCTGCCCTCCTATAAAAAGGTTCGCGAGTTTCTGGTCACCAAGGAGATGGTGATGGCGCAGAAGATCAATGTGGCGCTTTTGGAGAAGGCCGGATAATAGTTGCCAGTTGTCAGTTATCAGTTCCCACCCGCAGCTCCCGTCAACTGATAACTGACAACTGACAACCTGAGAACTAAAGACCGCAATGTTGAGCTCTAAGGACAAAACTGACACTCGCCGCCTGCCGATGATGCCCATCCGGGACGTGGTTATCTTTCCCCATATGATGACGCCGTTCGTGGTGGGCCGCGAGTCCAGCGTGCGGGCGCTCGAAGAGGCGCTGGCGGCGGACCGCAAGATCTTCCTGGCCACGCAGCACGACGCCAGTATCGACGAGCCGCGTCCCGAGGAGATTTACTCGGTCGGCACTATCGCCAACATCGTCCAGAGCCTGAAGCAATCCGACGGCAATATCAAGGTTTTGGTGGAGGGAGTGGAGCGGGGCAAGATTCTCTCGGTCGGCGAGGAGGAAGGATATTTCCGCGCGACGGTGAAGACTTCCGCGTACCGCGTGGAACCCGGTCCGCAACTGGATGCGCTCACTTCGCGCGTCACTAACCTCTTCGAGCAGTACGGGAAAATCAGCCAGAACGTGAATTACGACTCGATGGTGGCGGCGGTGCGCGGCGACGATCCGGCCAAGCTGGCCGACACGGTGGGCGCGAATCTCCAGCAGCTTTCCATTGAAGAGCGGCAGGAGCTGCTGGAAATCTTCGATCCTATCGACCGCTTGACGCGCGTGGCCGAGATGCTGGATATCGAGATTGAAAAACTGAACGTCGATCGCACCATCCAGGGCCGCGTCAAGCGCCAGATGGACAAGGCGCAAAAGGAGTATTACCTCAACGAGAAGATCAAGGCCATTCAGAAAGAGCTGGGGCGCGGTGAAAAAAGCGAGTTCGACGAGCTAAAGAAAAAGATCGACACCGCGGGGATGTCCAAGGACGCGCACGAAAAAGCCATTGCCGAGTTGAAGCGCCTGGAACAGATGCCGCCCATGTCGGCCGAATCCACGGTTTCGCGAAACTATCTGGATTGGCTGCTGGCGGTGCCGTGGAAGAAGCGGTCTAAGGAAATCCGCGATCTGCCGTACGCCCAGGGTATTTTGGAAGGCGATCATTACGGGCTGGAAAAGATCAAGGAACGCATTCTGGAGTTTCTGGCCGTTCGGCGGTTGGTGAAGGATCCCAAGGGCTCCATCCTGTGCTTCGTGGGGCCTCCGGGCGTGGGCAAGACCTCGCTGGGGATGTCGATCGCCAATGCGACGGGCCGGAAATTCATCCGGCTGTCGCTGGGCGGCGTAAGAGACGAAGCCGAAATCCGCGGACATCGCCGCACTTACATCGGCGCGCTTCCGGGCCAGATCATCCAGATGATGAAGAAGGCGCAGGTGCGCAACCCGGTGTTCATGCTGGATGAAGTGGACAAGATGTCCACTGATTTCCGGGGCGATCCGTCGGCTGCGCTGCTGGAAGTGCTCGATCCGGAACAGAACTACATGTTCGTGGACCACTACTTGGACGTCGAATACGATTTGAGCCAAGTGTTCTTCATCGCCACCGCTAATGTCCTGCACACCATACCTCCGGCTTTGCAGGATCGCATGGAGGTGATACGGCTTTCGGGCTACACGGAGCTGGAGAAAATGGAGATCGCCAAACGGTTCCTGGTGATCAAACAGCGCAAGGAAACCGGCCTTTCCACTGAGCAAGTCGATTTTCCCGACGAAGGAATTCAGGAGTTGATTCAGCACTACACGCGGGAAGCGGGTGTGCGCAATCTGGAAAGGGAGATCGGCAACGTCTGCCGCAAGATCGCGCGAAGCGTGGTGAACGCGCAATCGGCGGCGAACAACGGCGCCGCGGGCGAAAAGAAAAAGGCGCTCAAGAAAACCGGTTTGGTGGAAAAGGCGGTTATCGATATTGCAAAAGTGAATGAGCTGCTGGGGCCGCAAAAATTCCGTGAGCAGCTCGCTGACAAGAAAAACGAAGTGGGCGCTACCGTGGGCCTGGCTTGGACCGAGATGGGCGGCTCGATTCTCACCACCGAGGCGGCCATCATGGAGGGCCGCGGAAGGCTGACCACCACGGGCAAATTGGGCGACGTGATGCAGGAATCGGCGCAGGCGGCGATGAGTTTCGTCCGCAGCCGTGCGCACCAGGTGGGCTTGCCGCGCGATTTCTACCGCCATCTGGATATCCATCTGCACGTGCCGGAAGGCGCGATTCCCAAGGACGGACCATCGGCCGGCATCACCATCGCCACCAGCATCACCAGCGCCCTCACCTCGATTCCGGTGCGCGCCGATGTCGCGATGACCGGCGAGATCACGGTGCGGGGCCGAGTGCTACCGATCGGGGGATTGAAGGAGAAACTGCTGGCCGCCCACCGCCATGGCATCATGGAAGTGATCCTTCCGTCCGATAACGAGAAAGACCTGCCGGATATTCCGGAGAATGTCCGTAAGGAAATGAAGCTGCACTTTGTTTCCTCGATGGACGAAGTGCTGAAACTGGCGCTGGAAAAGGAGCTGGAAATGGCGCCTATCACGGGAATGCTCACTGCCGCCGAGATCGTGGCGCGGTCGAGGGACGATAAAATTACCCATTAGAGTTGTCAGCCGTCAGTTATCAGTCGTCAGCTTCAGCCGTGGCGGCGCGGCAGGTCACCGGCTGAGAGCTGATAACTGACAGCTGAGGACTATGACTAACAACTTCCGTGGGCGCGCGGTTTATAATAAGTGCAGCCCGGCCGGATCAGTTTCCGCGAGAAGCGGAACCTGAGATCGCGTTCCTGGGCCGTAGCAACGTCGGCAAATCCACCCTTCTGAATACGTTGGTGGGGGCCGATGGGCTCGCCGCCACCAGTTCCCGGCCTGGCCGTACGCAGTTGATCAACTTCTATGAGGTCGACGGCGGCTACCGCTTCGTGGACCTGCCAGGATATGGATTCGCGAAAGTCCCCCCGGAAATCTCGCGGCAATGGAAAGGGCTGATTGAGACCTATCTGCTCGGCCGCCAGACGCTTTGCCTGGCGGTCCTGCTGTTGGACGCCCGGCGGGGTTGGATGGAAAAAGATGTGCAGTTGCGCCAGTGGCTGGAAGCCCACCAACGGCCATACGTCGTGGCCGTTACAAAAAGCGACAAGCTTAAATCTCAGAAAGACAGGCATCAAAGCCAGACGGCTCTCCGTAACGGATATACCGGGGAGTTGCTGGAATGCTCAGGCCTGACAGGCCAGGGAGTGAGGGAAATTTGGCAAGCAATTTCGAAAATCCAGAGCAGGCAGTCCCCGAAAAAGCGGTAAAGGACACGGTTCCGGCGGAGACGCCGAAGGATCAAGGGCCCAATGGCGCCGCAGCTTCCGAGCCGCCCGCGACCAAACCGGAGGCCCCGGCCAGGACCAGGTCTCGATCGCCAGAGAAGCAAATAGACAAGCAAGTGGACAAGCAAGCGGACAAGCAGGCCGAAAAGCAGGTCGAAAAGCAGGTCGAAAAGCAGGTCGAGGTGAAAGCGTCTCCTCCGCCCCCCGCCGACGGCGAAACGAGCCCCCCCGAGGAACCCAAGGCGTCGGAATCCAAGGCGTCCGATCCCGACCCGGCCGCACCCGCGCCGGCGCCCCCTCCAGCGGGCCCGCCGCCGGTCTCGCAAGGCCGCATCTTCGGTCAGCCGCGGCGGCACCAGCCTCAAGGCCAGGCAAAAAACGGCGCCGCGCTCGATTTGGTGGAGCTTAAGGACATGAACATCCAAAAGCTCAACCAGATCGCGAAAGACCTGGGCGTGCAAGGCTTCGCCGGTTTCCGCAAGCAGGAGTTGATATTCAAGATCCTGCAGGTGCAAGCCGAAAAGAGTGGATTAATCTTCTCCGAAGGTGTGCTCGAATGTCTCCCCGATGGCTTCGGCTTCCTGCGAGCCCCCGAGTACAACTACCTTCCCGGCCCCGATGATGTCTACGTTTCACCCTCGCAGATTCGCCGCTTCGATCTCCGAACCGGCGACACCGTGAGCGGACAGATTCGTCCGCCCAAGGAAGGCGAGCGGTATTTCGCGTTGATCAAAGTCGACGCGATCAACTTCGAGCCGCCCGAGGAAGCTCGCAACAAAATCTTCTTTGATAACCTGACGCCGCTGTATCCCCAAGCGCGGATCAAATTGGAGACCCTCAAGGACAATTTCTCCGGCCGGGTGATGGATCTGTTGACACCCATCGGCAAAGGCCAGCGCGGACTGATTGTCGCCGCGCCGCGCACCGGCAAGACGATGCTATTGCAATCCATCGCCAACTCCGTCACGGCGAATCATCCCGAAATGACGCTGATCGTGCTGCTGATCGACGAGCGTCCCGAGGAAGTCACCGACATGCAGCGTTCGGTGAAGGGCGAAGTGATCAGCTCGACCTTCGACGAGCCGGCTTCGCGCCACGTGCAAGTCGCGGAGATGGTGATTGAAAAAGCCAAGCGCCTGGTGGAGCACAAAAAGGATGTCGTGATCCTGCTGGATTCCATCACCCGCCTGGCGCGCGCCTACAACACCGTGGTGCCGCCTTCGGGCAAGGTGCTTTCGGGCGGCGTCGATTCGAACGCCTTGCAGCGGCCGAAGCGCTTTTTCGGCGCTGCGCGCAACATCGAGGAGGGTGGCTCGCTGACCATCGTCGCTTCGGCGCTGGTGGATACCGGCAGCCGCATGGACGACGTGATCTTCGAGGAATTCAAGGGCACCGGCAACATGGAAATTCATCTCGACCGGAAATTGATGGACAAGCGCGTCTTCCCGGCCATCGATATTTCCAAATCCGGCACGCGTAAGGAAGAGCTGTTGCTGCCCAAGGAAGAACTGAACCGGGTATGGATTCTGCGCAAGGTGCTGAATCCATTGTCGCCCGTGGAAAGCATGGAGCTGCTCATCGACAAACTTTCCAAGACCCGGTCCAACTCCGAGTTTCTGGCGGCGATGAGCGGATGATTTATAGCCGGGCAGGTACTCCACCCACAAGCGCTCGCCTTGTTGGCGATGGGATCGCAGGTGGCCTTGCTGAGGTGCCTTCGGGTGGGGCGGCCAATCCTGGCTGCAGCCCGGCTTTCCAACCGGGCCACCGCGCATTCACAGGAGCCGCCTAAAGGCGGCTGCGGCCAGAATTGGCCGCCTCACGAGCGGGCACTGCCGACGATCTGTGCGTAATACCCTCGCAACGAGATCGCATGCTGTCTCACTTTCGGTCGCGCCACCCAGCGCCAGCGCCCGGGTGGAGTAGAAATTGCTCGCGATTACGCCTAAGAGCCAACGGTCTCGCGGCGGTACTGAACTGGCGAGCGTCATTCAGTACATTGGTCTGTCTCGCGACGATTATGCGGGTCGTTCGGAGTCACACGGCGTGTCGATCTGGCCTCATATGATATTCAGCCGACTCGGCCTGTGCCGGGAAAAGCTGAACCTTCTGCCGTGCATCACGCACGGGGACAGGCGACGATTCCGTGCCGAAGGGTACATGGTGCTCCGAAATGTGGTTCCCGCGCACCTCGTTCGCAACGCCGCGCGCGAGATTACGGCGTTCGTTGGCGCCGATCTGGACGACAGCGCAACCTGGTACGGCGGTGCCCCGGAGCTCGATGGCATCGTGCCTCTGCACCACGCCCAATCGCTGTGGGACATCCGGCAATGCCCGAATCTCTACCAGGTCTTTGCGGAGTTCTTCGGAAATTCGCGGCTGATGGTGGACATCAATCGCTGTATTTTTCGGCCCCCGGTTCATCCTGATTTCCCGGATCTCAGTCGCGGCTGCCTTCACTGGGATACGGACCCCAGGGCGCCAGGACCGGGTTCTTTACAGGGCGTTGTACTGCTAAGCGACGTTCGAAGAAATGGTGGGGGGTTCCAATGCCTGCCCGGAATCTATCGGAATCTCAATGCCTGGCTTGATCGGCATGCCAACCGTGACGGCTTCGATTTCTTCAACCCTGGATTGAACTATAGGAAAGCGACACAAGTGGAGGGACGGGGGGGCGACGTCATCTTGTGGTCGACCAAACTGCCGCACGGCAGCGCGGTCAATTTGTCCAAACGTCCGAGAATCGCCGCTTTCGTGTCAATGGAGCCCCCTGCGGATTTCGAACGGAAGCGAGAGTCGATGAAGACGGGCGCACGACATAGAAGTGGAAATCAGGCCGCCTGGCGGCCTTCCCAATAGTCCTCAAAGCGACCGTTGAGGTGTTGGCAGCGTAGCGCCAAGATGGAGTTGGCGCCGCTGACGGTCCAGAACATCCCGGATTGCTTGAG
>DATDGT010000172.1:0-12394 GCA_036521975.1 Bryobacteraceae bacterium
CCAGACGACGCACTTTTGGCGTTCTTGTCGGCGCTCTGATTATGCCGGGCACACCCAAGATTCGGTGCCTGCCCCGCCGCTGTTCACCAGCAGCGCTCGGCATAATCCGGTACTCGGCATAAGGCCGGTTAAGTCCCCTTCCATTCCCGAATCGCTGCCGCCAGCTTTGCATAGGCAGTTCGGACGCGACCGGCGTGTCACGGGATCAACCCGGAACGGCGGTTCCGAACAGCGCGCCTGCGGCCTAACCATGCTGGGTCCGGGCGAGTCGGGGTCTGCCACGAAAGGTCGAATTGCCGCAGACGCAGCCGTTCAAGGTGTGACCGAGAGGTCTACCTTAACCGTTCAGCCCAGCTTCGTTCAGTCACTCTGGTGCTCATCGAATCTTGCCGGTTCGCCAGTATCGATAGGCAATAGTCCGTTCGGCTCCCTTCGGAAGCGCGAGGGCAACGGCAATTCCGAGAGCGAGATCCGTTGCCTGGTCTTATCCTTTCGGCAAAATGCGATGCTCTTGTGCTAACCCCCTCCCACTAGCAACAAGTCCGCAGAAGAACGAGACTCCAAATCCTGGGCCGCGATTTCCGTCAACCGGAGGGCGGCAACGAGGGGACTATAGATTCCGACGAATCTGCCGCTGCCATCGGCGGCAACGACCGGCATGATATCGATGTCGTTGCGGAGAAACTCCGCGGCCGCCGCAAGTGCGGCGTCTGTCTCCTTGACGCTGGGCGGAGGGGTTTGCATGAAATCGCGGACCGGCGTCTCAAAAGGGAGACCTCGACCGAGCGCGCTGAAAAGCTCCTGCCGACCGCAATAACCCCTCAAGATTTCGCCTTCCGCGATTGGAAATGCCGCGTGGCCGTCCTGAAATTTCTTTACCATATCGGCCAAGGTAAGTTCGAGCGGCAAGGTCTGGACCGAACGAGTCATGACATCGCCAACGGTGAGGGTCCCTACCGCTGGATGTCTGGCCACCATCGCCGTGAATCGTGTGTAGGTCGTCCTCGCGAAGAGCGCAAGCTCCAGATCTTTGCGCAGCAGGCCGAGAGACTCAGCCAACTCGCTGAAATCCACACCATCGACTACAATCACGTCCAGGGGCGTTTCCGCCTTGACCCATGCTGGATACGTTGAGCGACCGCGAAACGCAACCTCCCCGAAGTGGTCTCCCTTAGTCCACGTGACGACAGGCTTCCCTGCAGTGTCATCGAGGTAGAGCCCGGCGCTACCGGCCTTAACTATAAAGATGCCGGCAGCCGGATCACCTTTGCGACATACAAAGTCACCGGCGGCGTAGTGGGCCTGCCTAAATCGCTGCTGTTGCTCCGCGCGCACCTCCACTACGTTGGGCTTGAAGAAAATATCCCAGGCCCAGTCTACGACCACATTGAGCTTGCGCCCGATGGTGGGAATCTTCAGCAAGTAGACGCATCTCCAGAGAAACCACGCGAGCAGTCCGGAGAATTTAAAACTGTAAATTTCCGCTACGCCGTTTTTGTGGCCGATAGTGGCCAGAAGTCCTTGCGGGCGAAAGTAGAAAGGCCTGGTTGTTTCTCCGTGTTGGACCCGAACCAGATTCGCAGCCAATTGTTTGGCTTGGCGCAACGCAAACTGCGCTGTAGGGGGCGAGATCTTTGCATTCCAGGCGTTCGGAACCGCCGCACAGTCCCCCAACGTCCACACGTTGGCCGAACCAGTCAGGCGCATGTCGGGCTCAGTCTTTAACCTGCCCCGCTCCACCGGCAACCCGATTTTCTTGATGAGGGCGACCGGCGCCGTCCCGACTGAACAAACGGTTAGTCCCGCATCTATCCGTTCCCCTGTGTCTAATCGGACGTATCGGGCCGTAACCTCTTTCACCTCCGTATTCAGCCTGACGTCGAGGCCATTTTGACGGAGTTTGCGCAGAGCAAACTCGGAAAGCGAATCGTGTTGAAATTCGGGGACAATTTTTGCGCCCCGTTGTAAAAGCACCATCCGCGGACTATTGCGGCTTAACTGCGGATAGAAGGGCCTGATATTCCGCATCAGGTCGAACAAATGGCCCGCTGTTTCCACTCCCGTGAACCCGCCGCCGACCACCACAACGGTCAGCAGCCGTTCTCGTTCGGCATCGTCGGGTTCCGCGGCTGCCTGCTCAAAACGTGTGATCACCTCATTGCCCAAGCTGAAGCCGTCGCCCACGGTCCTGAGCGTGTGAGCGTGGGCCGCCATACCGGGAACTTCATCGAGGTTGACGCCTGAGCCGCAGGCGAGAACCAGATGAGCATAGGATAGGGTCGCCCTCCGGCCGTCCGGGCGTGTGTACTCGACCTCATTCTTTTTCAGATCGACGCCGGTTACCGTGGCCGTAAGCCAAGTGGCGGCGGGCGCGATCTGCCGGCCAGATATCACTACGTCCAACGCTGACAGAGAGCGGCACGCTACTTCCGCAAGCATCGGAGTAAAGACCATGTGGTTTTCACTGCTGATGACTACGACTTCAACGTTAGGCACAACGCGGCGACTGAGTTGCTCAGCCAGGGTTACGCCCGCGAATCCCGCACCGATGATGACGACCCTGGAATCTTCCATTTGTCGCAACCTCCTCTATTGCTTGTATTGCTTGCGCCCACCCCGTGATCCGTCCGTAAGCCCAACCCCGCCCTGACGGGCGGGGCTAAAGGCCGGCTGAAACGCGGCGCGGCGTTCGCACCCGACCCCGGCCATAAGGCCGGTGATCTGAACGCCATGAACGTGTTCGTCACAGGGGACTTTAGACGCTACGCCGTCACCAACGTTGCTTCAGATACGGATTCCAGATCGGCTTCGTTGTTTTTGCCCAAGAGGCGAAGAGCGGCGGCCGCGACGTGATCCGCCGTGAAGCCCAAATGAGCAAGAACCTCCTGGCCCGGCGCCGACGCCCCAAAGCGCTCCACTCCAATGACCGTACCCTCGTCGCCCGCCCAGCGATGCCATCCTATCGGTGAGCTGGCCTCCACTGTCACGCGTTTCTTGATGCCTCGCGGAAGGACGCTTTCACGGTAAGACTCCTCCTGTGCCTCGAACAGGCTCCAACTCGGCATGCTGACTACGCGTGCCTTCACTCCGAAATCCTTCAGTTTTTCCCGCGCCAGCACGCAGAGACTCACTTCGGAGCCGGCGCCGATGAGGATCACATCCGGAGGACCGCCCTCTACGTCCGCGAGCACATAGGCGCCGCGTGTGACACCGGGGTCTTTCGCTCCGCCGCGGTCAAGATGTGCGACGGTCTGCCGCGTGAACACTAACAGCGTCGGACCGTTATGTTGAACTGCAAAAGCCCACGCCTCCGCGGCTTCGTTGGGATCAGCAGGACGGATGACCGTAAGTCCCGGAATTGCGCGCAAGCCGATCAAGTGCTCGATTGGCTGGTGAGTGGGTCCATCTTCGCCGAGCCCGATGCTGTCGTGTGTAAAAACGTAGATCGCTTTGAGTTTGCTCAAAGCCCCGAGTCGTATGGCGGGCTTCATGTAGTCGGAAAACTGTAAAAATGTGGCGCTGAATGGCAGCACTCCGCCGTGTGCGGCCATTCCATTTACGATTGCTCCCATGGCGTGCTCGCGAACACCGAAAGCGATGTTCCGCCCGGCGTAGCTCCACTCTACGCCAACCGCACCCAGCGTTCCCGGACCTGACACTTCCGGCGATTGGAAATCTCCCAGACCCTTGAGCGGCGTCCTCGTCGAGGGGTTCAGGTCGGCCGATCCGCCGACCAGGTTGGGCATGTGCCTGGCGATGACATTAAGGGCTTCACCGCCAGCCGCGCGGGTTGCGATCGGTTTATCGGTAGGCTTCCATTTCGGCAGATCCACATCCCAATCTTGCGGGAGCTTGCCGCTCACAATGCTCTCGAACTCGGCGGCTTCCTTCGGAAACGCCTGCCTGTATGCATCGAACTTCTTCCGCCACTCGTCCTCCATTTGCGCGCCACGAGGAAGCGCCTGATGGAAATATTCCACCGAGTCTTCGGGCAGATAGAACTTCTCGACGCTTGGCCACCCCAAGGCTCTCTTAGCGGCTAGTAATTCCTCTTCTCCCAGCGGGTCCCCGTGGGCGGTAAAGTTGTCTTGTTTATGAGGGCTGCCATATCCGATGTGGGTACGCGCCAGGATTAATGATGGTTTTTGATCTTCGGCCTGTGCTTCGCGGATTGCGCACGCCACGTCTTGGGTGTCGTTGCCATCCGGAACCACGCGAGTGTGCCAACCGTCCGCTTCGAAGCGTTTTGCCACATCTTCGGTGAAATCGATTTCGGTGGCCCCAGCCAGCGAAATGTGATTCCGGTCGTACAAGTAAATGAGTTTCCCCAGGTGCAGATGTCCGGCCAATGAGGCAGCTTCCTGACTGATCCCTTCCATCAGATCCCCGTCGCCGCAGATCGCGTAGGTATAGTGATCGACGATCTTGTGTCCAGGCCGGTTGTAGCGGGCCGCAAGCCACGCCTCCGCGATCGCCAGACCCACGCCGTTGGCGAATCCTTGCCCGAGTGGTCCCGTGGTGACCTCGACGCCGGGCGTTACACCGCGTTCGGGGTGACCCGGCGTTTTGCTCCCCCATTTTCTGAAATGTTTAATCTCGTCGAGGGGCAAGTCGTAGCCAGAAAGGTAGAGCAGGCTGTATAAGATCATCGACCCGTGTCCCGCGGACGACACGAAACGATCGCGGTTGAACCAATTTGAGTTCCGAGGATTATGCCTGAGAAACTGTGTCCACAGAGTGTACGCCATAGCGGCAGCGCCCATCGGCATGCCGGGATGACCGGCGTTCGCGTTTTGGACAGCGTCGGCCGAAAGTATTCGGATCGTGTTGATACATAGGTCTTGCAGCTCTCGATTCGGATTCAGATTCATTTCCGCCTCCAGTGACATACAAAAGCAATCGCGGGACCATTTAAATCGAGCTGACTTTTCAGGTTCTTGCGTGTATAGTCCGATGACTAATGTCGATCCGTCGATACAAAAAAATGACACGCCCAATGGAAGGACTGATTTTGCAGTGTTAAGTGCGGCTCTTGAACGGAACTCGTCGTGCAATGACACGATCTTGAAGGAGGGGAGATGAAGCCCTTACAGCAGATTCTGGCCGAAGCTGATCAGCAGAAGGTGGCGGTAGGACATTTTAATATCTCCGATCTGGTGGCGCTGAAAGCGGTGCAGTTAGCAGCTCAGGAAGTTCATGTGCCAGTCCTGGTTGGTGTCTCTGAAGGCGAACGCGACTTTATCGGCGTCCACCAAATCGCGGCGTTGGTTCGCGCCCTTCGGGAGCAGGACGGCTTTCCCGTATACCTTAATGCCGACCACACTCATTCGATCGAGAAGGCTCGCGAGGCCGCCCAAGCCGGTTTTGACTTAGTGGTGTTCGACTGCTCCGCGTTGCCGTTCGAAGAGAATGTGGCCAAGACGAAGCAAGCAGTCGCCGAGATGAAAGCAATCCACCCTTCCATTCTGGTGGAGGGCGAACTTGGTTTCATCGGCAGTTCTTCTTCAATTCACGACAAGATTCCCGAAGGCATGAGCCCGATGACCACACCTGAACAGGCGAGCGAGTTCGTCCGGCGTACCGGCGTGGATGTGCTTGCGCCGGCGGTGGGCACCATGCACGGGATGCTAAAGAGCATGGTGGCGGGCGAAGCCAAGAAGCACGTGGATCCGGTGCGGATCGCTGCGATCAAGCGCGCTACGCGAAAGCCTCTGACTCTGCATGGAGGATCTGGTACGAACGACCAGGGCTTTCTCGACGCGATTGAAGCTGGAATCACGATTGTCCACATAAACACGCAGTTGCGGGTTGCGTGGCGCCGCGGATTGGAGTCCGCGCTGGCGAAGAAGCCGGACGAAGTGGTCCCCTATAAGCTGCTGCCGGACGTAGTCGAGTCAGTCAGACAGGTCGTGTATTCGCGCCTCCGGCTATTTAACATGTCGCTCGAGGGTGCTCCAGTACACTGATCGTCCTGGCCGCTTCGCCAAACTGTTGGGGATCTTCGTAGGTTTGGCGTCGATGATGGCATCCCTTGCGCGGTGGGCGACACGCCCCCCAGTTTCCCGGTCTCCAAAATCTGCCGCTCCAAGCCTCAGAAAAGCCTGTTTCTCGTGGATCGGCTGAACGGCGAACAGATCGGCTGCCTGCTGGTGAGATCCAACAGGTCGATGGCGTCCTGAGCCGGCACGGGGGCGGCTAACAGCAGACACAGTACGTCACACAAGTGCAACAAACGGTGGAGATCCCCCCGGTGGCAACACGATTTCTAAGATACAATTTATTCCATGTTCTCGAATAGCAGAACCTACATGGTACTGGCGCTTGCCGGAGGAGGTTTTTTCCCGTGCTCCGGGCCAGCCCAATCGACGCCATCTATGCGTTCGGAGACAGCCTCTCGGACGTAGGAAATATCTACGCATACACCAGTGTGGCGACTCCCCCGGATACCCGGCTGCTCCGTATGTCAACGGTCAGTTTAGTAACGGTAATGTCTGGGTACAGGATCTGGCAAAGGATCTCGGCCTGGCTCCGCTGACGCCCAGCCTGTTGGGTGGTACGGACTATGCGGTCGGCGGCGCGGAAACTTCCGTCACGCCCTTCAACCTGCCTACGTCGTCCGCAGCGAGCGATCTGCTCACCGGACAACTGCCTCTGTTCGAATCGGCTCATGCCACGGCCGATCCCAACGCGCTGTACACCATCTGGATCGGTTCGAATGATCTGACTGGCATCGCCACGAACGCAACGCCCACACAATATAGCTCGGACGTAGACATTGTAGCCGGGAACATCGATACCGCCATTAACACACTGGCGGGCCTCGGTGCAAAGAATTTTCTGATCCTCACGGTGTCGGACCTCGGCCTCTTTCCTGGGGTGACGGCGGCGGGGCCGGGCGCTGGCGCGGAGGGCTCGGCGCTTTCAGCAGCTTTCGACTCGACTCTGGTTAACGGATCGGGATCCATTCCGTCGCTTTCCGCACTCGCAGAGGCGGACGGAATCCATCTTTCGGTATTGGATACTTACGCATTGTTCGACGTCATTGGTGGCGGACGCTACGGCATACGGCCTTACAAACGTCACTCAGCCGTGCCTGACCGGAGAGGTTAACTATTCCGGCGGCACGCCCTGTGCGACGCCGAATCAGTATTTGTTCTGGACGAAGATCACCCAACCGCGGCGGGACACGCAATCATCGCCGCCGCCGCCTTGCCTCTGGTCACACCGGAGCCCGATTCGATTTCGCTCGTAGCCGTTGGAATGTTGGGGCTTGTGATTGTTCGCCGCCGCCGCCGCCAAACCCTATAGCTCGCGACTAGACAAGCTCGCATACGCCCGCCGGGACGACAGACGCAAAAGTTCTAAATACGTCCAGCGTGGGGGGCCAATCAGATCGGTTACCTGGTGCTCCTTTTCAAAAATCCGGCTACGGATTCGAGAGGCAGCGCCCTGCGCTGCGGCGGGTTCTCGGACTGCCCGGTGCAGGCGGCCTGGGAGGCCGCCGCAGGCCGAGGGCCTGCCCCACCCTAAGCTGCAAATACGTGGTTGTACATATGAAACCGCGCACTTAGCGGGGCAAGACAATTGGTTGCCCCGCAGGAAGCGTTTGGCGCGCGCTCCTCGGCGGGGTGACGACGCCACGCGGTTCGCAGCCGTGTGGCCCAGTATTCGGCCGAGGCCGTTCTTTGGGTTGCGGACTTCGGTCCGCGGGGCGCTTCGGCGCCGCTCTTTGCTACCGGCGAGGGTAGGCGAGGCTAAAGCCTCGCGCGGGCTGAAGCCCGCCCTCCACGACTTACCGCCTCGCCGTCATTGCTTTGGGGGCCGGCTGTGCGTGCCCTAGCACCCTGTGCGCGCGGTACGGTTTTTCCACTGCGGCCACTTCTTCCGGCGAGAGCTTCAAATCTACCGCCGCGATCAGCTCCTGGAGATGCTGAAGTTTGGTCGCGCCTACGATGGGCGCGGTGATGCCGGAAGCTTGCAGGACCCACGCGCAGGCGATTTGCGCCGGCGACACTCCGCGGCGCGCCGCCACTTCCGCAACTGCGCCGGCCACGGCAAAATCGTCTTCGGAGTAATACATGTCCTTAGCGAAAGTATCCATCTGCGAGCGCGTGGTGGTTCCCCCATCGTGGTTCCGCGTTCCCGTCAAAAACCCGCGCGCCAGCGGACTCCACGGAATCACCGCCAGGCCTTGATCCATGCAGAGCGGGATCATTTCACGCTCTTCTTCGCGATAGACCAGATTGTAATGATTCTGCATGGAGACAAATCGATGCCAGCCGTGTTCCTTGGCGGTGTACAAAGCCTTGGAAAGCTGCCATGCCGCCATGGAGCTCGCGCCCAGATACCGCACTTTGCCCGCGCGCACCAGCGAGTCCAGCGCGTCCAGCGTTTCTTCAATCGGCGTTTCCGGGTCCCAGCGATGGATCTGGTAGAGATCCACGTAGTCCATGCCCAGCCGCCGCAGCGAATTCTCGCAAGCTTCCAGGATATGTTTGCGGCTCAAGCCGCGGCGATTGGGACCCGGCCCCATCGCGCCGTTGACCTTGGTCGCCAGAACGATATCGTCGCGCGACGCCATCTCCTTAAGCAGCGCTCCCACGATCTCCTCGCTCACGCCCGCGTAATATACGTCGGCCGTGTCGAAAAAGTTGATGCCGGCCTCCAGAGCCGCGGCGAAATGCCGGCGCGCCTCGTCTTTGCCGGCGTGCCATCCTTTCGTCCCCATGGCCCACTCCGGCAGCTCGCCTTCGCCATAACTCATGCATCCCAGGCACAGCCGCGAAACCGTTATTCCCGTATTTCCAAACTTTGTGTATTGCATGGGGTAAATTATGCCATGCCCTCAGGCGGCCCATGGGCTGGTTTGCAGAAATTCCTATAGCGCCATGCCGCCCGAGACCTCGATACGCTGCCCATTCACCCAGCGGTTGTCATCGGAAAGCAGCGCGGCAATCATCGGGCCAATATCATCGGGTACGCCGGCTCGCCCCAACGCCGTCATCTCGGCGACGATCTTGTTGATTTCCGGGTTGTCGCGCACCATCCCACCGCTGAAGTCCGTCTCGATGGCTCCAGGGGCGACCACGTTCGCTGTGATCCTGCGCGGACCAAGCTCTTTCGCGAGGTAGCGTGTCAACACTTCGATCGCTCCCTTGGCCGCGCCATATGCCGAGGTGCCCGGAATGCTGAAGCGCGCCCGACCGGAAGAAATATTCACGATCCGCCCGCCGTCATTCATCAACGGAAGCAATTTCTGAGTCAGAAAATAGACGCCCTTGAAATGCACATTAACGATCCGATCGAATTCAGCTTCCGTTGTTTGCTCGAACGGTTTGTGCAAGTCAGTGCCCGCGTTGTTCACCAGATAATCGAATCGCTCCCGGCCCCAACCTCGTAAAGTCTTGCCGACTTCTTCCACGAATCCATCAAACGCCTCAACATTGCCGGTATGCAGTTGGAAGGCGGCAGCCTTTCTGCCCATCGTCTCTACTTCGCGCACCAGGCTCTGAGCCTCTGCCGCGTTGGAATGATAGGTAAAGATGATGTCTACGCCGCGTCGAGCGACATTTAGGGCCGTATTGCGTCCGAGTCCCCGGCTGCCACCCGTGATAATTGCTGTTTTCTCGCTTGTGTTTGCCATATGATAAAACGGAGTTAGCCTCCGCATATCTAGATCAGTGGAGGGCATTTCCGGTTGCAAGCTTTTTTTTGGGGAAACCGGTGACGAAACGTTCTCAACCTGCGGTCAGGAAGCCGCGCACTGACGCCCAGCGGAATCGCGAGCGCATCCTGGAAGTGGCGAAAGAGGCTTTCACACAGTCGGGCGCTAACACCAGCCTGGACGACATCGCCAAACGAGCCGGTGTCGGACCGGGAACTTTGTATCGCCACTTTCCTACGCGCGATGAACTGCTAGAGGCCGTTTACCGCACCGAGGTGGAAAAGCTGGCTGCAGCCGAGCAGACCTTCGCCGAAACCATGCCGCCGCTGGCCGCGCTGCGCGCCTGGATGCTGCTGTTCGTAGATTACATCGCGACGAAGAAAATCATTGCCCCTGCGCTGAACGCTCTGGTTGGAGGCCCATCGAAGATATTCGAAGCATCCCACGCTCAGATTTGGGAAGCCATTCGCGCCCTGGTCAAGCGCGCCGTTAAGAGCGGCGACATTCGGAAGGACCTCGACGCGATCGATCTGCTGCGGGCGCTGATTGGCGTCGCGAATGTCTCGACCAGCCCTGACTGGCAACAAAGCGCCAGGAGACTCGTGGACATCCTCATCAGCGGCGCGCGGCCAATCAAATAAACTCAGCCCGTGGCTCACGCTTTTCGATCTGTGCGAGATTCTCACGACCGAGGCGGCCTGGGAGGCCGCCGCAGGCCGAGGGCCTGCCCCACGGAAACCGCGAGGAACCACGACTGGATATAATCGCCGATAGCATGCCTACAAAGTCGAGCGCGGTAAAGATCGACGGGAAAAAGATTCACTACCTCACAGCGGGACAGGGTCCAGCCTTGGTCCTCCTGCACGGCTATACGCAGACCTCGCGAATGTGGCTGCCTTTGATTGAAAAGCTCAAGGAAAAATTCACCGTCATCGCCCCGGACCTTCCAGGAATAGGCGATTCGGACATTCCCAAGAGTGGCTCCGACATGAAGACAGCCGCTATTCGGATTCATGCTTTGGCGAAGTCGCTCGGTGTTACGAAGGCTCGGATTGTTGGCCACGATATCGGTCTCATGGTGGCATACGCCTATGCCGCGCAGTTCCCGGTTGAAGTCGAGAAGCTCGTCGTTATGGACGCCTTCCTTCCCGGTGTTGCAGGATGGGAGCTCGCGTATAACAACGACAATCTGTGGCACTTTCGGTTTCACGGTCCGACGCCGGAAGCTATCGTCAAGGGACGCGAAAAACTCTATTTCGCGTACTTCTGGAACGATCTGGCGGCTGACAAAAAGCGCTCGCTCAGCACAGCCGATCGTAATGCATATGTCGCAGCATATTCGCGTCCAGGCCGCATGCGCGCCGGCTGGGCCTACTTTGCCGGCTGGCCGGAGACGGCAAAGGATTTCGCACAGATGGCCAAAACGAAGTTAACGATGCCCGTTCTGTCCATCGCCGGCGAAAAAGCCAGCGCCGCAATTCTACGCCCGCAGATGAAGCTCGTGGCGACCACTGTCACCGCGGTGGACTTGAAAGATACCGGGCATTGGCTCATGGAAGAGCGTCCCAAGGAGACCATGGACGCATTGATAGCGTTTTTGTGATCATGCCGCCATCGAGTCGAGTTTCATGATCGTTTCCGGGGAAAGTTGCAGCCCCGCAGCCTGAAGATTCTCGCGAAGATGTTTGACTGATGATGTGCCGGGGATCAGCAAAATATTCGGCGCGCGATGAAGCAGCCACGCGAGCGCGACCTGCATTGGCGTGGCGCTCACGGATGCCGCAACCGCATCCAGCTCCGACGATTGCAACGGAGTAAATCCCCCCAGCGGGAAGAACGGCACGTAGGCTACTCCCCGTCCGGCAAGTTGGTCGATGAACGCATCATCCTCGCGGTGCGCAATATTGTAGAAGTTCTGCACACAAACGATCTCCGATATTTTCTGCGCCTCCGCAAGTTGCCCGGGCGTCACATTGCTCAGGCCCAGGTGACGGATCAGCCCCCGATTCTTCAGCTCAGCAAGAACCGTCAAGGGTTCCTCGATCGATCCCTCCGAGGGCCTCTCCATACCCCCAACCCGCAAGTTGACGACATCGAGCCTGTCCAAGCCGAGATTTCGAAGGTTATCATGAACCGCATCGATCAGTTCCTGGCGGGAGAGAGCGTGATTCCACGACTTGTCGGCTCCCCGGCGCGCGCCCACTTTGGTGACGATGATCAGCCCGTCCGCATAAGGATGGAGCGCTTGTTTGATGATCTGATTGGTAATGTGAGGGCCGTAGTAATCGCTGGTATCGATGTGGTTCACGCAGGCATCGAGCGCCTCGCGCAAAACCTTGAGGGCCTCTTCGGGGTCGCGAGGCGCTCCCCAAACTTGCGGACCCGCGAGTTGCATCGCGCCGTAGCCGATGCGGTTCACCGTCATGTTCGTGTTCGCGAAAGTAAAGCTTCCGCCGAGATTGGTCTGTGTGATCATTAGCTCGCTCCTCTTTTGGAGAAACTCGCGCACAACGGACTCGCCGGGCGCGGCCAAATCCGCCGAGTTTCTCATTCGTTTGACGCCGCGCCCGGCGGCCTAATATTACTAAACTGAAGTTCCACAGCGTAGTTATGTGAACCTCCTGATTTAACTGAGGTTGCCGGGGATTCGGCCTCGTAATGTAGTCATGTAGATGGAAATATTACTTTTGTAATAAGGGCGGATTGGTGGCATGATGTATACATGTACGT
>DATDGT010000173.1:0-8739 GCA_036521975.1 Bryobacteraceae bacterium
TATGGTCAAAATTTCCGAAGCAGTTGAGGAATCCAGGGTATTATGGACCCTCGATATGAAAGAGAACCCTTGGGCGCGACTGCTGGCGTATGTGATCGGTCTAATCAATCAGGAACTCCTCCTCAAGAACGAATACCTTGCCGCCGAGAATCGCATCCTGCGGACACACTTGCCAGCTCGTTTGCGCCTATCCGATCCGGAAAGGTCCACGCTGGCCGAAATCGGCAAGCGCCTCGGGCGGAAGGCGCTGGCGCAGGTCGCCTGCGTGGCTAAACCGGACACCATTTTGGCCTGGTACCGGAAGCTGATTGCGAAGAAGTTCGATGGATCCAAACACCGCCGCTATCCCGGCAGGCCGTCCATCGAGCCGAAGTTGGAGGAGTTGATCGTCAAAATGGCGAGGGAGAATTCCGGCTGGGGGTACGACCGAATTGTAGGCGCGTCGGCCAACCTCGGCTACACCGTCTCGGATCAGACGGTGGGGAATGTCCTGAAGAGGCATGGCATCGCGCCGGCGCCGAAACGGAGCCAAACCACGACCTGGAAGGAATTCATTCAATCGCATCTGGCGGTGTTGGCGGGGATCGACTTCTTTACGGTCGAGGTCCTCACGTGGCGCGGCTTGGTGACGTACTACATATTGTTCTTCATTCATCTGGACAGCCGCCGCGTCAGCTTGGCCGGGATTACGAGGCACCCAGACCAAGCCTGGATGCAGCAGATGGCACGGAATGCGACCGGGGATGCGTGGGGCTTCCTGGATCAGCGTCGCTACGCCTTGCATGATCGCGACGCGAAGTTCTGCTCGCTTTTCCGGGAAACGCTGAAGGCTGGGGGTATAGAACCCATTCAACTCCCGGCGCGCAGTCCCAATTTGAATGCTCATGCCGAGCGCTGGGTACGATCCATAAAGGGCGAGTGCTTATCGAAGCTGATCTTGTTCGGAGAAGCGTCGTTGCGATTGGCGCTAACCGAATTTGTCGATCATTTTCATGCGGAAAGAAACCACCAAGGGAAAGGTAACGTCCTCCTCTTCCCGTCGGAAAAGGTGGGCCAGCAAAAGCCCAGAAGCCGAGTACGTTGCCGCGAGCGCCTCGGCGGGTTATTGAAATATTACAGCTATGCTGCATGAGTTTTTTGACCAAACGGGGTATCGCCCGCAGTGTCCTTAGCGTTTACGTCGGCTTTGTTGGCCGCCAGCAGCTCCGCTAAGTCGGCGAATCCTCTATCGACGGCGACGTGCAACGGCGTCAAGCCGTGATTATCATTGGCGTTGACATTGGCTTTGCCGGCCAGCAGCAATTGCGTCATCCCCTTACGATCCTGATTGGCAGCGACGTGCAGAGGCGTCAGGCCATTCTTGTCCTTGGCGTCTACATCGGCATTATGGGCCAGCAGCAGTTCGACCAACTCCTTATAGCCCCGATCCACCGCGAAATGCAAGGAAGTCAGTCCCGTATTAATCTTGGCGTTGATATCGGCGTTGCCGGCTAGCAGCAGTTCCGCCACTTCCTTGTGATCACGAGTGGAGGCCCAGATTAACGGGGTTGCGCCGCTTGCGTCGGTGCTGAGAGCCAGAGTTGGATCCGCAGCGAGGAGCGCCTTGACCTTTTCCACATCTCCATCCCGGGCCGCGTCATGGATTTCGCCCGAGAAGGCAACGTTGCTCCAAACCAAGGCAACTAACGTGATCGTAGTGCGGCAGCCGATTGTGACGCTAATCATCTATCGCAGACAGCCAACTTAACACAACTCAGGGAAGGCCGTAAGTCTTGGTGAGATAATCGACCAGAATGGCTACGTCCTCATCGGAAACTTCGGCGCCGCGGCCCTTCATACGATCCACCATGCCCTGCCATTCGGGCTTCGTCAGTTTCAGATTTTGGACTCGCGCCAATGTGTGGCACGCGGTGCAGGCGTTCTCGAGAATCTGCTTGCCATCGGCTTTCGGTTGCGCCGCGGTTGGGGCTGCCACCGCAGTGCGCTGGCCACCTCTTCCTCCGCCCGCTGTCGGCGGAGGTTGGGCCGACAGAATCTCGGAAATGCTCGGCATAGTCTTGCGGGCGGCCGCGTAAAGGTCGGCTCTCGAAACCTTACCCGGGCCGTGCAGCGGCAGAATCGTCTCGTAATCCAGCTTGAGTCGCTCGACATTATCAACCAGATTCAAAACGGCCGGGTTTACCGGAGGCACCGAAACAGGCGCCGCGCCGGCGGCAGGCGGCGCCGGCGGGGTGTAAACGTCAACTTCGGTGAGAATCTTCTCCTTAGGAAGGAAAGCCATCAAAATCCCGTCATTGTGGGGGCTGCCTCTAATAAGGTGGATCTCCAGGGTGCGCATGCCGTCGCTCAAAACTTTCTTGTCGCCGACGGTCTCGATGACTGCCTTTTTGCCCGATTGCGATAGACGGTCGGGATTCAGCGTCCGGGGGGTGGCAAAGGCTTTCTCAAAGAAGTCCTTATTGATGTCCTGGGTGACGACCGTAGCGCCCTCATTCACATACGCGCGCAGTCCGCCCGAGTGGTCGAAATGATGATGAGTATTGACCACGTACCGGATCGGCTTGTCCGGGATCAGCTTCTTTACTTCTTCGATCACCGCCAGCGAGCGTTGCTCGTTCAACGGCGCTTCCACAACGACCACGTAATCGGAAAACGCGATGGCGACGCTGTGGTGCGTTCCGCCTCTCAAATAAAAGACGCCGTCCGCAACTTTTTCGGAGAGCACCATTGGCGGGGGCGACGCGGCCGCGGCCGCAACCGACGGAGCGGAAATATTGACGGGCGCATTCGGCTTAACATCCGATACGGACACGATCAGCACCGGGAAGCCGCCCTGTTTCTCAACGATCATGGTGGGGAATCTTACGCCGCCGAAGTCCTTGTACTCGCTGTACCACGCTTCGGCGGGCATGTCGGCAAGGACGTCGTTATCGATCCAAGTCCGGACCTTCTCCACCAGATTCCGATCGTTGATATAACCGGCGACCTTATACTTATTCTGAACCGAGAACGTGAGGACGTTCTGTTTCACGCCGTCTACCATTTCGGAACTCGCCGCGGCGTTGTTCGCTATGGCTCCCTTAAGGAAGCCATAGGGAGTGAGCCAGAATTCGAACTGGCTATCCCAGGGCGAATCTGGCGAGATGAATTGGTTCACCGTCTGGTCCGCGGCGCCCTGCACACGAACCATCTGCACGTGCGAAGACGCGGAAGCAAGGTCCACCTCGCGGCGGTAGCTCTTCATCCGCGTCATGGGCCAACCGGCTCTAGGATTTACATTCTGCCCGATTCCGGCGTAGGATCCCATACCGGAAAACTGAATTGTGCGCAGGTTTTCGGAACCCATCGCCTTAACGGCGTTGTTCAGCACCGTTCTGGCGTCCTGGGCAGCGAGCATCCCTGGAATTGCGGCCAGCCAAACTACTTTAAACATGGCGGCGAGGGATCAGATTTCAAATTTCGCAGTGCTATCGCCGTAGGAGTCTTGCTGGATGCCGACCTTTTCCAAGACGCCAAGAAGAAGATTCGAATGGGGAGGATTGCCCGCGAATTTGAGGTGCCGGCCGCCCTTGAGCCGCCCGGCCGCGCCGCCCGCCACCAGCATCGGCAGCGGACCGTGATCGTGCTCATTCGCGTTGCTCATGCTGCTTCCTAACAGCACCATGGAATGATCGAGCAATGTGCCGTCTCCATCCGGCGTGGAGCGCAGCTTGTCCAGGAAGTAGGCGAACAACTGTATGTGATATTTGTTGATCTGCGTGAAGGTCTCGATAGCCGCGGGCTTGTTGCCGTGATGCGATGCGCCATGGAAGGAGACGTTGACGCCGCTAGCGGGGTAGGTGTGGTTGCTGTTGTCGCGAGCGTACATAAACGTCGAAACGCGCGTGATGTCCGCCTTGTACGCCAGCGCCTGGAGATCGAACATCAGCTTGGCATGCTCGTCGAACGACTGCGGAACTCCCACCGGAACATCGCTCGCGGGCGCTTCCGCCGAAACCTTCACCGCGATCTGAACCCGCCGCTCAATCTCCCGGACATCTTCCAGATAATCGTCAAGGCGGAGGCGGTCGCTGGATCCAATCACCTTGCGGAACCGGGCGGCTTCGTGAGTGATCGAGTCCAGGATGCTGCGATCCTCTTCGCGTCGGGCCACCCTCTGTTCGGCATTGGCGCCGTCGCCGAAAAGCCGCTCGAACACCACCTGCGGGTTCACCTCCATGGGGAGAGGCTTCGTGGGCGTTTCCCAGGAGATCGTGTCCACGTAGGCGCAGCTATAGCCATAGCCGCAGATGCCCGTGTAGCCTACATCCTCGATGCCTAGTTCAATCGAGGGCAGGAGCGTGTCCTGGCCGATCTTGCGGGCTATGAGCTGATCGATCGTTGTATTCAGATGCACGTCCACTCCGGAGGTGTGCTTGGCGCGCGCACCGCTCAAGAACGCCGCCGCGGAACGGGAGTGATCGCCCCCGCTTTCTCCCAAGGCAGGGTTGGCGACCTTGGCCTCCAAACCGCTGATCACCAGCAGGCGATCACGGAACGGCTCCAAAGCGCTCAAAATCGGCTTGAATTCGAACCCGGTGCCTTCCTTGGCGGGCGTCCACTGGCTCATAATCGCGCCGTGCGGGATGTAAATGCCACAAAAACGCAGATTGGCATTGGCCGCGGTTTTGGCCAAAGGCGTTTGCGCTGGGACCATCGACTCCAGCAGCGGAAGCGACAGACTGACGCCCATGCCACGAAGCACGGTACGGCGGGACAAGTGTTTTTTAGTAACAAAGTTCATGGTTCTGCCTTCTGATTTGCCTCTGAGGTCTTGACTACACGCATCTGAAACGGCGGACTTTTCACAACACCAAGAATTAGTGCTGAAAAGCGGTTATTATCTCGAGCGGCGTCGCGCACCACGGCGCGAATGGCCGGCTGATCGTAATATTCGACTCCCCGGCCGATGCCATAGGTGAGGAGTTTCTCCGTCACCGTGCGCAGGAACTGTTCGGAATAGCCCGCCAAAGCCTCACGCAACTGGGCGGGTCCATCGATCTTCGTGCCGTCCACCAACTGGCCGGATGCATCCACGGGAATGCGGCCGTCTTGTGTACGCCACTGGCCGACGCCGTCGAAGTTTTCCAACGCGAATCCGATCGGATCCATCATCTTGTGGCAGCCCGCGCACGGCTGATTAACGCGGTGCTCCTCCATCCGCTGGCGTACGCTTGGCGCCTGGACCGTCTCGGTGCTTTGATCCGTGGGCTTCACGTTCTCTTTCAAAGTAGGCACGTTGGGCGGCGGTTCGGGAGGCGGTGTACCTAGAATGTTTTCCAGAATCCATTTGCCCCGCAACACGGGCGATGTGCGGGTTGCAAGCGAGGTCGCCAGAAGAAAGCTGCCTTGGCCCAATAGCCCCCGGCGCGGGTTATCGGGTCCGAGCGCGACACGCCGGAACTGACTCCCGTAAACGTTCGGAATTCCGTAATGGCGCGCCAGACGCTCGTTAACGAACGTGTAGTCCGCGGTCAACAGATCTTGAACACTGCGATCCTCGCGCACGATGCTGTCGAAGAACATTTCCGTTTCCGTGCGGAAGGCCTGGCGAAGGTTGTCGTCGAAGTCGGGGAAGTCCTCGAGCGACGGGGCAATGCTTTGGAGATTGCGCAGGTAGAGCCACTGGCCCGCGAAGTTGCCGATCAGCGCCTCGGAGCGCGGATCTTCTAGCATGCGGCGGACCTGCTGCTGCAACACGGCCGGATCCTTGAGCTTCCCAATGCTAGCCTGCTTCATCAACTCATCATCGGGGATGCTGCTCCAAAGAAAGAACGAGAGACGGGACGCCAATTCCACATCGCTCACGCGGTAAGGTTCGCCGGGTTTGACGTTGACGGGCTCGTGCTCGAAACGGAACATGAATTCGGGGCTGGCGAGGATCCTGCGCACAGCCATTTCGATGCCATCGTCGAAGCTTCCTTTATTGCGGCCGGACTGATAAAAGCCGAGGAGCGTTTCCACGTCCTGATCGGTCACAGGCCGCCGGTAGGCGCGCCGCGCCACCGTCGAGACGATTTCCTTGGCGCAAGGAAGCTCAGCGGAGGGGCTCGCTGGATGGCAGGTAAATATGCGGCGGCGGCTGGCCGTGTCGCCGACTCCGGTGACCTTGTACGGACCTTTAATTGTCACGCTGCCCACGTGCGGCAGCACCGACCAGACCGCGCCGGGGAACATACTTCGCTGATAGGGTTGCAGAGTGTCTTCCACCGGCGCGTAGTTCTTCGCTATAAACGTGACGCCCACGGCCTGCTGCCCCGCTTTTACGGCAGTCCGCACCTGATTGCCCGGCAGGGCGGTGCTGTCATCGTCGGCCGCCGGCGCTCCGCCTTGCAGATCGAACAATTTCACTCGCTCCGAGTTGAGGCTAATTTCTAATTGCTCGCCCTTTACGTTTCCTGCGCCGGCAAAGACGCCGCCTCCTCCTCGCGAAAGCTCGACGGCAATCGTATACTCGCCGTCGACTGGAAAATTGTGCTTGATGAGAATGCCGCCGCGCGTCCCGAATGGCAGACCTTCCACATGATAGTTCTGCGTCAGGTCGTTCGGCACTGGATAGGTCTTCTCGCTCGGCTGGATGGTCTTATCGCCGATGGCCAAGCGGCTGATTTTCGAGGCTGCGGCCAGGTACCGCTCCATCAGCGCCGGAGACACGCCCAAAGAGTCGGCATTATTATCGAACCCCGCACTCGAATCGTCGGCGGGCAAAAGCGCCGCCGGGTCGATTTCCAAAGCCAGCAGGTCGCGAATCGCATTGGCGTATTCGTTCCGGTTGAGCCGGTGCAGCGCCGGCGCTCCGGGGTTGGGTCTGACGCTTGCCAAATGGTCTAAATCTGACTCCAGTTTGCCGGCAAAAGCGGTGATTGCGGCTTTATCCGGCCGCCGCGCGCCCGCGGGGGGCATCATCCCGGCGCGCAGCTTCCGCACCACCTTTTCCCACACCTCGGGGTGGTCCGGCACCTGCCCGACGTCCATCTTGTCGAGCATCAGCCCGGCGGTCTTGGCCCTTTCGTTGTGACAGCCTACGCAATATTGATCGAGAAAGGCGCGAGGAGCCGGCGAGGCCGCGTTGGAACGGACCTGCGCATACGCAATCGTAGAGGCCAACATGCAGCCCAGCAACAATTTGTACACGCGATAAAGCCTAACATTTATTACCACCAGAGTAAATGACCCATTCGGGCTGTTGGTTGGATTGGGCAAGATGGTGGCACAGCGCGCCTTCGCCGCAAAACGGATTCGTATCAGGGCACGACTTCAGCGTGCCGACGGTCATGGCTGCCATCAAGGGCTTTAGCCGCAGGTAGGACTCGAACCTACAACCCTTCGGTTAACAGTTGCGGCGGCTAGCTTTGCTACTGGTTGCTGCGATTGTAATGGGTAGTGCTGAAATCCGCGCCAAATCGGGCATTCCGGCGCACGTCGCTTTACTGTGGATTGCTACCGTTTTCTGAAGGGGGTCCTTTGACAATCCCTTTGACCTGCGCGCCGCGGCTATTGCATCGAGTGCTCGACAGCCAAACCCTGCCCGCATTCGGAGCAAATGAAGGCGTCGATGACGTTGAAACCAGGGAACACCTGGACGGCGCCGCAATGCGGGCAGACGGCCGTGGTAACTTCATTGAAGCGCAGTTCCTCAAGAACGTATCCGGCTTCGAGCTGCTCCGGTGTGATGGTAGCTGCCACAGCGCCGCATTCGTTGCAGACAAGGCGAACCTCTTCGCCGCTGACTCGGGGAACCAAGCAGCCCCCGCAATCCGCGCCCGCCTTCTCATGCGGAATGATCGGGTAATTGTCGTTCGCTTCGGGCTGGAACCACAGGTTGGTGATGTCGTTGCTCCCGCCAGCGCAGAGCGGGAAAAAATGATCGACCGCCTCCATACTCGGGGTTCCACGGTCTTCCGGCTGGTAAGAGCGGCTGGTGTATAATCGACCGTGCTGCAGAATCCTAGATGGGAATTCCGGTTTAAAAGCCGCCAGCCCTCGGCGAGTCGCTCCGCGCGCGGGGTCATGCTGCTCACTCTGATTGGCGCGGTCTCATGCGCGGCTCAGACCTTGAAGACGGGCGGAACATTAGAAGGCACGATCAGTGACACCTCCTCGAAGCGAATTCCCGGCGTCAAAGTCACCTTCCGGCAGACCGACACAAACCAGACCCGCACGGTTACTGCCGATGATCAGGGGTTCTACAGGGCGAGCGATCTTCCTGTGGGAACCTACGAGGTCCGCATGGAGCAGCCAGGGTTTGTACCGTACTTGCACAGTGGAGTTGGTGTCGACGTCGGAATTACCGCTCATTTGGATGTCGTTCTTCCGGCGGCCGGCGTTGCCACGCAAATAACCGTCTCCGCGCAACCGCCGCCGATCGACCCCAGCCAGACTTCGGTCACGGCCAGCGTGGACCGGCAAAGAATCGAAGATCTGCCCGTGGACAGCCGCAACTCGCTGGACTTTGTCCTTACCATGCCTGGCGTAACCAGTTCCGCTTCACGGCAAGGTGGAACCGGATCGCGCCGCGCGCTCGCGGACAGCGGCTTCACCTTCGGAGGTTTGCGCCCACGAAGCAATAATGTCTCTGTCGACGGGCTCGATAACAATGATGAATTTACGGGTGCGAGCCGCACGGAGCTTTCACCCGAGGAAGTTCAGGAATATCAGGTGGTAAACAATGGGCTGTCGGCGGAATACGGAGGTGCTTCA
>DATDGT010000174.1:0-1573 GCA_036521975.1 Bryobacteraceae bacterium
ATAAAGAGAATCACGGTAGGCGTGAAGGCCCGCCGCTGGTTCTCTCTGCCAGGATTGCGCCGACGGACGGCTTTCACCCTCCTAGTGGATTCATTGTCGAACGAAAAAAAGAATGCTCACTTCCGTGGATTAACGGCGGTCGCTCCTACCGATTGGCCGGTATAAAGGGACTTATCAGGACTGATGTTGCAAGGAGCCGCTCAACTCCCGCTGCCCGCCCGGCTTCCGAATCGCCGACCATCCGGACCACTGCCGTTCCGGCCCGCTAGAATCGCCGCATCAGTCGGTCGAACCAGGATGTGGATTCGTCGAAGCCTTCGAGCATGTAGATCTTGCCGTGCTGGCGGACAAACGAGACGCGAGTCGGTTGCCGTCCGGATGAAGGCTGATGCGCCCGGCCAGGATGGAGTCCGGCGGCGGATCCAGCGTGGCGAGTCGCTTCTCGAGGCCGGATTTGACATCGATCGAGACCAGCCGCTGAACGGGGTCTTGCGGCGTCGGGTACCCGTCGAGATTGAGCGGAACGAGCGCCAGCGTTGCCTGATCAAGAACGCCGGATCGTGGGGGCTTTGGTCGCGCGCGGAACCAGAGAAACGGCGGAATCACTCCCGCGCGACCACAGGCCCGCGATGATTCTGTCGATTATCGAGCATGTTCGACGATGTTCGCGATAAGACGTCCGCGGCCAAGGAGTGGGATAGACTCATTTACCTACCAGCCGAAGGACCACGAGCGCCAGCATCAGGCCCACACCCGCGAACGGGAGATACCACCGGGGCGGCCATTTCACCTCGCTATAAATCTCCTTGCCATCCACCGATACGGTGAATCGGAGTCCCCACGGACTTTTTGAAAAACGAGTGTTGGCGTCCACCTTCATAGACAGGTTCCCGTCGGGAATGGTCGCCTGAAAGCTGCGCGGTTCCCAAGTGGCGCCTGGCTCCCTAGCGATTTCCTTTCCATCGACAATCAGCCGCTCCAGACTTCGCCGATTCTCCAACTCGATGACGTGTCCTTTATACTCGGTCTTCCACGTGGTTTTAAGCACTCAGAGCCTCCCGGCGTGCGGCGAAACATCACATCATATCAGTTTTGGGTGCGGTTGCGCTGACCGCGTCGCGCTCCCTGTTGCGCTTCACTTTTCGCAAACGAGCTGCCGCCTGCGCCAGACAGTCCGCCACGGCGCTCCCCTGGGCACATTGCTCCGCGTTCTGCCAGGACGTGCCGCGCGAAGTCAATCCAATAGTTCACGGTCGGGAAAAGACGATGGGCTGATCATGCGACAGGCGCTCGCAGCCATGCTCTGACAACATCGGCGTGTAGTTGGCGCAATATTTCCACCGTTCGACAGACCAACTCGGTCCCGAAGACATCCGCGAGTACATTGCCCACCTGTGCAGCCAGGTCGTCGATGTGCCCGTCCGGATAGCTGCTGGATGACGCGCTTTACCGGCCAATATCTGCCCGATCTGAGCCGTTGGTGAGGTTTTTGGTTTCGGCGATGATTTTTGTGAGTCGATTCGAGAGTCGATCGAGGCAGGTGCGGGTGGCTCCGTCTGGCAATGCGCGGCGA
>DATDGT010000175.1:0-18533 GCA_036521975.1 Bryobacteraceae bacterium
TCAGGCAATCGCCAAGACCACTGCCGTTGCCCTCGGACGTTTGGATCAACAAGCCGGTACCAAACGGCCAAAAGACAAAGGAAGAAAGTCACTAAATTCCCATGCCAGGTGTCTCAAAGTGCTTGACACGCGCCGCGCGAAGAACGATTTCGCGTCGTTGCCCTCGGCGAGGTGGTCGATGAAGCGGTGCCAGTATTCTTGCCAACCTGTGAGGTAAGCCCCGCATTCAGTGCAACACCCTAAATCAGTAGGCCACCCCATCGCCTTTCCGAGCGATTGCCAGAAAGAGGGGTCGAGGAAAATCGAATCCGTAGTTGGCGCGAATACTCGCCCAAGGTAACCTGCATCTTTTGCCCGAATGTACGCTTATTCGAGGGTCATACTGCTATTCGTTTATTCGTTTGGTTTTCTTTTTGGGCGTGCGTGAGGTTGGGCCTTTTAATTTCGTAGATGAGGGGAAGTTGGAGATTTAGCTCCGCCGCCACTTGTTCCAGAAACGCATCCCAATTCGTCGCTTTTCCGCGCCGCGCTGCGATGCTATAAGCCGATCGGAGTAAATCATTCGAGGAGACCAATCGGAAATTGATTTCGTCTTGGGTTATTGTTGTCATCCCCTTGAATCAAAGCACACTGGCAGGAAAGCGCAAGAGGTCGCTGTCCACAAGTGACTGACACGATGGGTGTTATTGGAAAATCGGTACGTATCCGGTACACGAACACTACGCCTAAATCACATAACTACTTGTATTTTAAAGTAGTTAGTAGTGGCGGAGAGAGAGGGATTCGAACCCTCGATAGAGTTTCCCCTATACACGCTTTCCAAGCGTGCGCCTTCAACCGCTCGGCCATCTCTCCGGATACGCGGGAGAACCGCATCGCAGTTTTCAGTCTAGCGTAGCCGCCGGGGTCGCGATCAAGCGTTGCGCAGCGCCGCCTCGGGTTCGGCTTGCCGCGGGGCGACCGGCTCGGCTTCGCGCGGCAGCAGAATGCGAAATCGCGTTCCGGCGCCGGGAGTGGAAGCCACATCAATGCGGCCGCCGTGCGCCTCGACAATCCAGGAGACAAAGCTCAAGCCCAACCCTAATCCGGAGACCCGGTTAGTCTCGGCGTTGCGCACGCGATAGAACCGGTCGAAAATGTGCGGCAGATCCCCGGCCGCGATGCCCACGCCGGAATCCTCCACTTCCACGCTGGCGAACGTCGGCGATTCGGCCGGCCCCACCCGTACCCACACCGAACCGCCCGCGGGCGTATATTTCACTGCGTTCGAAAGCAGATTGGAAAGCAAACGGTCGATTTGCACGCGATCCGCCGGAACCACGCAGCCCGGAACAATATTCGCCCTCAGCCGCAGCGCCTTTTCCTGCGCGGGAATCTGGAATTGCTCGACAATATCCAGCGCGACCTCGCCCAAATCCAGCGGAGCCTTTTGCAGCGCCAACTGTCCGGATTCGGCTTCGGACAGTAGCAACAAGGCACGCACGATGCTGGAGAGCCGTTCGACGTCCTCCAGCGCATTGGTCATCGCTTCGCGGTATTGCTCGGGCGTTTCGGCGGTGAACAGCGCGACTTCCAACTGGCCCCGAATGGAGGTGAGAGGAGTGCGAAGTTCGTGGGAGACGTCGGTGGAAAATCGCCGGATCTGTTCGAATGATTGACTCAAGCGCGCGGTCATGCGATTGAAGCTGTGGATCAAACGATCCAGCTCGTCGCCGGCGCCGCGCTGCGGGATCCGGAGCGAGAGGTTCGAGCCGGTGATGTTCAGGGCCGCTTGCGCGACCGAATTCAGCGGGCCCAGCGCGCGGCCGGCGAAGATCCATCCCAGCAGACTCGAGAGCGCAATCAGAACCGGCAGGAACAGGAAATAATCGCGCGTGAGCTGCGCCACGGTTCGCTGGCTGTCCGCCAGCGACCGGCCCATCGCCAAAAAATAATGCAGCCGTCGGCGCGGACCCGCCATCCATCCGCGCTTGATAAGATACGGTTTGCCTTCGCCGTCGCGCCGAACCGTGTATTCCGTCTTGCCTTCCGGCAGTTCCAGAATCCGCTGGATCTCGGACCGCGAATCGAGACGCAGGGACTGATACTCATCCGAATACTCCAAGGCATTGCCACGGTCATCGGCGATAAAATACACCTGCTTCAATTGCGCCACGATGCCGGTTTCGTCCTCGTCCTCGGGTTGTTCCCATTTGGGGCGCGCGTTCTCAATGCTCACCCATCCCTTGATGGCTCCCCAATCGTCGTTCAACAGCGTCTCCACATCGCCGTCGAGCTGGGTCTTGAGCTCGTGGCGGAACAACAAGCCGAGCGCCACCAGCAGCAGGCTGAAGAAAATGACGTAGCTCAGCATGAGCCTGAATCGCAATCCGCGCACGAACCGCACGCGCAGTGCCGGGGTGCCGAAAACGCGAGTAAGGCGGGCCATCTTCTGAACCGCGCCCAACGGCTTCGCCTGTGCGCTCATCTAGGCCCTCTGAGGCTCCGGTGCCTCCAGCAAATACCCGATGCCGCGCACGGTCTGAATCATCTTTTGCGGCCACTTATCGTCAATTTTGCTGCGCAAATGACGGATGTAAACGTCCACGATGTTGGTGAGGCCGTCGTAATCCATATCCCAGACATGCTCGACGATCATCGTGCGGCTGAGGGGCCGGCCGCGATTCCTCATCAGATACTCGAGGATGCTGAACTCCTTGGGCGCGAGCTCGATGTTTTCGCCCGCGCGTGTCACCTTGCGGCGGATGCAATCGAGCGTGAGGTCGCCTACTTGAAGACGCTCCGGGGTCGGCTGGCCGCGGCGCAGGAGCACGCGCACTCTCGCCAGAAGCTCGACGAAGGCGAAGGGCTTGACCAGGTAGTCGTCGGCCCCGGTCTCCAGTCCTTTGACGCGTTCGTCCACGGCTCCGCGGGCGCTCAATATTAGGACGGGAGCGCTGGTCTTGCGGTTGCGGATCTTCTGGAGCACGGCCAATCCGTCCATGTCGGGCAGTCCCAGGTCCAGGATCACCAGATCGTACCCGGCGGCGTGAACCAGATCCAGAGCCCGCGCGCCGTCGTGAGCCACGTCCACGGCATAGCCGCCGCTCTCCAACCCCCGCGACAAAAAATCGGCGATCCGTTTTTCGTCTTCGACGACCAGGATGCGCATATACCAAGAGTGTAGCCTTTCAGCGTCTGTTCAGAAAGCCCGTTCGTGCCCGTAATCCGTCCCTGGCGCGACTGCTCCCCGACGGTCGCGGATCCGAATCGGATGTTTTGTGGCCAAGGCATTCATACTGAGCCGCGACGGGGTGCCCTCTGGGCCGGGAGCGGTTTGCTGAACCTTCAGAGTCTACGGACGGGTCACGGCCGCTCCGATCGCCCGGCCAGGTTCGTAAACAATGCCTCATACGCGTCCGTCACTGCGTCCCAACTGTAGCGCTCCTGAACGCGCTCGACGGCACGCCGCCGGTACCCCTCGCGCTCGCTTTCCGGCATCCGTAACACGCGCTCCAGTGCTTCCGTTAAATTCCGATGCGTAAACGCGATGCCCACCCCTCCCGCGACCTCCTCGTTTTCCGGCGTGTCCAGATACAGGATGAGAGCGCCGCGGCCCATCGCTTCGATCAGCGCCGGATGCGTGCCGCCGACTTCCGTCGCGTGGATGTAGGCGAAGCAATGCGAACCCAATTCGCGATAACCTCTGCCGTAAATCGCGCCGGGCATGACCACGCGCGGATCGCGGGTATTCTTAACTTCCGCGATGTATTCGGCCGCGTAGGGCGCGTCGCCGATCAGCGCGAGTTGGAAATCGGTGCTCAATCTCTCGAAAGCCTCGCGCACCTCGACCGCATTATTCTCCGGCTCCAGGCGGCTGACATACAGAAAATAGCGGCGCCGCTCCACTCCCAGCCGCTCCAGTTCCGCCGTCGTTTCTACCGTGCCGGTTTCCGCCCCGTAAGGGATCATTTCCGACGACCGGCCATAGCGCTGGCGATAATATTCGGCGATGCGCCGGGCGTCCGTCACCACGACGTTCGGCATCCACGTTGCCAACCACTCCGACACGCGATACCACAACCGGGCCGCGGCGTTCCATTTCCTGCGATGGCGCTCCAGGCCGTCGACATTCAAAGCCACGGGCATTCCCAACCAGCGCGGAATACACGTAAACACGGCATTTGCCGCGTTGCAGTACAGAACCGCATCCTCCTTCCGCCGGGCGACTAAATTGATCGTCGAAAGAAACGTATGGACGATCGTGTCCAGATATTTGTGGCGAATGGTGGGAAGATAACGAAGCCGGACACCGCCGTACACTGCGCCCGCGCTGCGCTCGCGGCAATAGACCGTCATCTCGTGCCCGCGCGCCGCCAAGCGTGTGGATAACTCCTCGGCGAACGTTTCAAAACCGCCATAGCGCGCCGGTATGCCGCGCGTACCGAGAATGGCGATCCGCACGCCCCTATTGTCCCGGACCGTTGCAGAGCCGTGACCGCCAGGCAGCGGTTACCGGCCTTGGATGGTACCCTGACTTTCGCAACTTGGCACTACGTCCCCAGCGTCTTCGAAAACGAACGCGGCGCTGGAAGTGGGGCAGGCCGGCTCACCGGATCGAATGAAAACCAACTGGAAATGTAATCGTCCTGGACGCGCCGCCGCTTCATGATTTCGCGCCGCTTGGCCCAGACTCTTCTCCAATTGCGCGCCAGATAGAAGAACGCCCGCAGGGATGTGTGCTCGTGCAGCAGGCAGGCGCCGATCACCACCAGATCCCGCCCGGTGATTGAAAGCCAGTTGCTCCGGTACAGTTGCGGCGTCATATTCTTGATGCGCAACAGAAACCGGTTTTTCACCGAGTGCATGTTGATCACTGAGGGCAAGGCACGCCGGTTGCCCGGAAGCACGTTGCGTACGTGATAGCCGCGCGCCAAAGGTGTGTAAATGCAGCGCCAGCCCATCAGTTGCGCCCGCCAAGCCACATCGGCGTCCTCGCGATAGACGAAGAAATCGGGATCGAAGAATTCACCTTGAACGGAAATGTCCTCGATCATCGCGCGGCGATACAACGCCGCCGCCGCCGTTGCTCCGAAAACATACTCGAAACTCAAGTAGTGCCCGTTGTCCACTTCCTGGCTGCCGCGATCTAGATGCCGCAGCGTGGGCGTGAAATAAATTCCCGTAGAATCCACCAGTTGCTTCTCGGGAAGATCGAAAGTGGCTCGGATGGTCAGCAGCTTTCCGCACACCGTTCCGGCGTTGGAATCCAAGTCGCCGGCCTGTACCAGGGCATCGATGAAATTGGGGAGCAACAGGACGTCGGGATTCAACGTGAGAATCCAATCCGCCGTCGATAGCGCGATGGCCTGGTTCTGGGCCGCGGCGAAGCCAATATTCTCATCGTTATGGTAAATGCGGCAGCGATCAGCGAACTGCTCCAGAATGTCCGCGGTGCCGTCGGTGGAGGCGTTGTCAATCACCACCACGTCGAAGTGGGCATACTTCTGCTTCAGCACCGATTCCAGGCACCGCTTGATGAATCTCCCGCTGTTATATGTGACGATCGTTACAGTTACCGAATCTTGTAAGGCCATCAGTCCTTTTCAGTCCTGGCTTGGAGGTGCGGCACGGCTCCAGCACACCAAGCGCCTTCCGGCGAACCGGATTATTTCCTTACAACTACTGACGGGGGAGAGGTTGCGCTCTCGAATCATCCCCGCGACCATCCGCGGAACGGAGGTCAGTACTACCGCCAGGCATATGGCCCGGTACCTCCCTGGGCCAAAATGCCTAGAGGCATATCTTAGAAGGCTATCACACCAGTACACCCCCCGGCGCGCCGGGGGTAGGCGCCCCACAGAGTGGCCGCCCTGGTGTTCCGCCACTGCCGAGGGAACATACTCGATCCGGCAGCCCGCTAGCGCGGCCCGGCGGCAGAAGTCCACGTCTTCAAACCAGATTGGGCGGAAGCTCTCGTCGAAGCCGCCCAATCGTTCCCACACGTCGCGGCGGAACATCAGAAATGCGCCGGCGGGTTGTTCCACGGGCCCGCCGGCGTTCAGATCGCGATCCAAATAGCGGTAGCTGCGATTGACCGGATTTTGCGGCCACAGGCGATTGAGACCAAACAGCTCGAAAAGCAGCGTGGCGGGAGTTGGAAAACGGCGGATGGTGAACCCGCGTTGATCACGGCCTTTCTCGTCGACCAGTCTCCCGCCGGCGAGCCCGTAACGCCGCGCGGCTTCCGCCAAATCGTCAAGCGGAGTGAGCAACCGCGCGTCAGGGTTCAGCAGGAGAACCAGATCCGCATCCGAAATCCGCACGCCCTGATTCACCGCTGCGGCGAAGCCGCGGTTTTCCGCGTTCGCCGTGACGCAAGCGCCTTCGCGTTGGCGGGCCAGCTCCACCGTTCGGTCCGTCGAGGCATTGTCGATCACCAGCGCTTGAGTGGAAGGAGACATGCTCGCGAGCGCCTCAAGACAAGACCCGGTCACGGATTCCGAGTTGTGGGTGACAATTATCGCTGCAACAGCCAGAAGTAGATCCTCCAGTAAAGATCGAATCCGGACTGTTGCTGAAGTTCAAAGATGGTCCGTTCACTTTCCTCCAATAGGACACGGACCGCCCCGGGCGCCGGGCGTTGCGCTGCGGGCGCCGGTGAATGCAAGCGCCCTTGCAGCCTTCCCGCCAGATAGGGAAACAGACGGCCATGCCGAAGGGCCACCAATCCCCAAAGCAGGCGCCCCGCCACAATCGGCCAGCGTGGCTGCTCGCGTAAATACTTGGCCGCCAATAAGATCTGATTGCGAGAGATCTGACGGACTGTGTCGTAATTCCACGCCCCCCGTGTGGCGCTCCCCCCATGCCAACAGACCGCCTCGGGAACATAGATGCCGCTCAACCCCTGAAGCGAACATCGAATTCCGAAGTCCACGTCTTCGAGGTAGGATTCGAACCGCTCATCCAAAAGTCCTACGCGGTCGAAGAGCGATCGGCGGAACAGAGCCGCGGTCATGGGCGCGATGCGGATTCGCCGGCGTTGGTTCCAAACAGCCGCGTCGGGCTTGCCGGCTCCGCAGCGCCACGCGCATCCGCTGCACGCGATTTCGTCGAAGGCGCCGTCGAGGATTTCGGGACGCGCAGCCGAAAGAATCTTCCCCGTGGCGAAATACGCGTTTTCCCTCTGGGCCGCTTCCAGCAGAATCTCCAGCCAGCGTGAATCGAGCGTCACGTCGTTGTTCAGAATCACCACCCAATCGCAGTGGGCCGCCTTTATGCCCCGGTTCACGGCAGGCGCGAATCCGAAATTCGCTCCCATCCGTATGACATGGGCGCCGTGCCCTTCCGCGATTCGTGCCGAATCGTCGACGCTTCCGTTATCTGCGACGATGACCCGATCGAACGACCGGCTCTGCCGTTTCAGATTCTCCAAAAGCAGCGTCAAAAGATCCGCGCGATTCCAATGAGGGACCACGGCCGCTACCGTCACGAAAAGCGCTTCCTCACGATAAACCAGAGATTGTAGAACCCGTCCCGCCACAAGTTCAGCTTGGTCTCGCCGAGTCGCGAGCTGTACTGAATCGAGATTTCCACGAAGCGCACGCGGCGGCTCTTGATCGCTTCGATTTTAATCTCTTCGGAAAATGCCATGCCGTCGGATGTGATCTTCAGATGCTCCAAGATCGACCGGCGGAGGACCCACATGCCCGATTGCGAATCCCGCACCCAGCGGAAATAGAGGACCGACATGGCGAGCGAAAGAATCAGATTTCCCAGTTTATTAAGGAAGCTCATCGCCTGGCGGTCGCGCACGGGGAAACGGGAGGCGTTCAGGAAATCGGCTTCCAGATGCAGAAACGCTTCCAACAGATAGGAAAGCGCGTCGGGCGGATAGCTGTGATCTCCGTCGAGGGTCACGATCACATCGCCCGACGCCGATGCGAACCCGGTTTTGTAGCTGCGTCCATAGCCGCGCACGTCCTCGCGAATCACCTTCGCGCCGAAGGCGCGCGCCACTTCGGAGGTCCGGTCGGTCGATCCATTATCGACCACGATGGTTTCGTCGACGAACTCCGGAAGCCGTCGTAAGACCTGCTCGACGCCCTGTTCTTCGTTGAGGCAGGGAATGATCACCGTGATTTTTAGGCCCTTGTACATTCGCGAAAATCACCAGCATACCGGAAACCCGCTTGCGTGTTACCATGAACTTGAAATGTGGTACGTGCTGCTCGCGGTTCATTACTTGATTTGTGTATTCTTGATCATCGTGGTGCTGCTGCAAAGCGGCAAGGCCGCGGACTTGGCGGGCGCGTTCGGCGGCATGGGATCGCAAACGGTGTTCGGACCGCGCGGTTCGGCAACCGTGCTGTCCAGAGCCACCACCATTGCGGCGTCGCTGTTCATGATCACGTCGTTGAGCCTTTCGATTTTGGCGACTCGCGGCGGAGGAGTGGGCGCAGGGTCGTCGCCGCTGGAGAAAGCGGCCAAGCCCGCGGCCACGCAACCCAAGCAGGCCGCGCCGCAACCTGGCCAGACGGTGCCGATCACAGTGACGCCGATCCAGGGCGGGCAACCCGGTCAACCGCAAAATGTCCAAGCCCCGGTGGTGCCGGCACCGCCGCCCGCGCAGCAGACCCCGGCGCGCAAGTAGTTCGACCAGCGGAGATGGCGGAATTGGCAGACGCACTAGCTTGAGGTGCTAGCGGGTAACACCGTGGGGGTTCAAGTCCCCCTCTCCGCACCAAAAATCCTCTCGATTTTTCATCAACATACAGCCGCCTTTTCCGTTTGTGCCCAATTTGTGCCCATGCCGATGGCCTCCATTCCATCCATGAGAACGTCTATCCGTTGCTGCCGGGCCGGGGACCACTTCGCATAGTGCTTCCGTACGATGGCCGGCGAGTTTCCTAGAATATCGGCCACGTCTTCAAAGCTCGCTCCCCGTCCCAATAATTCCGTTGCCAGGGTGTGGCGGAAGCGGTGGGCATGGGCCCGCTGCACCTTCGATTCTTTGAATACGGCCGCGAGCGTCCGCTCCGCGATTCCCTTGACGGCCCGTACCGAGGTAGTGCCGTTCCAAAAGTAGTATCTCGGATCGGCCTCAGCCCCCCGCGGCGCCGGGACTGAATCGAGCACTTGCTTCAGTGAATTCGGGATTGGCAGGAACACCGGCGTGCCCGTCTTCTCCGTTCTGAGGAAAATCCGCCAGCGCCCCCGCTCACGATCCCAGGTCACGCGATCCCGCGCGAGCATGGCCGTGTCCCCGATCCGCAATCCTGTAAAGCGCAGGAGAAGGATAATTGAGCGCGCTCGGATTCTCTCGTATGCTCCACGCCCGAAGGTATCGCACGCCGCGAGGATGCAGGTAAGATCATTTGCGGAAAACGGCTCAATATCGTTTGGCTTGATGTTTCGCGGCCCCCTGATCGGCTTGGCTACGTTCTCATCAATCCACCGCCGCTCGAAACAAAATCCCATGAACTGTCGCAGTAGCTGGAGCTCTTTTTCCGCGGTCCGCAAGCCGATTCCGTCCGCATCGTTCTCGGCGCTTCCTTCGCGGCGGAACAGGCGGAAGGCGTCCAGCGTCTCCGTGGTCATGTCGGCCACAGCGTCTACGCCGCGGTCATCACAGAACTGCGTCAGCTTCGTGAGTGAGTTCGTGTACTTCCTCCGGGTTGACGCTTGCAGGTCCACGCACTGACCCAGGAACCCGTCCACCGCTGTGGTGAGGGGGATACGCAGCGGCGCGCGTGGATCCTCCAGCGCCACGGCTTTCTTGCGCGCCCTGGCCATGTCCCTGGTTTTGAGCGACTGCCGAAGTGTGCGCTCCCCGTTCACGTATCCATCGGCCCAGAGTGGGCAATTGCACTTCAGGTAATCCCGCCCCTTGTCGCGATGCGGGCAGGATTCACTATGGCGGCGCCAGATGGTCAACATGCCGTGTGATTCTATCACCTGGTCCGCTCCTCATACACCCGACGAGCGACTATTTCAGGAATTCGCAGCGTCACATAGTCCCGTTTTCCATCGCGCCGGCAGGATCTGCCGATCTTGAGCGCGCCCGGCTGATCCTGAAACATTCGCCGGATGGTGCTTTCATCAAGCTTCCACAATTCGCCCAGTTCGGCTGCGGTGAAGTGGCGCCCGAAGGGTGACGGCTGCGTAGCCTCGCCCATGCTGATGACTGTTGCCTGATGGCGTGCGATCAAGCGCGACCTCCGGCACTCTTAGCCAGCTCGCCAGCGTGCGCGGTCCCGGCGGTGATTCGGCCCGGTGTGCCGCCCAGTGTGCAATTCTCACAGTGCTCGGCGCACCGGAAGCCACTGCCATGCATTGGGATGTGGAGTATTTCTGGGTACACGCCGCACACGTCACAGGGCGCGGACACGCTTGCGGTCCGGAAGCAGTCGCTGGGGCCGCGGGTAACCGGCGCCCGGCTCTTCATCGCCGTCCCTCCAGCCGCCGTGTGGCTCTCTCCATTCCGTGGCGAACGGTAGCCGCCGTAATCTTCGAACGAGTCTGGCCTGGCCCGGGTGTCCCCAGTTCATCGAACAGCCGGTTCAACTGGCACGCCAGAAACTCCTCGTAGCTGATCCAAATTTCTTTCCGCGCGGTTACGATATCGCCGGTTTGCTTGCCGCGTTCCTGGGCCAGCTCATCTAACGATTGCGGCCAAGCTTCCGCCGGAGGGACCGCCCCGGATTCCTTCGCGGTCAGGGCAGCCAGCGCTGTGTCGCGGTTCTCCCGTAACGTCTCAATTGCCGGTTTCAGTCGGCCCCGCTCCAGTTCCGGGAAGCGAAGCTTCAGCTTCCCGTTTTCCGCCCGGACGCTACCTACGGTTTGGACTTGTTCGATGGCTTCCGCGATAGTCATATTTCCATCTCTGCCTCCCGAAGGTGTCCAAGTTCCCCGAAGGTGTCCAAGGTTTTATGTTGGACATCTTCGGTAGTTTTGGCCGCCTTCGGCGGAAGGGACCACGTCCACCCGGCCTTCATGCCCGCCTTGGTCTTCTCTACTCGGAGTGTGTCCGCCGCACGCCGAACAGTCCGCCATGCAATACCCGCTTCCCTTGCCTGGGCTTCCACATCCTTGCGGGATAGTGGCCCGGAGGCCAGTACCTCCATCAGCCAGTCCGTTGCCTCCGTTAGCGCGCTCATCTCCTCCGGGTTGCTTGACTGGGACATCACCTCATCCGCTGTTACCGAAACCGGGTCTGGCTCCCAGGAAACGCGAGACGTAGCCAACGATCCCGCTGGACTCGGGACGGTTGCGCCTTCAATCCGAAACGCCAAGCCTGTGGCGTCCGGACCGAGGTTGTTTTTCATCGGCAGGAATAGCCGCCGCACCTTGTCGTTTGGATCCGCCGCGACCAGGTAAGCCGCTCGAGCCGCCGCAACGAAGGCCAGTGAACCTGTGACGCGCATCATGGCTTGCGCCGCGCCCGCCTTGTTCAGATGAGAAACTCCGATGATGGCGGTATCGTGCCGCGCCGCCAGTTCACCGAGTGGGGCGAGGATCGCCCGCACTTCGGCATTCTTATGGGAATCTGTCTTTCCGAGGTACGCCGATATCGGATCAATCACCACCACAGCCACGCCGCCAAGATCCGTAAGCTTCAGGTCCAATGCGTGAAGGTCCGTTTGAGTGAAAACGCCTTGTCCACCCGAGTGCGATCGCCGCGGTATCCGGCGATCACGCCGTCAACCACATGGATGCGCCGGATATCGGCTCCCACTGCCTCTAATCGTGGCCGGAGAGTATCGGCAGCGTCATCCTCGGAGGAAAACCACGTCGCCCGCCGCGCATCGCGTTCCGTCCGCAGGCCATCTTCCGCCCGTGGTCACAATCGCCGCGATGCTGGCGGTAATCTGTGACTTCCCCAATCCCGGATTCCCGGCGATGATGCTCACCTTGCCGCGCGCGATTCTGTCCCGCCACAACCAACTGATTGGCTTGGCCTGGATGTCAGAGAGACGACGCGTTGCGAGCGCGCCGGCGTCGGTCGGCCCGGGTTCAGTTTTCGGTTCGGCGCTGTCGAACCGGCGCAAGATGTCCATCGCCGTATCTGGGATTTCAGGCAGCATTGGGAACCTCCGCGCCGGCGTCGATAAATCGCGCCAATCGCGTGCACGTCCGCTCCCACGAGCGCTCCCCGGCGTACACCAGACCGCGCGTCAGATCCGGCTCACGCTCACGCCAGTTGCGGTACAGGTGGCGCAAATCGACACCCGCGCCAACTCGCCGAACCTCCAACAACGCCTGAGTCGGCGCATACCGTTCCGGCGATAGCTCAGGCAGTTCCTTCAAGATCAACTCGAGGGCGTGTTCCACCCCGATCTTGAAGTGTTCGGCCGCGCGCATGTCGGCCATGTCGCGCGCGCGTCTCCGGGCCAACTCCTCGGCTTCCGCTCGGCTTGTGGGACGTTCCAGTAGCGGACGCCCGGCGATGGACTCAATCGCCGCTACCGCGTCCAGGAAACTCACGCCGGTAATCCGCTCCTCGAAGTCCACGATGTCCCCGCCAGCGTTGCATTCCGACCAGCAGCGCCATTTTCCGGTTTTCGGATCGACACTGAGGTTATCGTTTTTGCCGCCGTGCAGCGGGCACGGCCCGCGCCACTGCCGGCCGCGTTGCCGGAGTTTTGGGACACGCTCAGCGTAATAGATGGAGACCTCGACTGGCGAGAAGCTTATACCGCCACTACTCATCGCGCGGCCGCCAACGCCGGAATGGTCCCTCGCTCGATGATGCGCTCGATTTCAGACTCGGGAATCCGCACAGCGCGCCCGACCTTCACGAACTCGATTTTTCGTTGCCAAATCCAAAAACGAACCGTTGACGGTTTCACTCCTAAGCGTTCCGCCGTCGTCGGGATGTCCAACAGCTTACTCATTCTCGAAAGTTCCTTTAGTCGCCGCCCGCATTCAACGCGAGCAGCTATCTTTAGCTTATTAGGGAAAGCGGCTACTAGCAAGAAAAAGATTCGCACATTACTGTGCTTGTCTGTATAATCTTTCTAGGAGCTAGTTGATGAAGCTTTCCAAGAATTCCCTACTGGTAGACCTTCGTTGCCCCGCCTACTACGTCGTAGACCTGGCCAACCGCATTTTTCGGCCGCCCGTGGGTAAACCCGAGCGGTCATTCGCCTCGGTCCCGCTGCCGTTGCGGGAGGAGTTCATCTTGACGTTGCGCAGCCTTCTGGATAGATGGATTGATTCCGGGCGCCGCGAGGGGAACATCGATGAGCCTTTGAAACGAAACGTATACCGGCAGCCCCTTGATGGCCTTGAGCTGCTCGCGGATGTGCTGTGGAAGTGGAATCGTAGGCACGCCGCTAACGTGTTGGTTATGCAGAACGGTGAACGTAATGTCTCAGTGGGCGGCCCCAAGCCCTGGATAGGTGCCAGCAGCTCAAACAACTTGTTTGAGCAGTACATGAATTTCACCCAACGCGAACCCCTCCCGGAGACGAAGAGGGAAGCCCGAGAGATTGCAATCTATTGGATTCAGGAATTGCTCGACTCACCAGACCGCTGGCTCATTGCCCGTTGCGATAACCCGGAATGCCGGCGGCCTTACTATGTGCGCCAGCGGGTGAGGAAGGGTCTTATAAAAAACGGAACGTACTGTAAGAACTGCAAGAACGCCGCCTCTTTGGTGCGAGTGAAAGCCAGTCTGGAGCGCCGGAAGCAGATGTTAGTCGAGTGCGCAGCCGACGTTTGGGATACATTCAAACCGTCGAGCCAGTACCAGAAGAAATCGGATTGGATGGCGATGAAGGTGAACCGGCTTTTGGATCTGGACATTAAGGGCAAGTGGATCACGCAGAATCAGACAGCAATCGAAGCAGAGGTTGAGAGGAGAAAACGCGGCCCCGCTTAAATGCCCTAGAGAGAAAATATGGTCCCACTTCGCCGACCAGATTGTGAGTGGCGCGCCCGACAGCCTCATTCAGGCAAGTTCTATAACCCGCAACTCCTCGATTGGTCCTTTGGTGCCATGGTGATACTTCCCAGCGCTGATTACAATCCATTCATTCCGGTTCCGGGCGGGGAGCTGAACAGGACGCTTCGATAGGTTCCCCTGAAGGCGACGATCCGCCCGGTTTTTAATAAGGGCAGTGGCAAATGCCAGCGGCATAATTCCGGGCGTGTTCGTCGCGGTGGCGATGGTCGCGTTGTTCGCCGTGGGGTTGATCGTCGAAGGACTGCTCGCGCTACGCGGGCGGTGGATGCGGCGCCAGCGCGCTGCTAAGGACCTGCCGCGCGAGCCGGAACCTTCGCGCCTCCCGTGGTGGTGAGGCCATTGCGACATCCTGTCGAGCACCGATCCGGGATTGTAGGACCGCGACACCAGTTCCGCGGAGCCCGTCCAGTCCCACGTTAACGGCGGTATACGTCCGCCCCCATGGGCGTATACTCCGATTGACTCCGCGGACCGCGCAAGTGGTTGATCCGCCGTTGGACACTGGCGTGCAGGATCATTGGCGTGCAGGAACATCGTCGCGCGGGCGGATCATCGCTTTGAGGCAGTCTCGGAGGGTGACCGCCGCATCGCTCCCCGCCCGCACGCCTTTACAAAGTCCCAAGACGTGACTTCCGGGCGATAGATTACACACGCTCAAATTTCTTTTGCGACGGCTGCGCCAGCCAAGGAACACCCCGCCGCGGCCTTCCGCCGTGGCGCCGCCTTCATCCTATCGCCTTTTCTTTGGCGGGCGTCCATACCAACGGTCCTCGCGATCGCCGGCCCGATCGTCTTTGTAGAGGAGCGATTCAGCGGTTACTGCAATTGCCAACACCAGCAAAGACTCGGGCTGTAGGCGGTTACTTCGCCGCCCTCGCCGCTCGCTTCGCTGCATTCTCACGGCGTGTGTCCAGCGCGCGCGCTTGTATTTCCGCGAGTCTCTTTGCGCTAATGCCCGCAAACCCCTTCTTCACGCCAGTGACCGCTCCGCCTTTGCGCCCGAGCGCCACGGCCGCCGGATTCTTACGTTTTCCCATGCACCTACAGATTACAGTAAACGTTAGCTGAAATCAATCCATGAAGGGACGGAAAAAGTTCTCGACTTTCAGTAAGCGCTAACTATACAATGGGGATGTAATCGGGAACGTGATCGGCGGCAACCGGCCACGTCCCCTAATCACCGAGAAAGGATATTTTCACGATGCTTGCTTCAACCATAGCAACTCTTCCCCTCACGCCCGATCCCACGCTGTGCGATCACTGCGGCGAACCGGCAAGCCAGGGAACCCACCACCACCCGCTCGATGAATACCGCGTGCGTTTCGAGTCCGCCGTTATCGTGGTCTGGACGCCCTTGAGCCTGACTCAATCCGAGATCGCGGATTGGGCCTGGGATTCTCTGGGCCGCGAATGCCCGCGCCCGCGTTTCGTCTCCGTGGAATACCTCGGCGGGGCTTGGTCTGACGATCCCGCGCGTGCTACACCGTCGATTCCCCCTCACTCGATCCGCCTGGATCACATCAGCGCTGCAGCGGCGCTGTGCGCGTAACAGGAGAAGCTACCGTGCAGAACAACGAAAAAGACCACAAGCCCGAGAGCTTCGCCGATTGGCTGGAGCGCATCGATAGGTCCGTCGAAGAAGCCGCGGCTTCTCTCACCAGCGCGCCTGGCCGCGAACCACCGGCCGAGACTGTTGAAGAGGCCATAGATTGTTTGGCCGAAGAGGATCTGTATCAATTCGCAGAAAGCCTATCTGCGGCCCGCGCCCTGTTGCGCGGATGTCGCGAATTGGTCGAAGCAACCGAGTTCCCCGAGCGCTTTCGGAAGATACTCTTGAACCGTGGCATTGAGTTGGACGACAGCCCCGAGGCCTACCGCTGTGAAGTGCTGTCCCCGGCCCATAGAGAATCATTCCGTCAGAGAGCCATCGAAATGGCGCGGCACTGGATTCTGATGGAACAGTAGCCAACCTGTGGCCGCTGGCGATCAGACCGGCGGCCACTTCAACCCATTCGGAGGATCAACATGAAAACCGCCATTTACGCCCGAGTCAGCACCACGGATCAAAACTGCGAACTCCAGCTTCGCGAGCTTCGGGAATACGTCTCCCGGCGCGGATGGGAATCCGCCGTCGAGTTCGTGGACGCGGGCTTCTCCGGCGCGAAGGCAAGCCGCCCGGCGCTTGATCGGCTCATGACCGCCGCCGGCCGCCGTGAATTCGATTGCGTCCTGGTGTGGAAGATAGACCGATTCGGCCGCTCCGTGCTCCACTTGAGCCAGCAGCTCGCGGCGCTCACCAGCTACGGCGTGCGGTTCATCGCCGTGAGCCAGGGCCTCGACACCGACGCTTCGAACCCGTCGAGCACACTCATGCTCACGATTTTGGCTGGTGTAGCTCAGTTTGAACGCGAGCTTATCCGTGAGCGGACCTTGGCTGGCGTGAGGGCCGCGAAAGCCGCTGGGAAGAGCCTCGGGCGCCCGCGCCGCATCTTCCGCCGCGATGAAGTTGCCCGGATGCGGGCCGAGGGCCAGAGCTGGCGCGCGATTGCGAAGGTGGTGGGCGTGCCGGTTTCAACCTTGCGAGCCGCTGCGTAGTCTCCCCGTCACGGCTCCAGTTGCCGTGACGGGGACTTAACCGGGAATAATCTCGCAGATCGCCGTTTCCGGCCAATGTCCGAGTGGCCGGTACGCTCGGAGCCGGCGCAGCCGCCTCGAACGACAGCGCGTAAGACAGTCAGCTTGACCTGCCCTACTCAGCTTCCGGCGCCCTCCGTCAGACTGAGATCAACCGTCACCCCCGATTCTTTGCCATGGAAACTGACCACTCGTGCGATGTTACATCCGCCCAGTCCGTTTGTGACGCGTTCCAGCACGGTCTGAAAAGGGTTATCATCGCTCGACAGAAAGTGAATGACACGGCTCATCCACACGCTGTCGAAACTCTTCGCTGCCCAATCCACAAGGAGAACAGTTGGGACACGCTTGGCGGAATAACGAGCGAAGACTGCCGCAATCTCAAGAAGTACCCGAGATCGTTCAGTGCTCGAGAGCTGGCGCTGTAGGTCAAGTCCCGCCAACGTTCCGTGAACGTCAGTCCACACGCGGATCGAATCATTCGGACCCCGTTCGATACGTATACCACCAACGGTGCTCCCTTTCTGGATGCCGATAAGCGGCATCATGTTTCGGACGAGGGCAGGGCTAACGGAGAGGGTCTTGCTCAGAAACTCCAAATCGTTCATTGGCGGTAAGAAATCACTAAAGGGGCTCGGTCGGAGATCTCTGAGGCGGACGAACCTGACTGGGTTAGGATCGAATGGCACTGGTTCGCCATTCAGAAAGTACTCGACTTGGTCGGGCGACTGTAGTCGCACCCTCAGCTTCTGTCTGAACGGATCGAGGTACGTGACCTCAAAGGAGAGGCTCCCCTGTACTCCAGCATCTGCCCAGCGGCATAATACGGAGGGGTCGGATATGCCTTGCAACCAATCGCAAAGGGCGGTCTTGCCACTGCGATTATCTCCGTGTAAGACCGTAACCTTGCCAAATTGGATTTCGAGAGGTGTGCGAAAGATGGGCGCCTGATCGATGGATATTGAGTGAATCCACCCGGTCCTAAGCCCGATTCCCACCTGCTCGCACCGGACTTTCTCTTCGTGCATAAGTTTGTACGCCTTCAGAGTTGGTGCCGGGAATTCCGATCCGTTGTTCTTGTCTATTCTTTCCGCGTGCTCCGCGCAGAGCCAGATGGCGTTATCAATGCGCTGCCGCTCCTCGAACGAGAGGCCACCGGACCCGCGGGGACCACTGTCCCTGGCGCTGAATACGTGTGCGGCTTTGCCAGTTGTAGCAACCTGGCCCTCGTTTGCTCCAGGACCTGACGTAACCCGGTCGCAGGTTGGGAACGAACACCTGCCCCCGGCTCGCCTCTCCAGCGCATGCACGACCGCTCGCGGGAACTCCGCACGGGGGGTTCTTGACGCCATCAGCTCCATGTTGCCACGCACGAACTCGAGTGGCACATAGGGCAGCGTTCACTCGTAGGTGTGGTCGCTGTATCGTATATCTGCCACGATGGCCTCGCCGCAGCTCGGGGCGGCTTACGTGGTCCACTCGTACAAAGCTCGGATTGAAATGGCAGGTGGCCTGGGGTGGCCTGTGGGAGGTTAATCCCGTGAAAACGCCGGTCACGTCCGAATGGCCGCCCGCAAAGCTGCCGGCACCGCCGGGAGTTAGGTGTGCGAAAATCGTACCCCCCCAACAACCGCGTGGAAGGGGGAATTCAAAGGCATCAAGCCTGGCCTTGGTGGGCGTGCGAAAATCGAAGGATTGCCGCACGCGGAGCTACGCCGAGGGGGTCGCTCGGTCAGCCAAGTATCGGTCCGCCATGCAGCACGCCCAGAGAGTATACTGATACCGCATGTAGATTCAGGAGGTAGACGATGTCTAAGTCCGGCCGCAAAAATAACTGTTATAGAGTTGTCGTTACTATTTCATAATCCGCCTTCACTGCCCCGCTGAGCAGCAAAGGCCAAATTGCTAGCGGCACCTTGTGGGCGTGCTTCATTGTCGTTGGACTTGGTGG
>DATDGT010000176.1:0-16622 GCA_036521975.1 Bryobacteraceae bacterium
CTTTGCGGTGAGTTGGCCGCTCGTCTGACGCTCACGCCTCATATCCGCTGAATTGTTCATCGGCTCGCACGTTTGCTCCACGCTTCTTTCAGACCCTCTGTCGCCAGAACGCCCTTGCGTTTCGCTAACCCTTCACCTCCACCAGGTTGGGTAGAAGACTTTCACTTCCAAACTGCCGAACATGCTCGGCACACAACTCTAGGGCACGACTTCAGTCGTGCCGAAAGATGACGCGAGGTTTAACGCGGTGAAACGCAAAGATAACGCAAAAATAACGCTAACATAACGCTAAATAACGCGAATGTTTGCGGCCTATGTATTGTATTTTAAGGACTTACCGCCAGTAGCTGGATTTTCTACATTTCGCGCAGTTAGCAAGATGGCGGCGCAGGCTTTTTAGCCGGCTGAAGCCTCCGCTGAAGGCGAAAGCCCGCTCCACTCGGTTGTGGACGTGCTGCCTGGTTCCGCGTCAGATGCGGTGAAAGCTCTTGAGAATATCGCGCGTGGAATAACGTAGCGCGATGGGGCGCCCGTGGGGGCAGCTCATGGGGCACGATGTCGCGGCGAGCGCCTGCAGCAGCCACTCGATTTTCGCCGGTTCAAGCCGGGTATTGATCTTGATCGCGGCGCGGCAGGCGATGGACGCCGCCATCGCGCGGCGCAGATCGTCGATGGAGGTCTGGCGCAGCTCGCGGTCCGAAATTTCCAATATTTCGAAAATGACCTTCTCAATATCCGCCGCCGCCAAGCCTGCCGGCGCGGCTTTTACCGCGATCGTGCGATTTCCAAACGGCTCGGTCTCAAAGCCAACGCTCTCCATTTCCGACGCGATGCGCGCGTATTCAAGCTGCTGCGCGGGGCTTAGTGAAAGGACCGCGGGAAGCAGCAGGCGCTGCGTTTCCAGGCGTTCATTTCCCCGCCCGGCCAAAACTTTTTCGAACAGAATCCGCTCATGCGCCACGTGCTGATCGACGATCCACAAACCGTCGCGCCCCGCGGCCACGATGAAGCTATCGTGAATCTGTCCTAAGGGCCGCAGATCGCGCAAGGCATCGAGACTGCTCGCTTCGGGTTCGGCGGCGCCAGGAGGCAGCGGGCCATGCGTATCGGGGATGGTCAGCTTGTGCGCCGCGAAGGCGCTCGCCTCCGGAACGTCCGAAAACTCAAATCGCGGCGTGGGAGGCGGGGGTTGGCGAAGGCAGAATTCGGGCAAATCCGCCGGGTCGGTATCGGGGCGCGTGGGAAAACTCATTGGCGCGGCGCTCGCGTGCTGCGGAGGACTGGCGTGCGAGGGACCCTGCTGCGTGGGAAACGACGCGCCCATGGTCTCGAGACTTTGCGTGAATTCCGAGTAGGGCAGGCCGGCCGCGGGCTGTGGCGGAGTGGACAGGGGAATCCGCGAAATGGGCCGCTCGGCGATCAAAACCTGGCGAATCGTGTCGCGAACCAGATCGTGCACCACGGAGCTGTGGCGAAATCGCACTTCGGTTTTCGAAGGATGGACATTCACGTCCACCTCTTCCGCTTCGCAATCCAAAAACAGGAGCGCGAAGGGCCAGCACGCCGCGGGCATCAGATTGTGATACGCCGAGGAGATGGCGTGGAGCAGAAGACGGTCGCGAATCAGGCGGCCATTCACGAACAAATAGATCGAATTCCGGTTCATTTTCTGCACCTGCGGTCCGCTGACGAATCCGCGTAGGCGGAAGCGGCGTATCGCGGGAGCTTCGTCCGGCTCAGGCGGCATGGAAAGATCGCGCCAGCGCTCGCCCAAATCGATCAACTCGTCCAGAATCTGGCTGCCGAATACCTGAAAGACCCGCTCCTTAAGCGTCCCAACGGGAGTGACGTTCAGCAATTCCGCACGATTGTTCCGGAGCAAGAAGGTTTTGTCCGGATGCGCCAGGCTGTAATGGGTGACCAGCGAGGCGACGTGCGCGGTTTCGGTTTGCTCCGAGCGCAAGAATTTTTTCCGCGCCGGGACGTTGAAAAACAGATCCCGAACCGTGATCTTCGTGCCGGCCGCCAGAGCCGCTTCGTCGCAGCGCAGCAACCTTCCGCCGGCGATCTCCACCGCGGTTCCCGATCGCTCCTCGCGCGCTCGCGTTTCCAGCAGCAACCGCGATACCGACGCGATGGAGGGTAAAGCCTCGCCGCGAAAACCAAGCGTGGCGATGGAAAGCAGGTCTTTCACGTCGAAAAGCTTGCTGGTGGCGTGGCGCTCGAAGGCGAGCAGCGCGTCGTCGCGCATCATGCCGCAGCCGTCGTCGGAGACGCGAATCAATCCGCGCCCTCCGGCCTCGATTTCGATACGGAATTCCGACGCCCCGGCGTCCAGCGAATTCTCGAGCAGCTCCTTGACGACGCTTGCGGGCCGTTCCACCACTTCTCCCGCGGCGATTTTATTCGCCACGGCGTCGGACAGAATGCGAATGCGCCCCATGGAATCCCGATTTTCTCACGATTGCCGATGCTATCCTGAAGCAAGAATCCCTTGTGTCTCAACCCACTCTCGCCAGCGGCATCCCTGTAGAAGACCTGTATGTACGCGAGGGGCTGGCGCGGCTGGACGGGCTGTTTTTGGCCGAGCTGGAGCGGACCAGCCCCGAACTGCATCATCGGCTGACGCTGGCCAGGCGCGATCCGGCGGCGCTGACGGACCAGGCCCGCTCGGAGGTGGTGATCGAGCTGGCGCCGCACCTGGAAGACTTCCTGGCCGGCCAGTTCGGCATTGCACGCGAGGTCGCCGAGCTCCAGAGCCGTCATCACGAACTCGACCCGCTGTACGCCGTGAAGCGCAAATTCGTGCAGCGGCGCGCGATCAGCGGGGTGACGCCCGAGCAAGCCTCGGCGATCGACGGCGAGGCCCTGGCCGCGGAATTGGAAAAGCGCTTCGGCGAGCCGCTCACCGAGCGAGTTTTCGCTGATCACGTCTCCAAGTGGCTGGAAGCCGAAGCGGACTACGCGAGGGAAATTGATCTGGCCGCGCGCTACGCGGCGTGGGCGGCGCTTTCTCCCTCCGGCCGTTTGAAACATAAACACGGCGTTCTATTCAAAACGCCTCACAAGTTGGATTTCACGCGACTCGTTCCGGTGGAGACGCTGGCCTCCAACGGAACCCCCAAGCTGCGGCTTCCGCCGGATCACTGGCGCGAGCGCCACGGATTTGAGCTCACCGATCCGGGCATGGGCCTGGTGGGCGCGCTCGATCAGGCGCATTATTGCATCAAGTGCCACAACCAGGCCAAAGACAGTTGCTCCAGCGGATTGCGCGAAAAATCGGGCGAATTCCGCAAGAGTCCGCTGGGGGTGACGCTGGCGGGCTGCCCGCTGTCGGAAAAAATCTCGGAGATGAACGTGGTGCGCCAGCGCGGGCACGCGATCGGCGCGCTGGCCATCGTAACCATCGACAATCCCCTGGCCGCGGCCACCGGCCATCGCATCTGCAACGACTGCATGAAGGCCTGCGTGTTCCAGAAGCAGGACCCGGTGGACATTCCGCAAATCGAAACCGAGACGCTGAAGCAAGTGCTCAATCTGCCGTGGGGCTTCGAGATTTACAGCCTGCTGACGCGCTGGAATCCCCTGAATTTCGGGCGTCCGCTTCCGCGTCCCTCCACCGGGTACAAGATTCTGGTGGTGGGTCTAGGTCCGGCGGGGTTCACACTGGCGCATCATCTGATGAACGACGGCCACGCGGTGGTTGGCGTCGATGGCTTGAAAATCGAGCCTCTGCCCGCGGAGATCTCGGGCGTTGAGCCTTCAGGCACGCGGGTTCCGTTCCGCGCCATTCGCGACGTACGCGAGATTTATGAATCGCTGGACGACCGGGTCATGGCGGGCTTCGGAGGCGTGGCCGAATACGGGATCACCGTCCGCTGGAACAAGAACTTTTTGAAGATCGCGCGGCTTTTGGTGGAGCGGCGGCGCGAATTCGCGATGTACGGCGGAGTGCGGTTCGGCGGGGCCATCACGGTCGAGCGCGCCTTCGATTTGGGCTTCGATCACATCGCGCTGTGCGCCGGCGCGGGCCGGCCGACGATTGTTCCCATGGCCAACGGCTTGGCGCGCGGCGTGCGCCAGGCCTCCGATTTCCTCATGGCGTTGCAGCTCACCGGCGCGGCCAAGCGCGATTCCGTCGCCAATCTGCAGATCCGCCTGCCCATCGTGGTGATCGGCGGGGGATTGACGGCAATCGACACGGCGACGGAGTCGCTGGCGTATTACGTCGTTCAGGTGGAAAAATTCCTGGAGCGCTACGAAACCCTGGTCGAAGAGCGCGGCGAACGAGAAGTGCGCCAAAGCTGGAGCGAAGAAGAGGAGGAAACGGCCGAAGAGTTCCTGGCCCATGCGCGCGCGCTGCGCGCGCTGCGCGCGGCGCGACCTGAGGACCGGCTTACGCTGCTGAACTCCTGGGGCGGGGTAACCATCGCGTATCGTCGCCGGTTGATGGACGCGCCCAGCTACACTTTGAATCACGAAGAAGTGGCCAAGGCGATGGAAGAGGGCGTGCATATCGCCGAAGGCCTGACGCCGGTGGCCGTGGAAGTGGATCGCTTCGGCCACGCCGCGGGGTTGCGCGTGACCAACGCGGCGGGCGAGACCGCGCTGCTTTCGGCGAAATCCATTCTGGTGGCTGCGGGGACGCAGCCCAACACCGTGCTGCAGCGCGAGGACCCGGCGCATTTGCATTTGGATGGCCGCTACTACCAGGCGGTGGACGAAGAAGGCCAGCCCGTGAAGCCCGAAAAAAACGCCAAGCCTGCGGCCGTGCGGGTCCTGACATCGCTTGCCCCGGATGGCCGCGCGATCAGCTTTTTCGGCGATTTGCATCCCTCTTTCGCCGGGAATGTGGTGAAGGCCATGGCCAGCGCCAAGCAAGGCTATCCGGTGATTTCGCGGCTGCTAGCCCGGCGCGCGGCCTGTTCGCCGGATGCTGGGGAATTGATCGAGCGCCTGAATCGCGAGCTGCGGGCCACCGTCCAAGAGGTGGTTCGCCTCACGCCCAACACCGTCGAAGTGGTGGTGAAAGCGCCCCTGGCGGCGCGCGCGTTTGAGCCGGGCCAGTTTTATCGCTTGCAGAATTACGAGACCCTGGCGCCGCGCGTGAACGGAACCAAACTGGCCATGGAGGGTCTGGCGCTCACGGGCGCGTGGGTGGACCGCGCGGAGGGTTTGCTTTCGACCATTGTTCTGGAAATGGGCGGCTCTTCGGACCTATGCGCGTTGTTGCAGCCGGGCGAGCCGGTGGTGCTGATGGGGCCGACCGGCACGCCCACCCATACGCCCGCGCGCGAGACGGTGCTGTTGGCCGGAGGCGGGCTGGGCAACGCCGTGCTGTTCTCCATCGGCCAGAGATTGCGGGAGTTGGGCAGCCGGGTGTTGTATTTCGCGGGCTACAAGAAGATGGCCGACCGCTTCAAAATCGAGGAGATCGAGCGCGCCTCCGACGTGGTGGTGTGGTGCTGCGACGAGCCTCCAGGGTTTCGGCCGGATCGTCCCGGCGATTTCACCTTCACCGGAAATATCGTGGAAGCCATGGCGGCGTATGCGCGCGGCGATCTGGGCGATGTACAGACTCCGCTGTCTAGCGCGCGGCGGTTGATCGTGATCGGCTCCGACGGGATGATGCGCGCGGTGCAGCGCGCGCGCCACAGCGTACTGAAGCCGTACCTCGATCCCGCGCACCGCGGCATCGCCAGCGTGAATTCGCCGATGCAATGCATGATGAAGGAGATTTGCGCGCAATGCTTGCAGCGCCACGTCGATCCGGCGACGGGCGAAGAGACCGTGGTGTTCTCCTGCTTCAATCAGGACCAGGCGCTGGACCGCGTCGATTTCGACGTGCTGCGCGCCCGGCTTTCGCTCAACGGGGTGCAGGAGAAATTGACGCGGCTGTGGATCGATCGCTGCTTGCGGCAACTGGGCGTCAGAGAGTTGGCCACTCAGGCGGGGTGAATACAGAGGGCGCACGCTGCCGGCCCGGAAGAGGAAGGCTAGAAAAAACGAGGCCGGAGGAATTCCTTCGGCCTTGTAGAAAAGACTTGTCGCTAGCAACTACTCGATGTTGCTCACCTTGCCGTCCTGGAACGTGACCTTAAGGTCCAGATAGACATAAATCTTTTTCGCGCCTAGATCCACGATGTTCTTGGGCTGGCCCAGGATACCGATCACCTGATCCGTGCTCATACCGGCTGAAAGTGTCGGCGGTGGCCCGGCCGGCGCTGCAGGAGGCGCGATCGGCGCCAGCGGAGCTTGGCCAGGAGCTTCGGCTAACGTCTCCTGCTCGGCCTTATCGGCGTCCTGAAGTTGCTGATTGATCTGCGTCGCGGCAGTCTGGTCGGGCGGCGGCGCCCCGACCGAGAACGACGCCGGTTGCACCATGGCCATCGCCGACGGGGGCGGCGTGGGCAATCCGCCTTTGTGAGCTTGCAGATTCCCCAAGCCTTCATCGATGGTTTCGCGCATGTGATTCTGCATGTCCTGTAGATCCGGGAGATTCACCGAAACCAAACTCGATCTGCGGCACTCCACGCCGCCTTTGCTAGCCATCACGATGAGATTGGCGGCGGTGGCCGTGGGCGGCGGAGGCGTGGCGAGCTGGAGGACATCGCCTTCGCTCATCGCGCACTCCTGACCCGACGCGTCGGTCAGATCCAGATTCGTGCCGACCACGAAAGTGTGCGGCATACCGTCCGCTAACATCCGAGCGATGCCGCTGGACTGGCCGTTGAAGTCGGCGTTCTGCGTATTCGCCTGGGCCTCGGCATTCTCCAAAGCGACTTGCCGCCTCACCTCATCCGCGATGGCCTGCTTCACGTCGGGCGTGAGAGCCACTTGTCCCGCAGGAAGTGGCGGAGGCGGTTGGCTCGCCGCCGCTTGGGCGGCCACTTGAGCCTGGTAGGAGGCAATCAGCGATTGCGAGATGAGATAATCCGTGAGCCATAAGGAGGCGTTTGCATAAACCGGATAGGGCGCAAAGTACGGCCCGTAGTAGGCATACCAGGGCGCTCCCGCCCAGCCTACCCAGGCGTAAGGTACCGGCGCGACCCACGGGTTATAGGCCCATCCGTAGAAACCGACAGGATAGTAGGCAACGGGCGCGTAGACGTCAAGATAGACGCCGCGGTAAGGATAACGCCCATAGAAGCGGTCGTAAACGCGGCCATTCACAACGTAGGTGCGATGAGCATATTCGTGGCCCCGAAACGCGTACGGATGATCGACGAAGCCGCGCCCGCGCTCGGCGACGATCCTCGAATGATCCGCTCGCTCAACGGATACGCGCCGCCCCCCGGCCAGTCCATGATGAACGTCCATTCCACGGCCCGCCACATGAACGTCGCGGGGCCGGCCGTCCGCTCTCCGGGAAAACTCATTCCCGTTAGCGGTACGGACGGAGTTGACGCCTCGGGGTTGCTCTCGGCCCCCCACACTATTACCTCGGCCGGCAGGTGTTCCAGGAGCGCCGGCGCGGCCTGCGCCGGGATTTGTCCCCGCCCTACTAGCCTCTGGCGCCGCGCCGCGACCTGTCGCTGGCGCAGCCGTGCCTCTACCAGTGGCGGGAGCGGCACCTGCGGCAGGTCCCCTCCCGGCCGGCGTGGCGCCCGTGGCTGGAGTTGCTCCCTTTGTCGCCCCCGTTGCCGGCGCTTTAGTGTTTGCGGCTGGAGCTTTAGCTGCCGGCTTAGCCGCTGGCTTCTTATCCTTGTCATCCGCCCCCTCAAGGGTGGATAGGAGCAGCAGCGCGGCTAGGGGCGCTGCGAGATATGCCGCTAAACGGGACCGTCGAATGTTTGTCGTCTTCATAATTCTCTCCGGATAAATTCCAATCCGCGCTCAAACTACTGAACGTCGGAAACCTTCCCATCTACGAACGTAACCTTCAAAGCGGGGTACGTGTAAATCTTCTTGTTCTTTGTAGGCTCCACAATGAGCTTAGGCTGCCCGAGTATCGCGACCACCTGGTCGATGGTCATTCCGAGCGAAACCGTGGGTGGCGGAGCGGCGGGCGCATCTGTTGGAGGCGGCGGTGGTTCGATGGGCGGCAATGCCGCCGGTTGCGGCTCTGGCGCGGGAGCTGGCGCGGCGGCCGGTGCGGGCGTCTGGCCCGCCGGCGCCTGCCCGCCCGCGGCTCCTCCGCCACCTTGCGGATTATCCTGCGAGATGGTGAAGACCTCGCCAGCCAGTTGGTCGGCCTTCGCCGAATCGGGCGCCGTCCCTTTAGGAAACTGGAATCTTACCTCGGCTTTGTAGACGACGTTGTTGATTGCATCGGAAACAACGGCAAAATTGATGCCATCCTTCACATCGATCTTCGTAACGTACACCTTCTCTCCCATGACGAAGTTGCGGGTTCCGCTGGTATCGGGTACGCGCCCAGCGCAACCTGGCACCAATGGAGGGCAGCGGATCTTGCCGAGCGCGCTGGATGCACCGCAAGGCCCTTTCGCGACGGTGACCTTGCCGTCCTTGTAGTCGTTCACGCACGCGCTCATCGCGCCCGCAACCAGGCCGTTCAGCTTGAGGACCAACGTCGCACCCGGAATGACCACTCCGCCTTCGGCATTAATCACAGTGAGCTTGTACTTCGATCCCAGCTTTTGCTGGACATCCTTAGCATCCTCAGCAGGAGCAAGTTGTGACAGTGCAAACAGCGCGGGAAACAGGAATAACGTACTCGAGACGCGCATTTGGGCTCTTAACCTCCTTTTCAAGAACCTAGTTTTTCCGATTATCTAATTTTACTTCATCGGCCAGGGCTTTCAAAGGCCCTCCATATCCGTTCGTTTCCGCCCTCCAATCAGAAATGCGTAAAACCGAGGGAAAAATGCTCATCTTCCTGGCGGCGAAAGTTGTGGAAGGTGTTTGCGGGCTTCCTCGTTGCCCAGGGCTGCCGCATCCTGACAGAAGCGCCGTGCCCTATCCAAGTCCTTAAGCACGCCAAGGCCCCCCTCGTACATCTGGCACAGATCGAATTTCGCCGAAGCATCGCCGGCATCTGAGGCCCAGGTAAACCATTGCGCCGCGGCCCTGAAATCCGTTGGAACTCCCTGGCCCATGTAATACAGCCCACCCATCAGCAGCTTGGCGTTCGCGCTGCCGCGATCCGCAGCTCTCCGGTACCACCGCGCGGCTTCTTCATAGTTTTGCGGAGTGCCCTCGCCATCCGCCAGCATATTGCCCAGCTCGAGCATGGACCGGGCGTCTCCCAGGTCGGCAGCCTGGCGAAACAACCGGAAAGCTGTCTCGGGATGGCCGGCGCGGCGTTCACTGACGGCCTGGGCGTAGAGCGTGCCGACCTTCGAGCCATCGTCCACTGTCAACTCGACTATCGCCGTCACGATCTGCCCTCCGGGACCGGTTGCGGTGAGCTGGTAAGAAGTCGTCGCCTTTGGACGAACCGCAATTTGGCCGCTGGTTTCCACTGGGCCGATCCCCTGATCGACCGTCACTTTGGTCGCGCCCGTTACACGCCAGCGCAGCGTCGCGGCCGAGCCAGCCTTAATCGACGACGGCTCGGCTGCGAACAATTCCACACCCGGCGCCGCCAATGGCGGATTTGGTTGCGGCGGATTTTGTGGTAAAGCAACCACCGCCGCTGGAGGATGCGCGCGCGTCAGGCTCCGATAACCGACCCAAACCACCAGCGCTAGCAACATTAGACCGGCGGCGAAGAGGCTCACAATCATGGCCCGGCTCTTGGCTCTGGCCGGAGAGGCCGTCGGCCGACTCAGCGGCGGCGGCTTGTCCGCAAAAGCGGCCTCGAGCGCATTGACGAACTCGGAACAAGTCGGAAACCGTTCCTGCGGAGATTTGGCGAGTCCCCGCACAAGCGGCTGGTCGACGCCGGGCGACAGGTGCGGATTCAGCGCCGCGATGGACGGGCGCGGTCCCGCCACGATCGCATAGCCCACTGAGGCCAGCGAGTCTCCCTGGAAAGGCGTCGACCCGGCGAGAAGCCGGAATGCCAGCGCCGCGAGCGAGAATTGATCAGATTTTCCGTCCAGCGTCCGTCCCTCGATTTGTTCCGGCGACATGTAGCTGGGCGTTCCCATCAAAAATCCGCTCCGTGTGTGGTATTCCGTGGACGTGATTTTGGCGATTCCGAAATCCGTCAGCTTTACCATCCAGCCGGCGCCGATCATGAGATTTTCCGGCTTTACATCGCAGTGCACGACCTTCTTTGAGTGCGCGTAATCCAGTGCCGCAGCCGTTTGTCTTAAGATTTCGAAGATCTGCGCGTAGGATAGTTCCCGGCCCTCGGCAAGAATCCGATGGAGCGATGACCCTTCCACGCGCTCCATCGCGAGGAATGCCAATTGACCCTCCTGGTCGGCATCGAAGATCGTCACGATTCCCGGATGGGACAGCCGGCCGGCCGAGCGCGCCTCGCGAAATAGCCGGTCGCGCAGGAAATCCGCCTGCCGCGGGTCTCCCAAGGAGTCCAGGTGGATCACCTTCACGGCCACCGCGCGATCAATCTTCGGGTCTATTGCGTCGTAGACCACGCCCATTCCGCCGCGTCCCAGTTCGCCGGTAATCAGATACCGTCCAAGGCGTTTCAGACCGGGGGGCGCTTCATCTATCGGAGAGACACCGGCTTGGGCTTCGAGCAGCCGCACCACCGCCTCATATTCTTCGGCGTTATCGCCGCATTCTCTTTTGAGGAAGCCTAGCCGTTGGCTTTCCGGGAGGTCCGTAACCTCGTCGAAAAGTCTGCGCACCCGGTGATGCTGTTGCGGCGACATCGGCTCGAAAGCTCATGTCCCCTTCGCGGCAGGGCGCGCGCGGTTTTTGAGGCGATCCGCCAGCCAGCAGCGCGCGAACTCCCAATCCCTTCGAACCGTGGCCAGAGCTGTATCCAACGCCTCGACCACTTCCTTATCTGTATAACCGCCGAAGTAGCGCAGTTCCACAACCCGCGCCGCGCGCGGATCGACGGCCTCCAGTTCTTCGAGAGCCTCATGTAGCGACAGTACGTCGAAATCGGGCGGAGAGGAGGCGCCCTCCGCGTGATCGAGGCCGACGCTAACAGCGCCGCCGCCGCGCCTTTCCGCGCTTTTGGCGCGCGCGTGATCCACCAAAATCCGCCGCATTTGTTGGCTGGCAATAGCAAAGAAATGTGCGCGATTGCGAACCGGAAATGGCTCGCTCCCCGAGAGCCGCAAATAGGCCTCGTTCACCAGCGCGGCGGTGATCAGCGTATGGCCCGGCCGTTCCCGGCGAAGCTGCCGCGAGGCGATTCGTTTCAGCTCGCCGTACACCAGAGCGGCCGCCTTTTCGCCCGCTTGGCGATCGCCGCGCCGCATTTCGTTCAGCAGTGTAGTGATCTGCCGAGTCTCCGAGTTTTCGGGCCCCTCCGACATCCTGGATTCAATAGTATATACCCTCGGGGGCGGCTCACGGAAGTGTATGAAAAGCGCCACAAAGCGCCACATCGCTATGAGGACGGCTTTCGACCCTACCCCACGAGTTGGGTCGCGCTCCCTGAAGGCTTCATTGGCGCTGCCTCGGGCCTCCCAGCGAATGTAAAGCCGCCCTTTTCGACCAGGCTCGCAATAGCCTCCATCAACTCCGTCCGGCGGATCGGCTTAGAAACGTAAGCGTCCATGCCGGCCGCCAAACATTTCTCGCGGTCGCCGTTCAATGCATGCGCGGTGACGGCAATGATCGGAATATGAGCCCCGGAAAATCTTTCCCTGGCTCGAATGTTGCTGGTGGCTTCGAATCCGTCCATATCCGGCATGTGGAGATCCATCAGCACAAGATCGAAGGATTGGCGCTCCATGGCCGCAAGCGCCTCACGGCCGTTGCCGGCAACCACGGCGCGGTAGCCTTCTTTCTCGAGCACGCTCAAGGCGTATTTCTGGTTAATGGCATTGTCCTCCGCGACCAGCACATGGAGAGCGCCGGAAAGTTGCGGATGAGCCGGCTTGGCCGCCGGGCGGACGTTATCTCGACGGACAGAGCGGGAAGGCGCCTCCGAAGGACGCTCGGCGAGAATCCGCACGATGGTTTGCAGCAAGTCGCTTTGCCGCACGGGCTTGATTAAGTATCCTTCCGCCCCGAGCTCGCGGCTGCGTGCGACATCGTCGGCATAGCTGCCGGACGTGAGCATGATCACGGTGGGGGTTTCCCAGTGGATCCGGATGTGCTTCAGCAGCTCAAAGCCGTCCATTTCCGGCATGTGCACATCGGTGAGGATCAGCGGAACGGGCTGCACTACGGATTCCAGAAGTTTCAAGGCTGCCGCGCCGCTTTCCGCCACGATAGGCCACATTCCCCAGCGCGACAGCCAATCGGACAAGACGCGCCGGTTGGTGGCGTTATCGTCGACGATCAAAACGGGGATGCCGGATAGGCGGCTGAAATCGAGAGCGGGCTCGGCGGGCCGGGCATCGGCCACGCGCACCGGAACGGTAAACGAGAAACTGCTTCCACGGTTAGGCTCACTTTGCGCCGTGATCCGCCCGCCCATCATCTCCACGAGTCGTTTCGAAATGGCGAGGCCCAGGCCCGTTCCACCATATTGCCGCGTCGTGGAACTGTCAGCCTGGGTAAAGGCTTCGAATACGTAGTCCAGTTTTTCCGGCGCGATGCCTATGCCGGTATCGCGCACCCTGAAACACAGCTCCCATTCGGATTCATTTCCGCTGCCGCTCGGCTGGGCCTGCAGGGCTACCACCACTTCGCCCTTCGAGGTGAATTTGATCGCATTGCCGACCAGATTTACCAGGACTTGCCGGATTCGCAGGGAATCGCCGAATACCGATTCCGGCACGGAGTTGCCGATATCGCAGACCAATTCCAACCCCTTCTTATGTGCGGTGAGCGCCAGCGCGCGTACCGTTTCCTCGATATTCTCGCGCGGACGGAATGCCGCCAGATTCATCTCCAGCATCCCGGCTTCGATCTTCGAGAAATCCAGGACGTCATTGATGATGGCCAAAAGGGAATCGGCGGAGCTGCGCGCCATCGTCAGATACTCTCTCTGCTCGGGATCCAGCTCGGTCTCCAGAGCCAGTTCGGTCATTCCCAGGACGCCATTCATGGGCGTGCGAATCTCGTGGCTCATATTGGCCAGAAACTCGCTCTTGGCGCGGCTGGCGGCTTCGGCCGCTTCCTTGGCGCGCTCCAGTTCCGCGGTCCGGCGCCGCACCTTGTCCTCCAGCCCGCTGCTGATCACCTCGATGGAAGCCTGGCGCTTCGCGATTTCCCACATTTCCTCGACGCCCTGAAGGCACATCTTAATGAGGATGATGTCCTCAAAAATCACCCAGCACGCATGTTCTACCCAGCGCCACGGGCTTACCGTGAGAATGCCGAACACCGACTGCGGAAAATAGATCCCGCGCAGGGCGTGGTCCACGGCCACCACCACAGTCGCGGGAATTAACACGCGCCAATCGCGATAGAAGGCCAGGAATGCGAGCGATCCGAAGACGTGGAAATGCGTTTCAATGCGTCCGCCGCTCAGGTGGATCAGCAGACTGGACATCAGCATCTGGCATACGGCCACCATGTGGCGCGTGAATGCCGCGCGAGGTTGGGCCAGCGTCAAGAATACCGGCAGACTGGTGATGGCCCCGCCCAGAAACACCGCCAACCAGACGTGCACGTGCACGTGGCTGGTCGCGCCCGACCAAGCGCGCGGGGAGATCCACACCGCGGCCGCGATTCCGGCCATCCACTGAACCACCATCAGCACCGCGAACAAGCGGCTGGTTTGGCTGTAGACCCGGTTCTGGTGCTCGTGCACGAGTTCGCTGGCCCGGAGCGTTTCTGCGTCGGGGCTATCCGGGGAGGATGCGATCCTCGCGGGCAAAGGCGCGCCGGAAGCGTGAATGGCGTTCGGGGTTGGCACTGAGTATCGCTCTCCTTCTTGAGACTCCGCTCAAATCCCTCTCAGGCTGCAGCCGAATACTTTCGTCATGACCGGCGAAGGAGAGCCGGGAGGGATTTCGCCCCGCACTAGAGCGGTGATCGCGCTTCGCCCCGCGTTATCTCCCGAATGGCCCCGGAATGCCGTGATGCCGCCATGGAAGAGCAGGCGCCCGCCGGGGCTGTACAGAAGCGTTTGGCCCGAAGTAAACGCGCCGAAGCGCTGCGCCATACCGCCATCGCGGTCCTCCAACGTCCGCACGCCAGGGATCGCGCTGGCCGTTTGCCAGAGGTCGGTTCTGGCCCATGAACCGGCTTCGTCCGCCGGCAAATAAAAGAAGACCGTCGCGTCGAGTTGCCCGTCGCTATGCGCCATCAACAGCGCTAATTCGCCGAGGGTGGCCCTAGTACATCCGCACTGGGGATGCGCAAACAGCAGGAGCGTGTAATGTTGGCTGTTTCTCTCCACCACACTGCTCGCGGGCCATTCTCGCAAAGGCTCGGCCGGACGTCCCGGCGTCGTCGAATAGATGAGCAGAATGCGGGCGCCGTAATACACGGCCGGGATCCACAGCGCCACCGCCGCCCCTATCGCGATCTGCTTCTTCCACATCTGGAAGGGAATCAAACGTCGTTTCCTCTCGAGCCTTGAAGCAGTCGTGCGGCCATGCGCAACGGTTCTGTCCCGATCGGTCTGGAGTATTTTCAGAATGACGCTGGGCGGGCGTTTAGGCAATCGGTCGAATCCCGTAGATGCGCCTGCTCCGCCCCTTAGGAGCGCGCAGGCCGCCGGGCGCGGCATCAAACGATGGAGCAACTCGGGCGAAGTGCCGCGCCCGGCGAGTCCGTAGTGCGCGAGTTTCCCCAAAGCGCTCTCGATTCCTGGGGGATGCCGATCGGTAGGCTCCGCGACGGCCAATACTCCGTCGTATGACAATCGAGACATGGATCAAGCGAAGCTTCAGGGTTGTTTTGAAGCTCAACGCGCGGCGTTCCGGCGCAAGATGCCCGGTTACGCGCAGCGGCGCGAGGCACTGCGCTTGCTCGAACGGGGGCTCGTTCAACACAAAGAAGAAATAGTTTCGGCCATCTCGGACGATTTCGGCGGCCGGGCGGCCGAGGAGACGCTGGCGCTGGAGCTTTTTCCCACCCTGAGTGAGGTTCGTCACGCCATCTCGAATCTGAAGCGCTGGATGAAGCCCCGGCGGGCGCCGGTTTCCTGGCAATTTTGGCCCGCCCGAGCCGAAGTGTTGTATCAGCCGCTGGGTGTGGTGGGAATTCTATCGGCCTGGAATTATCCACTGTTCCTGAGTTATGCCCCGCTGGCCAACGCCCTCGCGGCCGGAAATCACGTGATGCTCAAGCCCTCGGAATTTGCGCCGTGTACGGCGGAGCTATTGCGTTCGATCGCTGCGGAATTGTATTCGCCGGACTACGTCTCGGTGGTCCTTGGAGAAGCCGCGACCGGCAGCGACTTCTCGCGGTTGCCATTCGATCATTTGCTCTATACCGGTTCGGCCCTCGTGGGGAGACAAGTGATGCGGGCGGCTTCGGAGAACCTGACCCCGGTGACGCTCGAGCTGGGCGGGAAAAGCCCGGCGATCATTCATCCGGATTATCCTCTGCGGAAAGCTGTGGAGCGTATTCTCACCGGGAAGCTGTACAACGCCGGTCAAACCTGTGTCGCGCCTGATTACGTTCTCGTGCCTCGGAGCCGGGAAGCCGAATTCCTCGAGCTTGCGCGCGAGATCCACAATCGTATGTACCCACGTTTGGCGGCGAATGCGGACTACACGCGAATCATCAATGTCCGTCATTATGAGCGCCTCGAAGCGTTGCTCGACGATGCCGAGGCAAAAGGAGCCAAGGTCATCCGGATGAATCCGGCGCAAGAGCAATGCGACCAAGCCAATCGAGTATTCCCGCCGGCGCTAATAACTCATGTGAGCGAGGAGATGGCGGTGATGCAGGAGGAGATTTTCGGACCGGTGCTTCCCGTGGTGACTTACGAAACGCTGGACGAGGCGATCGAATATGTGAATGCCCGTCCGCGCCCGCTTGCTTTTTACTACTTCGATGAAAACGGCGGACGCGTCCAGCACGTTCTGGAGAGAACGCTGGCCGGGGGTGTCACAGTGAACGATTGCATTTTCCATGTGGGCCAATGCGCGCTGCCGTTCGGCGGCGTAGGAGCCAGCGGCATGGGCCGATACCACGGCTTCGATGGTTTCGAGACCTTCTCGAACAAAAAAGGCGTGCTTTTGCAAAGCCGCTGGACTCCGCTGAGTCTGCTGCGTCCTCCCTATGGCAACACTGCGCGGCGAATGCTCAAGTTCATTGTTGGGGGTTAGCTGCTGCCGGCGAACTTCAATGGGTCCGCGATCAATTGATCGCGGATGCACAGGTTTTAGCATGTGAAGGCACAAATTACGCCCGGTACACCTCCTCAATTTTGGGTAGCCGCCGCCTCTTTTTCGATTAATCTCAGGTTTGCGCGGTGGCGCGGCCCTTGCTGATGGGAGTCGGGCGGCTGGTTCAGGAGGCCGAGGGCGCGGCCAAGGCGCTGGGAACGCTCGATTTGACGCTGGATGGCGGACCTGGAAAAAACGAAACATCTATGACCGGGGCCGTGCACCCCCGACGATGAAAATACGCGAGATAATGCAGGCGTGTGAGGGGAGCGGTCGGCTTGGGTAATGGCGTTAGCCCGTAAACGAAACTGACTGGATCCGCGTGCAGGA
>DATDGT010000177.1:0-39431 GCA_036521975.1 Bryobacteraceae bacterium
TCAGGCAATCGCCAAGACCACTGCCGTTGCCCTCGGACGTTTGGATCAACAAGCCGGTACCAAACGGCCAAAAGACAAAGGAAGAAAGTCACTAAATTCCCATGCCAGGTGTCTCAAAGTGCTTGACACGCGCCGCGCGAACGAAACCAACGATGAACGGGATCGCCAACGCCTGGCGTGGCGCTCGGACGGTTCGGTAGTTTTGCTGGCATAGTTAAAGAATGACGGAGCGGCCGGCCACTGCGAGCGATTATCTCGCTGCCGAAAGGACTTTTCTCGCCTGGATTCGAACGGGTTTGGCGCTCATGGGATTTGGATTCGTCGTCGCCCGATTCGGACTTTTCCTCGAAGCGTTGCAGGCGGGTGCATCACGTTTTCAGGCGCGGGCGTACGGTCCGTCGTTCTGGTTCGGCACCGGGCTCATCATTGTCGGAGTCACTGTGAATCTCATTTCCGCATGCAATCACGTCCATTTGGTACGCCAGTTAAACCGCGGTGAATCCGGATACACCCGCCCCTCCTCTTTGGCCATTGCCGTCGCTGTAATTCTCGCGGTGCTCGGACTGGCTATGGCTATTTACCTTATCTCTGTCCGCGACCCCAAGGAGAAATCCCCCGAGGAGAAATCAATGACCAATTCAGATAACGGAATCATGTCCATCTCCAGCCATCACTCGGTTGATGAGACGGTTGAAATTTTCACGAGGACGCTTGCAGCGAATGGTATTACACTCTTCGCGACGATTGACCATAGCGGCGAGGCCCGGAAGGCCGGCTTCGAAATGCGGTCGACCAAGCTCCTGATCTTCGGCAATCCAAAAGCAGGGACTCCGTTGATGCTCGCGGTTTCCAGCGTCGCGATCGATCTTCCTCTGAAAGTACTGATTTGGGAGAGTGCCGACGGGAAGGTTTGGATCTCCTACAACACTCCGTCTTACCTGGAGGCAAGGCACCATTTGCCGCCAGAATTAGTCCAGAAATACCTTGGCACGGGACTGGATGCCCTTGCCTCTAAAGCGGCGGGATAAACCAGCCGGTTTGGCCCCTGCGGCCCGATGTATTTTTCGTTTGGACGCTGATTCGCTGCTAGAATTCAGGTTTCGATGAATCTGCGCGAGCTGCTCGCGAAGGCCTCTCCACCCAGATCCGGCGACGAACTCGCAGGATTGGCGGCAGAAAGCGCCGAGGAACGCGTGCGTGCGCAAATGCAGCTCGCCGATGTTCCCCTGAAGAGCTTCCTCGCCGAGCCGGTCATTCCCTATGAAGCAGACGAAGTCACGCGTCTTATCTGCGATTCGCACGATGTGTCCGCGTTTGCGCCCGTCTCGCACCTGACCGTTGGTGAGTTCCGCGATTGGTTGCTCTCTTCCGAGGCAACCACGGAAGGGCTCCGGGCGCTGGCGCCCGGCTTAACACCGGAAATGGCGGCGGCGGTCTCCAAAATCATGCGGCTGCAAGACCTCGTATCGGTTGGGGCAAAATGTCGCGTGGTGACGCGGTTTCGCTCAACGATCGGCTTGCCGGGCCGTCTTTCGACCCGCCTGCAGCCGAACCACCCCACCGACGATTTAAGGGGCGTAGCCGCCAGCATTCTCGACGGGCTTTCCTATGGCAATGGCGACGCGGTGATCGGGGTGAATCCCGCCGCCGACAATGTGGGCGCGGTCGAGGCTCTGCTTCACCTTCTCGACCGCATTCGCGAATGCTACCGCATTCCGACCCAAATCTGCGTGCTGGCGCACGTCACCACGCAGATGCAGGCCCTGGAGCGTGGCGCGCCGGTGGATCTGATTTTTCAGTCCATCGCGGGAACCGAAGCGGCCAATGCGTCCTTCGGAATCGATCTGGCGATGCTCGACGAGGTCTATCAGGCTGCGTGCGATCTCGAACGGCCGGGAAAGACGGACGCTCACGTGATATATTTCGAGACCGGTCAGGGCAGTGCGCTGTCGGCGAATGCGCATCACGGCGTGGACCAACAGACTTGTGAAGCGCGCGCCTACGCGGTTGCGCGCCGGTACCGGCCCCTCCTGGTGAACTCGGTTGTGGGATTCATCGGTCCGGAATATCTTTACGACGGAAAACAGATCCTGCGCGCGGGACTGGAGGATCATTTTTGCGGCAAGCTTCTGGGCGTTCCCATGGGCTGCGATATCTGCTACACCAATCACGCGGAAGCCGATCAGGACGACATGGACGCCCTGCTCACGCTGCTGGGAGTGGCGGGCTGCAATTACATCATGGGGGTGCCCGGAGCGGACGATGTGATGCTGCATTACCAAAGCACGAGTTTTCACGACGCGCTGTACCTCCGCGCGGTGCTCGGGCTGAAGCCTGCTCCGGAATTTGAAGAATGGTTTGCGCGGCGCCCCGCTTTGCTCCCGGAGCCATGGCTGTTGACCTGAAGGCCTTCACTCCGGCTCGCGTCGCCTTGGGAAAAACAGGCCACAGTCTGCCCACCGCCGAGCTCTTGCGCTTCCAACTGGACCACGCGCGAGCGCGCGACGCCGTGCATCGGCCGCTCGATCCGGGTTCCCTTGAATTTCCCCATCTGTTATTGCGCAGCGCCGCTACCGACCGCGAGGCCTACTTGCGGCGTCCCGATCTCGGCAGAAGATTGAGCGATGCGTCACGCGCTTTGCTCCACAAGAGCGACTACGATGCGGCCATCGTGATAGCCGACGGCTTATCTGCCCCTGCCGTACACCACCACGCCCCCGGGCTTCTCAAGGCGCTGCTGCAACTCTTGCTTGAGGAGGTCTGGCGCTTGGCGCCGTTCACGGTTGTGCTGCAGGGGCGCGTCGCCGTGGGAGACGAAATCGGCGAGCTTCTCGGCGCACACATGGCTGTGGTCCTCATTGGCGAGCGTCCCGGTCTGACTTCCTCCGACAGCTTGGGCGTCTATTTGACGTGGGACCCACACCGCGGGCGAACTGACGCGGAGCGTAACTGCGTTTCCAATATTCGAGCAGAGGGACTCTCCTATTCTTTGGCGGCGCACAAAATCCACTTCCTGATGCGGGAGGCGCACGTCCGCAAGCTCTCCGGAATTCGGCTGAAAGAGGATGCGCCCTTGCTCTTATGAGCGCGGCGGACGACCTCACGGTCTGCCCCACTGCGCGCTGGTAAAATCGGACCGTGGCATACCCCGAACCATTAATTGCGCCGATGCGCGCGGATCTGACTCGTTATGGCGTGGAAGAAGCACGGACCCCGGCCGAAGTGGACCGCATCCTCGCCGAGCCCGGCGTGGTGCTCATGGTGGTCAACTCGGTTTGCGGATGCGCGGCCGGCAAGGCGCGGCCCGGGGTCGGGCTGGCGTTGCAACATCCGGTGCGCCCGGATAAAGCCGCTACGGTATTCGCGGGCGGCGATGAGGAAGCCGTTGCCCATGTGCGCCGCCTTCTAGAGCCGCACCCGCCGTCTTCGCCCTCCATCGCTCTGTTCCGCGACGGCCGGCCGGTTCACATGATCCATCGCCGCGATATCGAAGGCCGCGACGCGCAGCAGGTCGCAAAATTGCTTATCGACGCCTTCGACACGCACTGCCGGCCCCTTCCCCAGGGCTGACATCCCCCTGCTCCTCTTCATGGCAAAAGTCGATTGGGCGGTGACGCTCCGCGCGCTCCGCTCCCGCAATTATCGTCTCTTCTTCACCGGCCAGACCGTTTCGCTGATCGGAACCTGGATGACGCGCATCGCCACCAGTTGGCTGGTGTATCGTCTTACCGATTCGGCCCTGCTGCTGGGTATCACCGGCTTCGCCGGTCAGATTCCCGCATTTTTCCTCGCGCCCATCGCGGGTGTCTGGCTGGACCGCTGGAATAAGCATCGTGCGCTGGTGGTTACGCAGGTTTTGGCGATGCTGCAATCCTTCGCGCTGGCAGCGCTGGCGCTGAGCGGCACGATCAATATCTGGTGGATCCTCTTTCTGGTTCTGGCGCAAGGAATCATCAATGCGTTCGATATGCCGGCGCGGCAGTCGTTCGTCATCGAAATGATCGAGCGGCGCGGCGACTTGAGCAACGCCATCGCGCTCAACTCCTCGATGGTGAATGGCACGCGGCTGATCGGTCCGGCCATCGCGGGCATCGTGATCGCGGCCGTCGGCGAGGGCTGGTGCTTTTTGATCGACGGCATCAGCTATATCGCCGTCATTGTTTCGCTGCTGGCGATGCGCATCGACCGGAGTGGGCCAACGCGGCCTCGCAAGCGCGTCCTGGACGAGATGGCCGAGGGTTGGCGCTACATCACGGGCTCGCCCGCCATACGTACCCTTCTGCTGCTTCTCGGATTGATCAGTATTGTGGGCATGCCGTACTCGGTGCTGGTCCCGCTCATGGTGGGCAACGTGTTGCATGGCGGCCCGCATACCCTGGGATTCCTGATGGGCATGTCGGGCGTGGGCGCGCTTTCCAGCGCGATTGCGCTGGCCATGCGCCGAACCGTGGTGGGATTGGGGCGGATGATCGGGGTTTCCGCCGCGGTTTTCGGCGGGGGTCTGATCGTGTTCGGAATCTCGCGCTGGCTCTGGCTCTCGATGCTCATGATGATCGCCACCGGTTTCGGCATGATGCAGCAGATGGCCGCCACCAATACAATCCTGCAAACCATCGTGGATGACGACAAACGCGCTCGCGTAATGTCGTTCTACACGCTCTCGATTTTGGGGGTGACGCCCATCGGGAGCCTCGCGGCCGGCGTGGTCGCCGCGCGATACGGAGCGCCCACCACGCTGGTATTGGGCGGGATCTGCTGCGTCGCCGGCGCGTTATGGTATTTCCAGCGGCTGCCGGAAATCCGCCGCATCATCCGCCCGATTTATATCGAGCTGGGCATCATTCCCGAGGTCGCCCAAGGCATCCAGAGCGCCTCCGCGCTCCGTACCCCGCCGGAGGGATGATCATGGAAGTTCACAATCGCGATATCTTTCCAACGGCAGAACTCGCGGACGCCTTCAGCCTGGTCGCACCGGTCGTAGTGAATTCTTTGCTTGACGCGCCCTTTCTGGCTCATGAAAAGGCCGCGAACGAGGCAAAGCTGCGATTCCACCGGCAGGGCCGGCTGGCGATCTTGCTTGTACTGCTGAGCACACTCTTCACGGTTGCCGAGCGGCTAGTTATACCTCCCTTCCCGGGCATCCGCCAAGTCAGTATCGCTTTCGTTTTGCTTGGCATTATAGGCCTTGTGATCCAAGTGCGTCTTCTTCTGACCAAACAGAAGCAAGTATGGCTGTGTCACCGTTTCGCCGCGGAGCGGCTTCGGAGCATCAAGTTTCAGGCCTACCCGTTGGCGGTAATCTCAGAAAGCACACAGGATCTACAGGATCAAGCAAACGCGTTTTATTCGAAGCAGGTTTCTATCCTGGACAGCGAGCTGAACGCCGGTTATTCTGCATTTGTGAATTTTTCTCCCCATCGGGGCCTCGCGGAAAAACGCGTTGCCGGCGGTACACCGAAGAACGCAGCAATCGCGGCTGCGGCACGGGAGGCTTACAAAGAACTGCGCATCTCGTACCAACGCAGGTTTGCCGAGGGCGAGATTTTACAAATCCAGCAACATGAGCGAATAGGCTACACTGCCGCCGATATCCTTTATCTTTCCGGCGCGGTTCTGGCGGTCGCAGCACTTACTTGCAAGGTGCTTTACCCGGAAGCTGCCGATCTGATCAGTTGGATCGACTTTCTCGCGATTGCCGGGTTCGTTGGTGGAATGGTGAAGACGATCATGGACAATGCTTCGTTGGTAGAAACATCCAAAGTTCGTTACGAGGACTACCTACACGCCCTCAGCGAATGCGAAGGCGAACTGGAGTCCGAAGGAGCAGATTTTCCGGAGATCGTGCATCGAATCGAACGAGTGGTGCTTGGGGAACTAAGCGACTTTTGCCAGGCGGCGGCCCATATCAGCTACCGTTTGTAGTGTCTTTTCATGCTGCGGCGAGTTGGAGAACCGTGTGCAGCAGCACGTTCATTCCGTTGGCGCAGTCTCCCCATGAGGTCTTTTCGCGCGGGGAGTGGCTGATGCCGTCAATGCTTGGCACGAAGATCATTCCCATCGGACAAATCTCGGCCATCATCTCGGCATCGTGCCCTGCGCCGCTCGGGAGCCTTTCGAAATGGAGGTCCATCTGCCGGGCAGCGGATTCGATCGCCGCCTGAACTACAGGATCCGCCAGTGCGGGCGGGTTGTGCGCCGCGGGGTGCACCTCGATCCGGGTTCCCGTGTCTGTGGCGATTTGCTCGGCGCGCGCGCGGATTCGTGCGGCGATGCGCTCTAATTTCTCCGGGGAGAGATCGCGAAGCTCCACGGTTAAAGAGGTATGGCCGGGTATGACGTTCGGCGCATTCGGATCATTCTCGATGTGGCCGACCGTGCCGACCTGCCTGCCGGGCTCCGCCATCACCAACTCCCTGACGCTCAGAATCATTTGCGCCGCGGCCACGAGGGCGTCCTTGCGTTGGGCCATGGGGGTCGTGCCGGCGTGGTTCGCGTCACCTGTGATCTCCACGCCGTAGCGGTCTGTGGCAACGATGCCGTCCACAATTCCTATCGCCACGCCGTCCCGTTCCAAGGTCCCACCCTGTTCAATGTGGAGCTCGACGTAGGCGCGGTAATCTCCTTTTTTGATGAGCGGAGCGGTGAGAAGCCCCGGGTTGCCGCCGATCCGTCGAATGGCCTCGCGTTTGGTGAGGCCGCCGGACTGTTCGTCGAGCTCTCCTGGGTTGAGGGCGCCCACAGCGGCCCGGCTGCCATTCAAGCTGCGAGAGTTAAATGTACTCTCCTCACAACTCCAGATCACGACTTCCAGTGGCCGGTACGTCCGGATATTCCGGGAGTTGAGGGTGCGGACGATTTCGATCGCCGCCATTGACCCCAAATCGCCGTCGAAGTTGCCGCCCTCAGGAACAGAGTCGATATGAGAGCCGAATAGAACCGGAGCGAGGTCGCGGGTACCAGCATATTTCCCGAAAATGTTGCCCGCCGCGTCGATGCGCGGGTCAATGCCTGCGTCTCTCATCAAGTCCATGGCGAAATTGCGCCCTTGGATGTCAGCGTCGGAGTAGCCGATGCGGGTGACGCCACTCGCGAACGAGCCACCAGGCGGGCGTCCAAAGGTGCTGAGAGTCTCCAGACTATGTTGCAGGCGAGCGGCGTCTCCGCTAAGGGTGTCGGCTGCCCGCGTGACGGACTGAACACCCAACGCGGCCAGTCCAGCCACAACATTCCGTCTGTTCACGCCCCATTCTAACTGAATGGCCCTGCAGCGAAGCGAAGCGTCGCGGTATCGGGACGGTAGGGTGAGCCAACGATCCACTCCTTCTTATCTTAGAGTCACAAAGCGCCACGTGTGGTGTGATATAAGGTCTCTTTTCGCTATGACAATCTTTATTTCGGCCGCTTCGGAGGAATTCGGCGCCGAACGCATCAAATTACGCCAGGCCCTGGAAGCCGAAGGCCATCGGGTATTAGTGCAGGAGACGTTTGACACGCGTGGTAGAACGGGGCTGCTTCGCAAGCTGTCGAAGGCCATTCAGGACGCGGACCTGGTGATCGCGCTCATTGGCAAGACGGGCGGCGGAGCCGAGCCAAGCAAGAAACAGGCCAGTGCTTTCTCGGCGATTCGGACCGCTCAAGGCTTCGACAACGCGAGCTACACGCAATGGGAGGTGTTCTTTGCCCTTGAGTACGGAAAGTCGATCGGCGTAATCGGGCCACGCGAAGTATTCCAGAGAGGTGAACGCTTCGCCGATGCTACTCAAGCGCTCCTGACTAAAAGAATCCGCGACGATGGCTTCATTTGGTTCGAGGTTGGTTCGAAGGATGAAATCGTCGCAGCAGCGCTAAGGAAGGTGAAAGACGAAATGAACCGGAAGGCCGCGCGGTCGGTGCCTCCGTATCCGACGATAGCGCGGCACGCGCAGAATCTGCGCAATTTATCGATCAATTTGCTTTTGCAGTCGGCCGAGGCAGAGATTGAGGAGCAGGAGGTCGGGGATTGGTTTGCATCGCGGCGGGCGGCCTTTCTGGACCAGCCGCACCGCGCGCCCCTCGAATTGCCGGCAGCGGTTTACCGCAACGCCGAGCTGCACGCGCGAAATGAAGCGGAGATGCGCCAATATCTGTTTGTTGGAGGTCCAGGCGGCGGGAAGACTACACTCATGTATCAACTGCTGAATTATTTCTCGCAAGCGGAACGGATTGAGCGGCTTAAGATGGTTCCGCTGCTGGCAAATTGCCTCACCCTGGTGCACGTGGTGAAGGAAGCCGCCCCTCCTAGGGAAGTGCTTCGGAAGTGGTTAGAGATCGCAATCGCGCCCATGGTGTTTTCCGCGGAATCGGATCCTGCGACGGGGCTGGAGCACAAAGTTTCGAAGTTCATTCAAGAGGTCAAGGATGGAGGCTTGACATTGCTGATTCTAGTGGACGGTCTGGATGAACTGGATCCTTCCGGAATACGTCGGGGCGAGCGCGCGGCACATCTTTTTGATGCTTTCAACGCATGGCTGGAAGATTCCGGCATTCACAATCATGTATTCCTGGCGACAACCCGTCCGGATCTGGATACGCAGACGGAAGCCGAACGGCGCGGCCTCGCGGTCCTAGAACTGCGACCACCGGGCAGGGATGAATTAGAGCGCATCGCGAGTCACCTGCTGAGCACGGACGGGGGCGAGCCCTCGCGGGAAATCTTGAATCGGTTTTTGGACGAATTCACAAGCGGAAGCGAGGTGAATTCTGCGCTGGTTTACTTGCAACCTTTGGCCTGTTACTACCGTGAATTTCCTGAGGAAGCCCTACGCCACCCCACCACGAGAACCAAATTAATGGAGATAGAACGGGAATCGATTGTGAGTCGGATCCGGATCGACCTGGACCCGAAGCGCCGGCAGTTGGATGCAGCGATTCGCCATGTGTTGATCGAGATTGCCGTCCGGTCCTTGCACGAACACGACCTGGAAATTCCGGCGAGTCTGTCGCGAATAAGCCTGTCGGATATGGGGAGCGTGCAGGCGGTGCCGGGTCTCCCTGAGCTTGTAAAGCGGCTGAGCGAGCGCCTGGTTCACCGGTTGCTACACGTTTTGATTTACGACCATCGCCGTGGAAACGAAGAAGGCAGCCAGTTCTATTACCGTTTGCCGCACAACGAGTATCGCGATTACCTGTTGGCGGACGGAATCTTCCAGTGGATCCAAGGAAACGGAGGCGCGCCGCGGGACCGGGAGGTCCGGCGAGAGTTGGCTAGCGCATATCTTGGCGCTGAGAGAGTAAAGGACTTCCTGCGGGAAATCGTCCAGGACAAGCTGGGCGATCCGGGGAGCGAAGGGCGGCGGCAGTTCGCCAAATCTCTTGTAAGCTTGATGAACGACCCGAAGCAACTGTCCGCGCATGAGCCGCGCGAGCGCACAAAGGCCAGCCCGCACGGAGCTATGTTGAGCCTGCTCCTGACGCTTGGTCCGCTGCCAAACCTTAAGGTAATCGGCAGGAGTGTGTCCTTTCAGGGAACCACTATTTGGGCCCAGGGGGTCAGGCTCCGGATTCCTTTGGCGAGCGATTGCTCTGGCGCTGTGTTTCGCGAGTCGCATTTGAGAGGGGCGAATCTTTCAGGTTTGCGGCTGGACCGCGCAGATTTTGACAACGCAGAGTTGGGCGGAGCGACGCTGGAAGGAGCATCGCTGCGTCGAGCGGATTTGCGGAATGTGGGCATGGGCCGCTTTGGTGAATTTCCCACCGTGTTGAGCGGAGCAGACTTGGACGGAGCGGATCTGTTCAATTACCGGTTCCAGCTCGCAGGGTTCTACCACTTTTGGGATCTGGAAGTGGCCGGAGACGAAAAGAATCCAGAGCGCTACGTGCTGGCAGCGGGGTCGCGCGGCCAAATTCTGGCTTTCGACCTTTCGCGAGATGACGAGCTCTATCCCGTGACGATTCAGACCGTGCCAAGGCGGGAGGGCGCCAATGAGATTCTGGACTTGAGCACGCACCCTCTCCATCGCGATGTCGTGGTGGTTACCGGACGGGACAGCAGCGTTCGGATCCTCAAGCTGTTTAGCGGGCCGCCTTCGGCCTGGCCTAGAAAACGGGACGCTCAGGGATTTGAGGTCGTAGAACTGCCGGAAATAGGGCGAAAGGACGACCTGTTTCACCAAGGCACTTATCGCCCTTATTCGAGACGCGCACTATTCAGTCCCAGTGGATCCTGGCTGGCGGTCACGGCACGGGATCGGCGGATTGCCTTCCTGAAGGTCTCCCCGCACGGAGAGCGATTTGACCTGGACGGCCCAACATTCGGAAGGGAACATATGGGTCCGGTGATGTGCGTGGTTGCAGACCGGGAGCCTATGACGGGTCTCGAAGAGGGCGATCGCGCACGGGATCGGTTCTTCACAGCAGGTTACGACGGGCGGGTCGCGTTATGGCGTGAGGAGTCAGGGGAGCACTCCTGGAAGCGTGCCAAGGCTGCCAGTAAGGTTACGATGGCTGGGAAGCGGAAGGGCGTGGAGATTATCAGGTCCTTGGTACCTGCGGCGAGCGTGGGGTTGTGGGCGGGAACGGAACGGGGCCAATGGCTTCGGTTGTATGAATTTCCGGCTGAGGAATCCGAGCAGCCTGTTCTAGAAAAGAAAGTCAGGCATTTTCCCGGGGGTGTGTTTGCGCTGGCTGTCTACGAAGATCTGCTTGCCGTAGGGCTTTCGAACGGGAAAGTCCAGGTGTTCCGAGCTTCCGGATCGCAGAGTTCTTACAATTGGGATCGGCCAGAGCTGGACGTAGATGCAAGTGACGAGATCGTTCGGTCCCTCCAGTTCATTCGGGGCGGAAAGCAGTTGCTGGTAGCGACGTGGGACGGATGTCTTTTTCGGTTCGCGCTCGACCGTAAGGAGCCGTTGGCCGTGTTCCGTTATCCGCGGGAGCAGTGGCAGCCGGAGTGGGATGGATCGCAGATCCAGTTCGACGGCGATCCCTTCCAGAAGGCGAACAGGATCTCGACTCGCATGCGTGAGTATCTACTCCTGGTGCAACGGGCGAGGACCCGTGCTACTTCCAGTCTGCCGTGAAGACGTTGAACTCGTACGGAGTCTTGCCCTGGTAACTGGAAATGAAAACGATCTTCGTTCCGTCCGGCGAGAATTCGGGAAAGGCGTTGAAGCCTCCGTACTTAGTGATTTGTTCCAGTCCGGTTCCGTCCAGATTGATCGTGTAAAGCTCGAAGTCGTTTGAATCGCAGTGCTGCATGTTCGAGGAAAACAGGAGCTTCTTGCCGTCCGGCGTGAACGTCGGACCGAAATTGGCGCAGCCGTTCCTGGTGATCTGCTTGGCGTTGGATCCGTCGCTTGAGGCGACCCACAATTCCATCTTCATCGGTGCGGTTAGGTTTTGCTTTAACAAATCCCGATAAGCGGCAATCTTTTCAGGGGTATCAGGGTGAAATGCGCGCCACGCCATTTTCGTTCCATCCCGCGATAGCACGGGCCCACCATCGTAGCCCAACGTCTTAGTGAGTTGCTTCTTCCCCGACCCGTCTTCCTTCATCGTCCAGATGTCCAAATCGCCCGAAGCCATTGAAGTGTATATGATCTGCTTGTTCTTCCAATTGATGGTGGCTTCGGCATCGTAGCCGTTGGTGTCGGTCAGCTTCTTTATGATCTTGCCGTTGTCTTCCGCGAGGTAAATATCGTAACCCGGATGAACCGCCCAAAAATAGCCTTTACTGCGATCCGGCTTGGCGGGACAGGACGCGCCCGATTCGTGGGTGGAGGCGTAGAGGATGTGCTTGTTATCCGAAAGAAAGTATCCGCAGGTGGTGACCCCTTTGCCGGTGGAAACCATGTGCACGCCGGACCCGTCCGCATTCATTATGTAGATCTGATCGCATTCGCGGTCGTCACGACTGGATTGGAAGATCAGCCGCTTGCCGTCGGGCGCCCAATACGCCTCGGCGTTCTCGCCCCCGTGGGTCAACTGCTTCAGATTGTTCAAGTGGCCCGACGACTGGCCGAACAAAGCGGCAGAGACGGATAACGCGCAAAGCAAACGTGTCATAAGCGACCATTGTATATGAAAGCTGTCAGCCGTCAGCTATCAGCTATCAGCCCCAACTTCTCACGCGACGGGAGGGCTGATAGCTGAAAGCTGAGGCTGATAGCTGACAGCTTCCCATGAGACTCGGCATCGATTTCGGCACTACTCGCATCGTCGTCGCGGCGGCGGATCGAGGCAATTATCCGCTGGTTCCCTTTGAAACTCCCGAAGCCACCTACGAATGGTTTCCTCCCCTGGTGGCTCTCCGCGACGGTGAGCGCCGCTTCGGCTGGGATGCGTGGCAGATGCAGGCCGATCAAAGCTGGACCGTGATCCGTTCGCTGAAGCGGTATCTGGAAGACGCGGGTCCCCAAACGCTGCTCGAGGCGGGAGGAGAGGCGGTTCCGCTGGCCGAGTTGATGCAGGGCTTGCTGGGCGCGCTGTATCGGGCGCTCGAGGCGCATTTTGGCAAGAACGAAAAGTTCGAGGTCATGCTGGGCGTGCCGGCCAATGCCAACAGCAACCAGCGATTCCTCACCGTGGACGCCTTCCGGCGCGCCGGATTCTCGGTGCTGGGCCTTCTGAACGAACCCTCCGCGGCATCTATCGAGTTCGGCCATCGCCAGCGATTGAGCGGGCGCATTCTGGTTTACGATCTGGGCGGAGGGACGTTCGACGCGTCGCTGGTGGAGCTAGACGCCCGCGCTCATAGCGTGCTTGCCACCGAAGGAATTTCGACGCTGGGCGGCGACGATTTCGACCGGCTGTTGGCGGAGCTGGCTGTGGGTTCGGATGCCCTCGCCGCACTCGATCCCGCTCCGTTGTTCCGGCTCGAAGACGAATGCCGGCGGCAGAAAGAAGCTCTGCATCCGAACTCGCGCCGCATCGTGGTGGATCTCGATACGGTGGAAGAAGGAATGGGGCAGACGACCATTCCGGTAGCCGATTTCTACGAACGCTGCAGGCCGCTGATCGAGGAGACTATCGCCGCGGCCATGAAGCTGGCGACTCGCGGCGATATCGACGCGCTGTACATCACCGGCGGCGGCAGCGAATTGCCGCTGGTCGCGCGGATGCTGCGCGAGGAGTTCGGGCGCAAAGTCAAGCGCAGCGAATATACGCGATCGGCCACGGCCATCGGCTTGGCGATTCAGGCGGACGAGACCGCGGGCTACAACTTGCGCGAGGTGTTCACTCGTCATTTTGGCGTCTGGCGGGAGTCGGATGCGGGAGCGCGAATGATCTTCGATCCGATTTTCCCGCGCGGCGCTCGCTTGCCCTCCTCGGGCGAGCCTCCTCTGACAGTCGTGCGGCAATATCAGCCGGTGCACAACGTCGGCCACTTCCGTTATCTGGAAGCCGGCGCCGTGGATGAAAACGGCCAGCCTTATGGCGACATCGCGGTATGGGACGAAATTCTGTTCCCCTTCGATCCAGGCCTCGCCGGCGTGGCCGCGCTGGAGCCAGTGGCCGTGGAACGCTCGCTTGCCGCGGACGCCCAACAAATCGAAGCCCAACAAATCGAAGAACGTTACGCCTCTGACGCGACTGGCGCGGTTGCGGTAACCATTCGCAATCTCACCGCGAATTACTGTCGCGAATACCGTCTGGGCCGTTGGAGCGGCAAGCCCCCGGTGGTGCGCCCCTCGGCGCGCAAACGCGAGCGTAAGGCCGTCCGCAAAGCTTCCACCTAAGCGCACAGCGAATGCGTTGTGTGCGTAAAGCAAGCGCACAGCGAATGCGTTGTGCGCGTAAATAAAAGTGATGTCGCCCGATTCGATTGAGCTAGCCGTCGCCGCCATTTTGCTCGCGCTCTTTCTGGCCTGGCCGCGCATGGCGCCGCGAGCCGCCAATTTCGCGAAAAAGACGGCGTGGTGCATGCTGACGCTCGCGATTCTTCCCATCGCGCTCCGGCTGATTCTACTGGCTCGCGATCCCGCACCGATTCCCGGCACGGCCGACGATATGAGTTATCTGCTGCTGGCCGATACGCTGAGGCACTTGCGCCTGGCCAATCCGCCGCATCCCTTCGCCCGATTCTTCGAAACCAATTTCGTGCTGCAGGCGCCCACCTACACTTCGATCTTTCCCTTGGGACAAGGAATCGCCTTGGCGTTGGGAAGAATTCTTTTTGGGGCTGGCTGGGCGGGAGTCTTGCTTTCGGAAGGAATCTTTTGCTCGCTGTGCTATTGGATGCTGCGCGCGTGGATTTCACCGGGCTGGGCGCTCGCCGGCGGAGTTCTCGCGGCGATGGAATTCGGCCCGCTGAGCTATTGGATGAACAGCTACTGGGGCGGCGCGGTGTCCGGTATCGCGGGCTGCCTGGTTTTCGGCGCTCTGCCGCGGCGAAACGGGTGGCTTTTGGGGCTCGGGCTAGGACTCCAACTACTCAGCCGCCCGTTCGAGTTTGTATTGCTGCTGATTGCCGTCGGAGCGTGGGCTTTAGCTGTCTTTGGAAAACACGCCGGGCTTCAGCCCCGCATTCTAGCCCGCGCGGCTCTGGCATTTGCTCCCGCCCTCCTGCTCACCCTCGCCCACAATCACGCCGTCACCGGAAGTTGGACCACCCTCCCTTACCAAGTCAGCCGCGATCAATACGGCGTCCCCGCGACCTTCACGTTTCAACCCAACCCCAGGCCTCACCGCGACCTCAGCCAGGAAGAACGCGACGACTACGAAGCGCAATCCATCATTCACGACCGCGAGGCACGTTTGCCCTTCGCCACGCGTCTGGTCCGCCGCCTGCGATACGCGCGCTTCTTTTTTCTTCCGCCGCTTTATCTCGCGCTGCCGTTTTTCCTACTTCAGCGGCGCCTGACGCCTATCCTGATCCCGATTGCGGTCTTCGCCATCGGCACGACTTTCTATCCGTACTTTTATCCGCACTATCTCGCCGCGATTGCATGCCTGCTGCTTCTCGCGATCGTCGGAGGCTTGGAAATGCTCAGCCAATGGAGCGTTCCCGCGGCCCTCGCCGTATACCTGGTGGCGACGGCGCACTTCGCGTTTTGGTACGGCGTAAATTCGTTTGCCTCCGGCGATACCCTCGCCGCGATCCTGCCCTACGAGACCTCCGATTACCTCAACCACGGAGATCCTGAAGGGCGGCTTCCCGTCCTGAAGCGCCTGTCGGATTCCCCGGGCAAGCAGCTCGTCTTTGTCAGCTTCAGCCGCTCGCATCCGCTACGCGAATGGATCGGCAATGAAGCCGATATCGACGCCTCTCGCGTGGTCTGGGCGCTCGATCTAGGGCGAGACGAAAACGAAAAGCTCCGGCAATATTACTCCGATCGCACCGCCTGGCTTCTGGAACCTGACGACCATCCGCCGCGCTTGCAACCCTACGCGCAGACTCTGGGCATTCATTTCGAGCCAGTGCCGGCGCCGTAAGCGACCAAGTAAGAACCGTGCGGGTCAATCCTTCTGAACAAGCAAGGTTGCGGGCTGCAGCGATCCAAAGGTAATCACCGCTAACAAGAGGCGGGCAATCGCGGATCCCTCCCGCCGGATATGCGCGCATCCGTTTTGGGAAAAGATACGCGCGTATTGCCGATGGTGACGTATGTCCTGGATCAGAGCGCGGCCCCCGGGCTTCAGAACGCGAGCGATTTCACGAATGGCCTCGGCGCGATCGGGAGGGTTGTACAGGTTGTGAATCACGGCGCTTGAGACGACCACGTCGAACGCTGCGTTAGCGAAAGGGAGCTTGCGCATGTCGGCGGTTTGCACGGAAACGCGCTCGGCTACCCTCTCCCGGCGCGCGTTGTCCAATGCGGCTTCGGGACGGTTGCCGGTAAGGTCTTCTGCGTTCCAAACGTCTATCCCGGTCGCCCAGCCGCTGTTCAGCCGCCTTGCGGCCCCGTTGAGCAGCAAACCACGTCCGCAACCCACATCGAGCACCCGTTCTCTACCCGACCAGCGAATCCGGTTCAACAGCCATTCCCGGTTGCGAAGCTTTCCAATTTTGCTGTACCAAAGCATCCAAGCCGCCATCAGCCCGCAGCCAATCCCCGTGGTGAAGCCCATGCCGGTGATCACAAGCGCAAGCTTTGGCGGATCAAACCGGCCGGATAACGAAATCAGCATCGTAACGGTCCAAGCCGAAACGCCAACCACCGCGGCGATAAACAAGTTGCGAATGACCGAAGGGGCGTCGACCCCGTAGTCCAGACGCTCTTGCGCGCGTTTGGGGCCGGCCATGTACCGGCACATGTTAACAAATTCGCTTCGCCCTTCGACCATCGGCGAGCGTTCGGCTCACGGATTTGGACTTGCTCACCCCTTGCGCAGCTCCTCCTCCAGGATTCGACGCCGGCGGATCGTCCAGACGCGCTTCTCGGCATCCTGGACACGCTCCTCGGCTTCTCGGAGGTCCTCGCCCCAGCTCTTGCGCAGACAGACCGCGCGCAGTTCGGCCCGGGCCTGCGTGAGTTGCGCCAAGGCCACCTGCACCTCGAAATCGGCTGTGCTCTCCATGACAGGAGATGCGCGGCGCGCGCGGAATATAACCGGCGGAAGCCACGTCCAACGCCACGTCATTATATACGCGTTTGTGGATGCGCGCCGCGGACCGACATTACATTTTTTTTACGCCGCGCCTCACCCTCACGCCGCGTTTCGTGCGCTAGTCGCTTCGCCGTTGTCACACCACCTGATCATTGGCATAGAGTACTAAGGCTGAGGTAGCTCCAGCAAATACCCCTTCTTGCCTACGTTAATCGCACGAGTTCTCCCCATCTGCGCGACCTTGCCCTCCGCTTCGTGAATATGGCCGCAGAAGAAATGCTCCGGCTGAACCTCCTCGATGAACTCGCGCACGGCACGGCTGCCCGCGTGAAGACCCTCGTGTACCTGGTCGAGCGCAGTGTCGATGGGCGGCGCATGGCAGATCATAATCAGCGGCTTTAGCCGGGCGAATTTTTGCAGCCGTCGCGCCAGTTCGTCTTCCGAATATTCGCCCGGCGTATCGAACGGGGTCGGGTTGGAATAACCAAGACCGGCCCAATGCACGCCGCGCCCTTGAAACGAGGCCCCATGAAAATTCGTGAATCCGAACCGTGCGCAGAACGAGTCGATATCCGCCTCCGATTCGTGATTACCGGGAAGCACGTAAACGCGATCCGCCCGCCGGCGCATCGCCTCACCCATTTCCTCCAGACCGCGCGCCCAACTCACCAGATCGCCCGCGGCGAAATAGTAATCGGCATCGATTTTCATCAACTTTTCCAGCGCGCGAAGGTCGTTGTGGAGATCGGAGAAGATGAGCGCGCGCGGCATTCTACCATGGTAATGGTGTTCCCTGGACTTTCAGAAAAACGCCGCCTTCATATCGGACCCGTTGAGATTCAGCCGGCCACCGTGCTGGCGCCCATGGCCGGCGTCACCGATACGGTTTTCCGCCGCTTGATTCGCGCCCAGGGCGGCTGCGGATTGCTGATGACGGAGTTCACCAGTTCGCATGGCGTGGTCGCTTCGGCGCGCGCGACCAAACCTACGCGAACTTTCCGCTATCTGTACTTCGATCCCGATGAGCATCCCATTTCCGCCCAGCTTTTCGGCGCCGACCCGCAAGTGATGGCTGATGCCGCACGCTATTGCCAGGACCTGGGTTTCGATATCGTCGATATCAATTTCGGCTGCCCGGTCAAAAAGGTCGTGACCTGCAATGGCGGCTCCGGCTTGCTCCGCGATCTTCCGCTGGTCGAGCGCATCCTGAAGTCTGTCCGCGCCGCGCTCTCGATTCCATTGACCATGAAGTTCCGCGCCGGGTGGAACGACCGCGAATTGGTCGCCGTGCGCATGGCGAAGCTGGCCGAGGATTGCGGCCTTCAGGCCGTGGCGCTCCATCCGCGCACTCGTGAGCAAGGCTATAGCGGGCAAGCCGATTGGTCGCGCATCGCCGAAGTCAAGGCGGCAGTCAAGATTCCCGTGATCGGCAACGGCGATATCACGCGTCCTGAAGATGCCGTTCGTATGGTCGAAGAAACGCACTGTGACGCGGTGATGATCGGCCGCGCGGCCTCATCGAATCCGTGGATTTTTCGCCAGATTTCCGATTACCTGCGCACCGGCGCCTACGAAACTCCTCCGGAATACGCCCGCTACAAGCTGATGCGAGATTACTACTCCATGCTGCAGGACCACGGCGCGGCGGACGCCGTCGGCAAGATGAAACAGTTCGCGACGTATTTCACGCACGGCGTCCGCAACGGCTCGCATCTCCGCGCCGAGATTTACCATGCGCGGGAGCCCGGCGAGATTCTGGACTTGGTCGACCGGTTCTTTGAGCGGGAACTGTCGTTCGCGACGTAGCCGGGTGCTACACTGCCAGCGCGAGAAGAACGCATGACAACCACGGGCCGAGCAGAGATGCCCTTGATTGTTCCGCGCAGATTGCAAAAAAGAGCGGGGATTAAGAAGGGCGATCAATTGAAGTTCGACGTGACTCGCCACGCAATCACCATCACCGTCGTGCGCCTACTACATCAGTCCCCACGCAGATTTCTATAATGCAGAGATGAGACGGAGAGGGCCAGCAGTGACAGGTGCACTGGTGCTTGGAGGGATGGGGCTGGGCCTACTCCTCGTGCTCTTTCGATACGGCGGCCCTTTCCTGGTCGTCGACAATCGCCAAAAATCGGACGCCATCCTGGTCACGCAGGCGGATTCCTTCGACCGGCAGTACTGGATGGGAGTCGACTTGTTGGCGGGTGGGTATGCCGGCGAAATGCTGCTTGACGCCCGCACCGACCGCATTTTCTTCGGCCGAAATCAGGCCGAGTGGACGGGCGATTTTATTCGGAAGACGGCGGCGCGCGTCCCGGGCCGGGTAGGTGTTTGCCCTATCACCGCCGACACCACCGCCGAAGAAGTATACCAAGTGAGTGACTGCCTGAAAGGTCGCTCTATCCGTTCGGTTCTCCTGGTGGTGGACGATTTTCACTCCCGGCGTTCCCTTGCTATCTTTTCCCACCTACTTCCCCAATATCATTGGTCGATCGCGGCGGTGACCGACGCCCAAAGATTCGGCACGGAATGGTGGCGGAAGCGAACCTGGATCCGAACCACCGTCATCGAGTGGCAACACCTGCTCTGGTGGGAACTCCTGGATCGGTTCCGCTTCAAACCAATTCGCCACCGCGCATTGTTAGCAGGGCCAGCAGAAAAATGACAACACCGCCGAAGAGCGCCGAGGGCGGTGTTCGCGCAACCGACGGTGTCGTCGATTAGAAACGACAGCCGGCTGTTGCGGAAGACCAGTGCCGACACCTGCCGAATAACCCCTCTAGCCTGAGGGTCCCCGGCGGCCCTCTCCACGACGGCCCATCTCAGCCCGATTATGATGATGACAACGACATATGAAGCACGTGCAAATCATCACCGACGGCGCTTGCATCGGTAACCCCGGGCCGGGCGGATGGGCGTGCATCCTGCGGTACAACCACCATAAGAGAGAGTTGTGGGGCGGCGAGCGAGCCACCACCAATAACCGCATGGAGCTGACCGCCGCGATCCAGGGTTTGCGCACACTGCGCGAGCCTTGCGAAGTGGAACTGGTGACCGATTCGCAATATCTCAAAAACGGTATCAGCGAATGGATTCACGGCTGGAAACGCAACGGCTGGCGGACTCGCGAGAAAAAACCGGTGGTGAATCAGGACCTGTGGCAGGCGCTGGACGAGCTGGCAAACAAACACCGCGTCAAGTGGACCTGGACGAAAGGTCACGCGGATCATGAGGACAACAACCGCTGCGACGAGCTCGCGACCGAGGCTGCGCGGGAGCAGATCGCGCTCGCCGGCCGATATCATCGTTAGAGGATGCGAAAAACATTTTGTGGCTTTTTGTTTTTTATGGGACTCGCCGCGGCGCAGCCGTTCGGCTTGGGCTTGAAGCTCGGCACGACCTTGAGCGACGCGATCTCTTCCCTGCCCTCCTTGCACATAGCCAACAGCGCACATTTCATCGTCGGCCCCTATGTTGAGCTGCGCCTGCCCCTGGGGCTGGCTGTGGAGGCCGACGCCCTGTACGAGCGCGGTTTGTACAACGAAATCGTCAGCGACGGCTCCACGTGGCAATTTCCGGTAGTACTGAAATACCGGTTTCTGAAGGGGCCAATCCGCCCGTTCGTCGAAGGAGGGCCGACTTTCAGCCGAATTACGGATATCGCCGAAATCCCGGAGCTGAATCACCGCAACAATTTCGGGCTCGTCGTGGGAGGGGGCGTCGAATTGAAGCTGCTCGTGGTGCGCGTGACTCCCGAAGTGCGCTACTACGCCATGGTGCTGCACGATATACAAAGCGTCACTGTGGAGTCCAACCGAGGGCTGGCGACATTCACGATTGGGGTGGGATTCTAGACGTCCAACCCCACCGCCCGCATCAGCTCCAAGGCGTTCCCGCGCGCAACCACTCCCGGGCGCAGCCGGTAATCGAATCGGATTTCCCCGCCCTCCAATTGATCCTCGAAGTGCACGTTTACAGCCCGCCCCTCCAGGCTCGCCGCGATTTCCGCGAGCGCGAGGTCATGCGTGGTCGCCATGCCGATCGCGCCGGACTGGATCAAACTTTTCAGAAGAGCTTCCGCGCCTATGCTCCGATCGTGCGAATTGGTGCCACTTAATAATTCATCCAGTAAGAACAACGCGCGTCCTGCCCGGGCAAGGTCCATGATTTCGCGGAGCCGGGTGATTTCCGCGTAAAACCTCGACCGATGATCCGTCACCGAATCCAACGCCCGCATGCTCGCGCCAATGCGCAGTCGCGAAACCCACATACGCGCGGCGGTTACGGGAGCGCCGGCCCACGCCAAAACCGTATTCAACCCGACGGCGCGCAGCAGGGTGCTTTTGCCGGACATGTTGGAGCCGCTGACGATCCACAAGCGCGCGCCGGCGCCGCCGAGAGCGACATCGTTCGCGACGGCCTCCGCGGCCGCCAGCAGCGGGTGAACTAACTCCACGGCTTCGAATTGCGGATCGGGTGTTTCCATCAGGTCTGGAAAAACAGCTTGCGGCCGCTCATAGGCGAACGAGGCCAACGAGCATAGCGCCTCGAATTCGCCCACTGCCTCGATCCATGCCCCCAGGCGCGAGCCGCACCGCGCCCGCCACGCCTCCACCGCCATGGTGAATTGCGTGGTCCACAACAGCGGCGCGGCGATGGGCGCGAAGAAAGGATTGCGCGCATTTTGCAAGTGGTGAATGAGTCTCCGCAACCGGTAAATCTCACGTGAAGCCGCAACGCCTTGCGTTTCGAACGCCGCGCGCATGCGGGCCAACGCGGGAGAGGCGAACGATTCTTTTTCAATCCGCTCCAACAGTCCTGCCGCCAGCTCCAGATCGCGTGCCGGCGTCCCGGCCGCGGCGCCCGCTTCCATCACCGCGGGTCGCACGCGGAACGTGAAGACCGTTTCGGCGAGAACGACCACCAGAAACCAGCGGATAGTCAGAATCTGGCCCAGGAACAGCGCGAAGGTGAGCACCGCCGCCGCCGCCAGCGCCGCGGCCACAAGCCGAGCACCTTTGAAGAAATGGACTGGCGGGCGTTCACCCCATTGTTTCAGCGCGCGATCGTCCACCGCCGCGCGAACCTCGTCGCCCATCAGAGCGAGATCTTCGCGCAGATCCAGGCGGTCGCGTAACTCCCGTACCGCAGCTTGCCGCGCCAGCGCCTCGTCGCGCTCGCCCGGCGCGAGCAACCAATCCGCGAGCGTCCTCTCCCCTGCCCCGGTTCGAGCCGTAGAGATCAATTCAAACAGCGATCCGCGTCCGAAAAGATCGAGATCGTCGGCGTAGGGATGGCGGGGATCGCGAAACCGTTCGCCCGAATTCCCTGCCCCGATCCAGCGGTCTTGCACGCGAGCGAGGGCGCGCTCATAATACGCCGCCGCGCGCGAGGCCTTCTGAAGCGATCCATCCACGCGCTGGTGCCGGATTGCGAGCGCCACAAAAGCAAGGAACGGTACGAGCAGCCACCACGGGGAAATCCAATTCCCGCCGACCGAAACCGCCGCGACCGCCACTGCCGCCACACCCGTCGCCAGACGTGCGTTGCCGAGCTGCCGGTATCGGCGCCGCCAATGCTCGCGCTCGCTCAGCCATCGCGTCAACCGCGCTTGATATTCGTCTCTCGCCAATCGCTCTCCGCGCTTACCTCAATTCTCCATCGAGCCGCGCGGAACCCGCCCGGCGGCCCCGCGAGATCGCCGGACTTCCGCTCGCCGCACTCGCGCTTCATCCATTCCGAAGTAGTGAGCGATTTCGTGCCATACCGTATCGGCCACGATCTGCTCCAGGTGATCCAGCCCGCGCGCCATTTGTTCGTGGGGCCGCTGATAGATCGTGATGCGGTCCGGAAAGGCGAAACTTTGGCCGACGCTGCGATGCGTCAACGGACGGCCTTCGTAGAGGCCCAGCAAGCCCGGCTTGGGAGGGTCTTTTTCCACCACTAGCACGACATTGTCAAGCAGCTTCCGGAAACGCTTCGGGATCCGGCGCAACGCTCGCGCGACGATGCGATCGAACTGTTCCGCGGGCAGCACGGCTACTCAATGAAGCGGGCTTGAGCCTGCAACGGCCTTCCGGGGACCGCCTTCCTCGCAAGAGCCGAGTTCAGCATTTCGATCACCGGCGCGGAGGCGCGGAATCGCCGGACGATTTCCTTCAGCAATTGAGGCGATTCCGCTATCGTCGGTTCCAAATCGGCATCGAAGAACCAAGCCTTCTTTCGGATCAGGCCGGCGGCAGGATGCTCCGGATCGAATCCTTTGGGACTGCGCGTAAGCGAGTCGCCCTCAAGCTCTCCCATCACTTTCGACAACTTTTTCACCGCGGCTTGAAATTTCGTGTGATTTTCCGCGAGCCAGCTACGGACCGCGAACAATTCCTCGGGACCGGGCATGTATAATCCCATCGCGACCACCACCTCCTTCGGCGCGATGTGGAAATAGAAGCCCGCGCTCGTCAGCCTCTCGCCGCCGAGGCGCGGAAACATGGCGGCGATGTGGGTTTTATACGGCGTCTTATCGGCGCTAAAGCGCGTATCGCGATAAATGCGGTGAATCGCCCTCTTCGGATCGGTGATGTAGTCGGGCGCGAAGCCCACCAGAGCGGCATTAATGGCCTCCACCAATTCCGTCATCGGCGCTTTCAGCTTCGTCTCGAAGATCTCCTTGCGCGGCTGAAACCATTCTCGGGCGTTATTGCGCGAAAGCACTTTCAGGAACTTTCGCCCTTCGGGCGGGAAACCGGTGAACGGCATACGGTAACTTTAGAATACGATGCTGTCTCATCTCTCCGGCGTTCCCGGTCTGCGGATTTTGGAAAACGTTCCGCTCAGCCGGTTCACGCGCTTCGCCATCGGCGGCGAGGCGCGAATGCTGGTGGATGCATCGAGTGAAGAGGCGCTGGCTGGGGCGATGGCCGCTTTGCGGGAGGCTCGCTCGCCGCACGCATTGATCGGCGGAGGCACCAATCTTATCGCTTCCGACCAGGGCTTTCCCGGCGCTGTGCTGCGCTTCACGTCCAGCCGAATCGAGTTCGACGGCTGCCGGGTCACGGTGGACGCGGGCGCCTTGTTGCAGGATCTGGTGAATGCGAGCATTGAGCGGGGTCTGGAGGGGTTGGAAACCATGACCGGTATTCCCGGCTGGGTGGGCGGCGCGGTATACGGCAACGCCGGCGCGTATGGCCATTCCATTCAGGAGCGGATCGATTGGGTTCGCTTCTTCGACGGAGACAAATTCCGCGAAATCGGCAACGCGGCTTGCGGCTTCCGCTATCGCGAGAGCGTGTTCAAAATCCACAAGGATTGGGTGATCGTCGCGGCGGGGCTGCGGCTCACCCCAAGCGACGGCGGCACGCTGAAAGCCACGGCGGAGGGAATTCTGGAGATTCGAAATCGTAAGTACCCTCCGGAGATGCGCTGCGCGGGAAGTATTTTCAAGAATCTGATTCTGGCCGAGCTCCCGCCTGCGGTGCGCGAACAGGTGCCCTGTTCGGTGATTCGGGAAGGAAAGGCGCCATCGGCCTATTTCCTGGAGCAGGCGGGCGCGAAAGGAATGGCCAGCGGCGGCATCCGCGTCGCCGATTATCACGCGAATTTGATTTACAATTCCGATTCCGGCACGGCCTGCCAGGTTATTGAAATGATCGAGACGTTGCGCCAGCGGGTTCAGGAGCGCTTCGGAATCGAGCTGGAAGAAGAGGTCCAACGGCTGGGCTGAGCGCGTGGGCACCTTTTCTTGCGAAAACCTTCTCCTGTCGCCGGCGACTATGTCGGATTAAAGGGGCGGGCGGCCTTACCGCGATCGGATGGCGCGTCTCCGCCAGCAAAATCCGAGCCCCACAAAGCCGAGTGCCAGGAGTGTGAAAGAGCCTGGCTCGGGAGTCGCGGCGGTGGGGACTATCGCAATGCCAGTCGGTTCGTTTAACCCCGAAATCAGCGAGGCGTCCACCAAAACGCCCGAGGTGGTGTATTCGCTTATCGTGCCGTTGCCAGTATTCGTGATAAACAGGTTCGAGCCATCCACAGCAATGCCATAAGGCTCGTCCAGCCCCGAGATCAAGGAGGCGTTCACCGTCGCCCCCGAGGTGGTATATTCGCCTACTGTTCCACTTGCAAAGCTCACGACAAACAGGTCCGAGCCAGACACCGCAATCTCCTCTGGGTTGCTCGATAGCGAGATTAGCGAGGCGTTCACCGTAGCCCCCGAGGTCGTGTATTCGCCTATCGTGCCAGTACTGCCGGGCGCGGTCGCGACAAACAGGTCCGAGCCAGACACGGCAACGCCATGTGGAGGCCCGCTGAAACCCGAGATCAGCGAGGCGTTCACCGTGGCCCCCGAGGTGGTGTACTCGCCTATCGTGTCGGTGGGGTCCCCGTTCGCGACGAACAGGTCCGAGCCAGACACTGTAATCTGATGTGGGTTGCTGACCGACGTGATCAGCGAGGCGTTCACCGTAGCCCCCGAGAAGGTGTATTCCCCTATCGTGTTGATTGAGGGACTTGCGACGAACAGGTCCGAGCCAGACACTGCAAGGCCCTCTGGGTCGGTCAACCCCGAGATCAGCGAGAAGTTCAGCAAAGCCCCCGACGTGGTGTATTCGCCTATCGTGCCGTTGCCGGAGTTACTAACAAGGATCGCGTCCGCGCGCGCTGCGCTGCTGGAGAGTAGTAATCCGAGCAGCACGGTAAGCAGTCCTCCGAGTTTCATTGTCCTTTCTCCTCCTTCGAGATTTCCTATGTAGTATATCTCAGCCAGCCCTCCGATTTGGCCAGTCTTCCCGCACTTCGCACGTCCAGAGCAGCACCTCCTCTTCGACGAAATCGTGCACAATGAGGACATGCGCCAGGTGTTGATCTATCGTCGGGAAGACGGGCTCTGGGTGGCCGAATGTCCCAGCCTGTCCGGTTGCGTAAGCCAGGGGGAGACGCAAGAATCCGCGCTCGCGAATATCAGGGAAGCCATCAACGCTTACGTGGGGGCCCTTGAGGCCGACAAACCTGCCAGTCCCCGAAGAGCACTTTGACGCACGGCTCGTTACGGTGTGAGCCACCTTCCCGTTATCTCCGGACGTGCCTGCGTGCGGGCCGTGGAGCGGGCCGGTTTCCGTACCGTCCGGCAGGTTGGGAGCCATATCGTCTTGCGGCGTGACGAGCCGTTCTGCCAGATTGTCGTTCCGGACCACAAGACGCTGGATCGCGGTACCCTGCGCGCGATTCTTCGTTCCGCGGGGCTCACTCCCGAACGCTTTCGCGAGCTACTCTGACCGCCCCACCTCCAGTAGCGAATCGATTTGAGAGCTTTCGCTCTGCCGGGCGACTAGAGAATAGATGCGCAATCCTCTGGTTCTTCCGGCGGCGGCTTTCGCTGCCGGGATCCTGCTCAGTCATTATTCCCCGTTTTCGGTTCACGAAGCGGCTTGGCCGACAGCCCTATTTTTCGGCCTGGCGTGCATCGCCCGCGCGGGTTGGCTGCGGCGCATCTGTGCTTTGCTGGCGATGTTCTGCGTGGGAACGCTCACGGAAGCGTGGCATCGTCCCGGCCCTCCTCCCCAGATCGACGCGGGTTTCAAAGAAACCGTTCTTCTTGACGGGTGCGTCGTGGAACCCACCGTTCTCTCTCCAGGCCGCGAGCAATTCACGCTGGAGCTAGCGCCCGGAGCGCGTGCGCGCGTGAGCTACGCGCTCGACGAGCAAGCTTCGGGGGAAAAGATCGAAACGCCGCGACTCGACATTCCTCGACTCGATTATGGCCAGCGAGTGGAGATCGAAGCGCGCGTCCGCGCACCGCACAATTATTCGAATCCCGGCTCGTTCGATTACGCGGCTTATCTCGCCCACCAAAACATTTTTTGGACCGCCACCATGATCCGCGGTTCCTCTCCCACGATCCTTCCCGGGCGTTGCGGATCGCGTTTCATGGGCGTGGTTTTCGGCCTGCGCAGCGCCGCGCTCGAAAGGTTGGACCGGCTGTACGCCGGGGATGAGTACGCCATTGGAATGATGCAAGCGATTCTGATCGGCGAAACGGCTGGGCTCCAACGCGTCTGGACGGACAGTTTCCGCCGCACCGGAACGTTTCACGCTTTGGTCATCTCCGGCATCCATGTAACGGTTTTGGCCGGAGTTCTGTTGTTTCTGCTGCGATTGTGCGCGATGCCTGAGCTTGCCGCGCTGGCGCTGACGGCCGCGGCTGCATGGTTGTACGCCCTGGTCTCGGGCCTTTCGGCGCCGGTGGTGCGCGCGGCCGGAGGCTTCAGCTTGTTTCTCGCCGCCCGCTTCCTGTTTCGAAAAACGCGCATCATGAATCTGCTGGCGGCGATCACCATCGTCTACCTGATTTGGGACCCAAATCAGCTTTTCGATGCCAGCTTTCAGCTTTCCTTTTTGTCCGTTGCCGCTATTGGCGCGTTGGCCGCGCCGCTGCTCGAGCCACGCATCGTCCCGCTGGCGCGTGGAATGCGCTCGATTGGCGATACAGACATCGATCCACGCCTGGATACGCGCGTGGCGCAAGCGCGGGTCGAGCTGCGGCTGGCGGCGGAGACGATCGCGTTGTGGACACGCCTGCCGCGCCGGTGGATGGAGACAGCGCTGGCGCTCGGCGCGCGCCTGGCGCTGTTTGCCGCCGAAATGGTGGTGATTTCCACGGTCATCCAAATCGGCCTGGCGCTGCCCATGGCCGAATATTTTCATCGCGTCTCGCTCACCGGATTGACCGCCAATCTCCTGATTTGTCCCGTGATGGAAGCGGTAGTGCCGATGGGATTCGCCGCCATCTTCACCAACTTGCATTGGGTCGCGTGGCTGACCGGCGCGCTGCTGAAATTCTGCGCCCGCGCCGCCGATTGGCACGCCCGTTTGGAACCCTCCTGGCGCGTGCCGGATCCTCCCTTGTGGCTTGCGGTGAGCTTTGCGGCGGCGCTGGTGGCGCTCGCGCTGGCGGTCCGCCGGAGGTTGCCGCGCTGGGCGGCCGCGGTCGCGGTGTTGATTTTGTTCGCGCTCCTGCTCTGGCAGCCCTGGCCGGCTCCCGCCCGCCCCGGCGTGTTGGAGCTAACCTCCATCGACGTCGGCCAAGGCGATAGCCATCTGCTCATCTTTCCCGATGGAAAACGCATGCTGATCGACGGCGGCGGAATTCTGCAATACGGCCGCACGCGCAAAACGAATCTCGATATGGGCGAAGACGTGGTATCGCCGTATTTGTGGAACCGCGGCATTCGCAATCTGGACGTGGTGGTGGAAACCCACGCGCACGTCGATCACATCGGCGGTCTTCCCGCGGTGCTCGACAACTTCCATCCTCGCGAGTTGTGGACCGGCGCCAACGCGGCGCCCGAGCTCAATCGGCGCGCCCAACGGTTGGGAATCCAGGTCATGGACCGGCGGGCAGGCGAACAGTTTGATTTCTCCGGTGCGCACATCGAGATTCTCTCCCCGCCGCCGGACTACCTGGTGGAGAAGGTCGGCAACAACGATTCCCTCGCGTTCCGTGTCTCCTACGGATCTCGATCGATTCTGTTGACGGGCGACATGGAGCGGCCCATGGAAGGGCTGTTATTGACAGATGGCGCGGATCTTCATTCGGATGTGCTGAAAGTGGGTCATCACGGCTCTCGAACCTCCACCATTCTTCCGTTTCTCGAAGCAGTCGCCCCCTCGGTCGCGGTCATTTCCGCCGGCTACGAGAACTCGTTCGGCCATCCGCATCCGGACGTGGTGCGACGGCTCGCGCAGCGTCACATCACCATCCTGCGCACCGATCAAGACGGCCTGGTGAGCGTCTCCACGGACGGGCGGCGATTGTGGTTCGATGAAATGGCCTGGTCGCAAGCCAGCCGGGAATGGACCGCGCCATTCGCCTGGTGACGGTATTCTGCTTCAGGTTTTGAAGGGTAAACCGATATCTTCGTACCAGATGCCTGGATGTTTGACGACAAAACCGTTCAGAAGGCGATAGCACTCCTCGTCGTCTCGAACGTCGAGGGAAATACCCCGTGACGTTAAATATTCTTCAGGGCCACGAAATGTTCGATTTTCTCCAATGACGACTCGCGGAATCTGATAAAGGAGAATGGCGCCGGCGCACATGTCACATGGCGAGAGCGTCGAGTAGAGTGTCGCACGGCGATAGTCTTTCGATGTGAGTCTGCCGGCGTTCGCCAGACAATCCATCTCCGCGTGAAGAATCGGACTATTCATCTGAACACGCTTGTTGTGTCCTCGGCCGACGATCGCTCCGTCGATCACGAGGACGGAGCCAATTGGGATGCCACCGTCAGCCACTCCGGCCTCGGCTTCCTCGATAGCAGCTTTCAAAAAAAAAAATCCGTCACGGGTAGACCATATCACGACGGAGGTTATGGGGTTCTGCAAGCCACCCGGACCAGCCGCCGGTTCGTCGAAGGATCCCGCCGTCCGGCAGACTGACCCCCTACCCGCCGTTCGCCGATCCCTTGCGGACGTTCGCCGAATCCCAGATGATCCGGGAGAAGCCTCTTGCTAGGATCGCTTACGAGAGCACACCCAATGACTCCGAACCCTCCCGGCGGTCCGTTCGACGACTGGCGCGAAAGGCGCCGGCAGAAATGGGAGGCCCACATGCAGCGGCGGATGGCCCGCCGCGCCCACCACGCCTACGGCGGCATCTGGTCCGGGCACGGCAAGGGCGGACCTGTTGTGATCGGCATCATCATCCTGCTGCTCGGCATTCTTTTTCTGCTGGAGAACCTGGGCTACTTCCAGGTCGCCGAGTTATGGCAATTCTGGCCGGTGGTCTTGATCGGGGTAGGAATCGCGAAGCTCATCGACAGCCGCGGAAAGAACTGGATTCCAGGGACTGTGCTGACGCTCATTGGATTGATCTTTCTGGCGAATAACATTGGCCTTGTCGGCTGGAATATTTGGAAATTCGCCGGGCCGGCGTTAATGATTTTGGCCGGAGTTCTGATTCTGGTCCGCGGGTCTTTTCATTTCGATGACAACGTCGGCGGCGACGGGCGGGGGCGGAAGGATGGGGGTGAGACTGGCAACTTCCCCCACCGCGTTGGGTTCGGGCTTGGCCGGCTGCTGTACTGGGCCGGAGCTTTCCAGGACACTGGCGCCAGCGCCGAAAACGCGCTCCACGAATACGCGATCTTCGGCGGCGTGAATCGCCGCATCGAGTCGCAAGATTTTCAAGGCGGAGAAGCGCTCGCGGTTTTCGGAGGCGTCGAGATCGATATGCATCGCGCCGGCACCACACGCGAGGAGATCTCGATGGACGTCAACGCTATTTTCGGAGGCGTGGAGTTATGGGTGCCGGATACTTGGGACGTGATCGTGCGCGGCTCCAGTATCTTGGGCGGATTCGACGATAAAACGCATCGCACCGACGGGCCGGAGGGCATCAAACGCCCGCGTCTGGTGATTCGCGGAAGCGCGGTGTTTGGCGGCGTAGTGGTGAAGAACTGATATGCATCCGATTCTGCGCAATCCCAAATGGCTGGCCCAATACGTCGCAGTTTGGCTAGGTTTGGGCTACATGCTCGCCCTTCTGATGCGCGTTCCCGGAACGCTCTCCTGGCGCGAAGCGTTATTCATCGCGCTTCCCTTGTGCGTGTTCTTCGCCTTCGCATGCCTCACACCCTGGTACATGGTCCGGCAATTGCCCTCGGCCTCGAGCCATGGTTTGCAACAGAGCCTCTATCATGCGAGCGCGGCCGTACTGGCAACGGCGCTGTGGGTGGCGCTGGCGCGCGCCATCGGATATACGTTCGGTTTCGGATCGCGGCTGAACGGCGCAATGCCCGCGCTGGTTTCGGTTGGCCTCTTGTTGTACTTCCTCTCAGTTGCCTTGCACTATTTGCTGCTGGCTTTCGAGACGTCGCGCCGGGACGCCATCGACGCTCGGGACGCGGAATTGCGGGCGCTGAAGGCCCAGATCAATCCGCATTTTCTGTTCAACAGCTTGAATTCCATCACCGCCCTTACTACGTCCGATCCCGGCCGCGCACGGGAAATGTGTATTCGCCTCGCCGATTTTCTGCGCCACACGTTGGGTCTCGGCGAGCGCGAGAGCGTCGCCTGGTATGAAGAGCTGGATCTGGCGCAGGCGTATCTGGACGTCGAGCAGATCCGCTTCGGCTCCCGGCTGCACGTGGAGGTCCGCGTGGACGAGCAATGTGGAGATTGCCTGGTGCCGCCGCTGGTTTTGCAGCCGCTGGTGGAAAACGCCGTGAAACACGGCGTGGCGACGCTGCCCGAGGGGGGAACGATTGTGGTCGACAGCCGCGTTCGAGACGGGCAGCTTCGCGTGATGGTCGAAAACTGCTTCGATCCGGAATCGCCCGCGCCTCGGCGACACGGCCTGGGGCTGCGCAACGTGCGCTCGCGTCTAGAGACGCGCTTCGGCGCGGCCGGACGGCTGGAGGCGCGCGGCGACGGCAATCGCTTCCGCGCGGAAATCGCCGTGCCCTGCCAAATGGTCGAGTAGCGCATGAATCTCCGCACTGTCATCGTCGACGACGAAGAGTTGGCGCGCCAGCTCTTGCGCGAATATGCCTGGGAAGCCGGCGGGCTGGAAATCGCCGCCGAATGCGCCAACGGCTTCGATGCCGTCAAGGCGATCGGCGAACTGAAACCCGATCTGGTATTTCTCGACGTTCAAATGCCCAAGCTGGACGGATTCGAAGTACTGGAGTTGGTGGACCCTCCGCCCGCCGTGATCTTTGTCACCGCTTACGATCAGCACGCCATGCGAGCCTTCGACGCGCACGCAGTGGACTATTTGTTGAAGCCGTTTCATCTGGACCGCTTCAAGAAATCGCTGGAACGCGCCCGCGCGCGTCTGGGCGAGCCCAAGCCTGCTGCCTCGGAACTGGCGGCCGCTGCCCGCCCGCCGGGGCAGAACCTGGAGCGCGTCGTGGTGAAAGACGGCGCCAGGGTGCACATCATTCCTGTGGACAAACTCGATTATGTCGAAGCGCAGGACGATTACATCGCGCTTCACAGCGAAAAAAAGAGCTATCTGAAGCAGCAGACGATCTCGAGCCTGGAGGCGCAGCTCGATCCGGCGCGCTTCGCACGCATCCACCGTTCCTACATCGTGAACCTGGAACGCATCGCCCGCATCGAGCCGTACACCAAGGACAGCCGCGTCGTGATCCTGCGGGACGGCGCACAGCTTCCGGTAAGCCGCTCCGGCCACGCGAAGCTAAAGGCCATCTGGGGCGAAGATGTGTGAACGATCAGGCAACCCGGCTCAGGTCGATCAATTCCTCGTCGACGGCCGCCGCGGCATACTGCAACGCCTGTTGCAAATCTTCCTCTTCTAAGAACGGGTATTCCCGGAGGATCTCCGCGCGATCCCAATAGAACGCCAGAAGTTCCAGGATCCGCCGCACTGTAATTCGCATTCCCCGGATGCAGGGTTTCCCCCCACATTTTTCGGGCTCGACGGTGATGCGGTCAAAGGGGCGGCCCGGGACCATGAGTCCAGTGTAGCCAAACGATAGGGACTCCGAGGGTCCCTCGGTCATCTTGGTCCGGGTGAGGGCTTGAGCGCCGAGCAGCAAGCCCAAGTCATTGAACGCGCCTGGAATGCCTGCGCGGCAGATATCGATCAGGGCGCCGCTGTGTCGACTGACGGAGCCGCGGTTAGGGTCCGCAGGCTGCCGCTGAGACCGAGGCCCGGATGATGACGGGCTAAAAGCCATCTGGGGCGAAGATGTGTGACTCGCGATCCGGGCGGCTCGGCCCAGATCCCCCGCATCAATTCACAGCGCCTTTCCGAAATGAATTACAGTGAATAGAATCCAGTCCAATGGCCGTCGAAGTTGTTCCAAGGGAGGGCCAACTCCTCCTAGAAGCTAGGAGAACCCGGCCGTGGCCGTAACGGCTGACCCGAAGAACAGCATTCCCGGACGGTGAAGTCGAGCAGCTTCTGTTGCGCTCGCGAACCACGCGCATGCCCGGCATCTGCCGCGTGCACCGCCGAGGAGGGAAGATAGTCAGCCGGACCAGATTCAGTTCGTTGACGCTCTCACGACTCTTCGCAGGACTCTACCAAGAACTCGAATCGTAGGGTCATCTTCGCGCTCGGCCAATGCGAAGACCTCGTCTAAGAGTTCGTTCGGAACCCGCGTCAAAAGCGGGTCGACTGCTATTAATGGCTCAATGCCAGGAAGACGATGGGCCGGTTCCGGCGCGATACTCTCCCGTAGCCCACGCATGAAAACCCGGCAGCTCTTTTGATCAACTCTCTTAGCGTAGATGAAGAAAATAAGTGGCAACAAGAGAAGAGGGCCAGGACACGGACGGATGCTGTTCCCGACCGGTTCCTCTGCCGACTCCAGCAGCGTCAGGCCGCGTTCGATGGCTTTCAGTGATTCCGCATCAAGCTCGACTCCGCTTGAAAGCCACCTGCTCAACTGCGGAACGAGGCCCGAATGATCTCCGAAATATTGGCTCTCCGTAAACGCATTCAAGGTTTTCCGGAACTCTTCCGCTGTGAGGGAGCCTCGAAGGGCGAGGATATCCGATGCCGCCCGGGCGGCGATCGCATGTTCACCATCCAGGAGATGCGTCAGTGCACCTAGGTACTCGTCCTTCCACGACGGGTCGAAATGCCCTTCTTCCACACAGCATCGCCACATCTGAATCAGACGATCCAACGATGGTTCGTGCGGAACAAACTGGATATCCCACAACAGCAGCTTGCTCAGCCATGTTACGGACGGCTTCTGACCGGAAACCACCCTCAGAGCGCTCGCGACGAGCGCGCCCAGATTGCCCTGCCGGGCAATCGCTTCCAATCCGGCCTCCTCAATTTTGAGGCCATCCGCGAGGCACTGCTCGATTTGGTAGGCAACAGTCGGATACGATGCGGCCGGCTCCTGGACATAATCCACGAGATCGGAGATTGTGGTTAGAGGAGCGGGCTTTGGCTGCAACGCAAAGTTCGCCGGAAGAGAGGCGTTTCCGCGACGGAAGCGATTCGGCGGGACTCCGGCCCGCGCCATAAGCGCAACCGTTGCCGACTTTTCTATGGGGTATGATCCCAGTATTTCCTCTATCCGTCCCCTATCGATGGCCCCGCATTCATCCGCTAACAACGCCAACCAGTGCTGAGGCTCGCGGAATCTCCCGCCTCGCACGCGCGGGTCGTCGAGCAACCCGACTGCTGCAGTGCCAGTCGCGTTTCGATACCCCGGATGGCGCTCAAGAAACTCGATCATCCATTGCCCCCGCTCTTCCCAGTGATGAATATTCAAGCCTTGCTGCTGGCCAACTAAGGCCCAGAGAATCCCTTTCATAGACAGGGCGTCCTCAGGAGAGCATTTGAGCAAGAGGTATAAAAGCGGCTCTTGGAAGCCCTGATCGACGGCCTCGTGGGCGGCGCTTTCAACTGCCGCAGCGTAGACGGGATCAGCCTTAGCGCGTGACCATTCTTGCTCCAGGCGCTCTCGTGACATCGGCCACGGCCATCGGACATCAGCGAAAATAGCACACCGAGCCCTGTCGGGAACTGCCAGTTTATCCACGTGCTCCTGAAGAAGGATTGCCGCCGCCTGCTCCACTAAGCGCTCAGCCGATGCTCCACTTCGCACAACTCGCAACAGAACCTCCACGGACGCGGCCTCGACGACCGTCTGGTCGTCCTCGATGAAGTACTGCATCCTGCCGCGCAAAAGCTGTTCTTTCTGTTCCGCCGACAACTGCACGCCATTCCGATTCAGGATGGCGAGCGCAAAGGCTGCCGAAGGCTCCGGCAGTTCCCCCAGACGGCGCTGCAGAGCCGCAAGCGAGGAGGCGCCAAATCGCAACGTGAGACAAAACCGTTCCCACTCGTGCCAGGTCCCTGAATGTCGGGCCGATTTTGCCCGCACGATCACCTCGAGAGCCTCGGGTTCGGTTTTCGGATTTGCCAGCAGCAGTATCATCGCAGCACCATGGCGGACAGCGATCGAGGGATGCGTCAGACGCGCTCGCAATGCACTCTGAAAATGGGCCCCGTCGCGTCCCGTCAGGAGTTGGATAAATTTTTGCCTGATCTCCGGGTTTCGGGCCAGCACAAAACACCCTAGACCACTCACGGAGTCAGCCAGTATAGGGGCTGCATCAATTGAGAGACTTGTGAGCTGCTGAAGGAATATCCTCCACCAAGCAGAATGGGCACCGTGCACGTCTTCGGCAGCGCCAGAGATCCAATCTCCTAGCCACCGAACTGCCCATTCACCCTCCCGCCCGACCAGGTCCTTAAGCGTTTCCTCGGTCCCCGTAACGTATCCGCCGTCATGCATTCCGCGCAGGAGCGCTGGGCCAATGAAGGTCAGCCGGGTCTCTCCGAGCCGATAAAGCTTTATGGCCGCCCGCGCGGCCAAGACGGCATCGACATCGAACGCGTACCAGCTCAACAATCTGCGCCACTCCGTTGTACCGATTGAAGGGAGTAAGGTTTTCGCGTCAAAATCGCTGTCGGCCTCGCTAGCTTCGAGTCGCACCAAACCACGAATAACGCTCAGGGGCGGGCTCGTCGGAAACAGGTCGATGCAAAGGCGTGCGGCGTGGTTGGCGAAGCCAGTACTAACACAGAATTCGAGAGTTGACCTGACAGTGTCGGGTTCACCTTCCGAAGCCGCCTGGATGATCTCCTTTGCACGCTTGGCAAATGGCTCTTCAGCCAAGTTCATCGCGCAAAACCAGACCCGGACCTGCGTATCGAACAGGTCGGGCATGAGCACCGCGATTCGGGAAACGATCCCGTGCAGTTCGTTCGAATCGGCGGCTATATGAGGTGGCGGGATCAACGCCAATTGCTGCCGTTCATGCGCTGAGAGAGTGTCCATGGACATGGCTACCCATTCCTTAAAGACGTCGGCTACAGCCATACTCCCCACATATAGGAACGGATAACGCGGATCAAGATACTCTTCGAAAAACCAATCAAAGCCAGCCTTTCCCGCCAGCTTCACGGACCCAGCAAAGGCACGTGCAGCTTGGGTCCAAACAACTCCTGCGCCGGAGCGTGAGAAGAGCGGCTTTCTCCCTCCAACACGCAGCGCTTTGATGAACTCCTCAGCCACTCCGCCCTCGTCACGGAGCTCAGCCACTATAAAAGCCGCCGCCAGGACCTCGCCCCTCTCAACAATAAGCCGTCGAACGTAAGCCGAAACGGCAGCCTTGGCTTCGGCCCCAAGCCCCAACCTTCTGATGGTTGTCGCGGCGTACGAAGTCGGGCGCCAGTACGTCAGATCCGTCGGTGTCACGGCATCCATATGTAGCGCGATCGCGTATCCGTAGAGAAACTCCAGCAACGGGCGCAACGGAAATTCAATCTCCGCGGTCTGGACGATAACACCCGTCTGCAAGAAATAATTCAACGCCTCAGAGGCGATGGTTCCTGCATTTGCTACGGACATCGATCCCTGAAGTCCGTGGTGAAATTCCTCTGCGCTGAGACTCTGGCGTGGATAGATTGAAAGCGCAATCTCGCCCAAAAGCGCCATCCGAGCGGCAGCGTCAGGGCAGTACGTGGCGAAAGCCGCGCCGACAGGCTTCTTCGCGTCCCGGCGTTCCCAGGCTCCCAGCCTTTCCTTCACTACCTCAAAGAGCAGGTCTCCGGTGGTGATTGCGAAGCCGTTTGATATGGAGGCCAGATGTGAATTAAGCAGCCGTACCATTAACGGCGTATTCGCAAGGCTGTACACCTCTGGCATCTGACGCAACTTCGCAAGCAAAGAGGAACCACGATCTAAAGCTTCACGGTTGCTAAGCCCGTCGGCCCGCGCTTCTTCCGCGAACAACGCGCGCCGTTCCTGATCCTGAAGAGGAACAGGGGAAAAGATTTGCCAGTTCTCGTAGGGAACGCCCGATAATTCGACTGGACGACCGGTGGCGAGCACCTGTACATTCGGCCAGTGGTCAGTAAGCGCGAGGAGAAGGCGCAGCATCAACGATGCTGACAAGGTAGACACCTCATCGAGGCCATCAACCAGTATCGACACCTCGACCTTTTCGTTCAACGTGGCCTCTAGGTCCAGCCGTTTCGGAATTGATGGAGCCACGTGATCGCCAATGAAGTCCGAGAGGCCTCGTAGAAAGCGTCGAATGGTAGGCTCCGAGTCGCCCGTCCCCGGTCCTTGTAGCGCCGCGATCAAGGATTTCGCCTGAACAAGAACGGATAATGCGAACGCGTTCGCATCTTGGGTTTGCTTTACAAGGCCCGCTGCAAGGGTACTCTTCCCGGTGCCAAGATCGCCTAACAGCAACGTCGCTCGAGCACACCTAACGGCTTCAAACAACGAAAGCGGTCGAAGAGTGGCATCCGGCTCCTTTAGCGGATTGTCCGAATTGCGAATTCGGCGCGAGGGTACAACGCCTAGCGGAATCAGCGACGGGAGTATTCCATGTGGCCGAATTACGCGCGACTTCAGCTCGGCCAACGCAATCGCGTATTGTTGCGTCTTCTCACGGTACGCTCTAAGATCGACACCTTGTCCCGGATCCACACTTCCGCTGACAGTCCTCCCCCGGTGGTACGAGAGACTCCTGGCTCCGTCCGATGCCTGCCGCCATTCATGGTTCACGGAGCTTGAATCGTACTCGTAGCTGACATATGCACAGTCCCGGGCGTCGACACGGACAAGAGTGAAGGCGTTTATGTAGCTTTCGTCAACGTAGGTAGCGCCTGTTCTTAGATGCCAGGCGCTCTCCTCAATCAGGTCCGCGCGCCCCGCCTCCCCGTGGGTATGTCCGGTAAGCATTAGATCGCATCGGCGAGCCAAATAGGTAAACGGGTTCGTGCGAGGGCCATAGGTTATGATTTCGCTGGCGTGGAACCACTCTCTAGGATGGTGGAAGATTGCAATAATTGGGCCTCCGTCGGGACGGTCGGCATTATTTGGAATCTGTTTGTGCGCCTCAAGCTCCTTAAGAATCGGCAGCCCGAGCCAGAGATTTCCCTGATCGTCCTTGTCCTTGCAGAACCATGAGGAGTTCATCGCCACAAAGGACATCCCATCCAGCCGGCGCAGCCCCACCAGGTGGGAAACGTCCGCCCCGAGCTGATACCGCGGAACCCCGAATCTTTCGGAGAACTCACTGAACGACTGGAACGCATTCTTGTATTGGGAGGCCACGGGGATTCCGAGAACTTCATCGGCTTCTGCCGCATCGCGAGGGCGCGCAATCGTTCGAGCAATTGAGCGATCAACATCATGATTTCCGGGACAAAAGAAGCATCTGTCCGGGGCTACCCCAATCGCCTTAAGCAGCTCGCCGAACCACGTACCGAACTTATCGTAATCGGTTGCCTTGCCGCGCCACGCCAGGTCGCCTGTCACGACGACAATTGTGGGCCGCCAAGCGGGATCAAGACTCGTAATCGCCCGTGCTAGTCCATCTAAAGCGAGTTGGCGGCCGTTGAGCGAGTTCGGATTCTCCCCGTCGCACCCGAAATGCAAGTCGGTCATGTGCAAAATGACGGTTCCCGTCGTACTCATGAGTCGCACTCCATACGGGCGAAAACGGCATCCGCGACGCCCACCCGACTATCATAGGCCCGCCCCTCCTCAGAATCGTGGGTCAGCAAAGCAAGGAGATTATCGAGAATGGAGGTACAGGGGGCTCTCTAAGCTGGTCAGGGAGCCCGCCGAATCGCACCATTTCGAACTCCCGGACACTGCGAAAAACCGAGTTCTGGGGACCTCTTTTTCGCAAAGCGCGAGTCTCCCCCCAAAGTAAAACAACGGGAAGAGAACCCCGGGCACGACCAGCGCCACCAAACATTCACCGGCACAAACTCTCCATTATGTCCTACCGCCCCAACAACTCGCCCGCAGAGTCCGCATGGTATTGCCCTCTTCGCCGCTATCCTCCCCATGAAGGAGCTTTCAATGACTGAAGCACAACTCACCGCCAACCGCGAAAACGCACAGCTATCCTCCGGGCCAAGAACGCAGGCAGGAAAAAAGCGTGTCTCCCTAAACGCCTTCCGCCACGGACTCACCGGCCAAATCGTCCTCCATACCCCGGAAGACGAGCAAGCCTTCAAGAAGCACTGCGATGGAATCCGCCAAGCCCTCGCCCCCGTCGGCGCTCTCGAAATCGATCTCGCCCAGGCCGTCGCCGAGGACCGCTGGCGCCTCAACCGCGCCCGCGCCTTGGAAAACTCTATCTTCGCCCTCGGCCAGGGCGAACATCTCCTGGAGTTCTCCGGCCACGCCGAAACAGATGCCGCCCTCGCCCAAGGCCGCACCTGGATGACCCACGCCCATGAGCTTCATCTCCTGACCACCTACGAAAATCGCATCCGCCGTTCGGTGGAAAAGAACACGGCCGAGCTCCATGCCCTGCAGGCCGAGCGCAAAGCCGCTATCGCCAAAGCGGAAGAGGAAGCTAGGCTACTCGTTCAACTCGCAGATGCCGAAGGCGGAGGCTACGACCCCGCCGTCGATTTCCCGCCCGAATCCCAGCCTCTTGGGTTTGTTTTTTCAAGGTCCGCCTTCCAGCGTCAAATCGAGCGCTCCCAGCGCCTTGGCCGCGCCCTCGGCCTCCTGAACCAGCCATTCGACCCCAGTCAGCAAGGGCCGCGCCACAGCGCAAGCCCGAGGGCAACCGAAAAACAGGCCGCGGCTACCCAAAATTGACGCGGTGGGGGACCGTAAATTCAATCGCAGCGGCCCGCTGGATGGCATCAACCGCTTTCCGAGTACCCATGCACTCCCCCAGAGCCTCGTTTCGATAAGCGTGAACTCCTGACTCCTGACTCCTGGCTCCTGACCCCTAGTGTAGTGTCCAATAAATAACTGGACTATTGGTTTTTGCCGCTTCTTGATTTCCGTGACCGTGGCGAGGTGCAGCCGGGCACTATCTTTTCCAGAGTCTGTTTGCAACGTGACAGCTTTTCAACGATGGATTCCACC
>DATDGT010000178.1:0-66886 GCA_036521975.1 Bryobacteraceae bacterium
TTCGTCAGGCAATCGCCAAGACCACTGCCGTTGCCCTCGGACGTTTGGATCAACAAGCCGGTACCAAACGGCCAAAAGACAAAGGAAGAAAGTCACTAAATTCCCATGCCAGGTGTCTCAAAGTGCTTGACACGCGCCGGAAGCTTCTTCGGGGTCTAATGCCTGGCCTTTTATCGGCTCAGAACCAGAGCCAGCTTGCCGAGGTAATGATCGTTAAGTGCCTGCTGGGCCTCGGCCGCATCCTCTAGCTTAAAGGTCCTCGCAATGTGAACTTCAAACGGCCCGCCATCGATCAATTCATTCAGTTTGGCGAACGTATGGGGATCGGGCTCCCCGTTGTAGCTCATAACCTTCACGCCGTCACGTGCCTGGGGAGCGTCCTCCACGCCGTTCGGGTAAGCGGCCCGGCCGCCTTTCCGCAGCGCCGTAATCGCCTGCTCCGCCGCTTTCCCGCCAGCCATCAACAAAGCGGCATCGAAACCCTTCGGCGCAAATTCACGAGCCGCTTTGAGAATATCCTCTCGGTGCCCGTCGATGACTTTGTCGGCTCCCAGCCGTTTCACAAACTCCACGCCATCTTGGCCAGAGGCCACGGCCAGAACCCGCGCCTTCATGCGCTTTGCCAGTTGAACCGCTAAATGGCCGATCCCGCCGCTGGCACCGAGGATCAGAATCGATTCACCTGCTCGGAGCTGAAGCATTTTATCCAGGCCGTTCAGCGCGGTGACGCCATCCACCGCCAAGACGCCGGCATCCCGCGTAGACAATGCCGGCGGGATCCTCGCAGCATTATTAGCTTTGATCACCGTATATTCTGCATAAAAGCCACCTTTGGGATTCATGAAGTTAATACCGTAAGCCCGGTCGCCGCGTTCAAGATTATGAACCTCATCGCCCACCTCTTCCACAGTTCCCGCGCCATCCGACCCGAGCACAAGAGGAAAGTTGGCTTGCATGCCGAACTCTTTAGCGAACCCGCCCTCGCGTTCAAACGGATCCCACACGCCGACGCCCGCAGTATCCACCCGGAGCAGGATCTCATCGGTCGCCACCTCCGGCACCGGCAACTCCCGCGGCTTCATCTTTTCAATCCCCCCAAATTCATCAATTGCTACCGCTCGCATCGTTTGATTTGATTTGTTTTTCATCAGAATCTCCTTCTGCATGTAGCCATGCTGATGGTTGCGTTCTTAAGTGGTGACAAGCCACAGGGGGGCTCCGTTACGCGAAAAATGTGCCAACTGGATCAGCCCGTGACTAGGAATACGCTGGAGCCCTAGGAGCTTACCAGTGGCCCGCCACGCGGAGAGTGGGGCTTTCGATTATCCTTGCCCCCGTGTTCATAGTGGGTCGTTTTCGGGACGCGGTTCTAATGCGTCATCGCGTAGACGAGGTAGTTGACGCCTAAACGGATGCCGAGCGCGGAGTATTTTTCGGGATAGCCCGGGTCATCGGCGAATTCCCAGGAGTCGCCCATGTCGCAATTGAACCAGACTGCGGCGACGACGCGGTTCTTACCGTCGTAGACGCCTACCCATCGCGGCACGGTGCCGCCGTTTTTCGATCCTTCGTAGAGATGCTCCGCGCCGACGATGATGTAGCAGTCGTTGATCGCGCTGATGAAGCTGCCGAAGGGTGCTACGGCAGCGACACTGAGCCCAGCGTCGGTCCTGCCTGGCCAGGCACAGGCTTCAGCAGGCTCGGCCCGGATCGCTTGAGCAGCGTCTCCGGCGGCGTCTTCACGTCAAAGATCAACCCGATGAAGGGACCGCTCATCTCATCCCAGTTCTGCGGCCCCCAACGAATTTCCTTCGTCGGGTCGGGGTTGAAAGGATTGTTGGCCGAGTTGTCGAAATGCGCGATACCCACCAGGCGTGTGCCCTTCGGTAGCAAAATCGGCTTGACGAAGGTGAAGCCTTGCTGCCAGTTGAAATCGAACTTGCCGCGGAACACCGTCTCCATTTCTCCAGTCGGATAGATCAGGCGCAATTCGTAATCCTTGCCGCGCAGATGCATGTGCGGCTGCACGTAGGCGAGCTTCACGTCCGCTCCCACGGTGGCTTCGCCGACGACCTCGGCATTGGGATCGCCCGGCGGAATCACCAGGTTCTGCGAAGCCGGAGACGCAGTCAAGAAATAGCGCTGCGCCGGCGGGTGCTTGGCGAGAACCAGCCCAAGCTTGGAGACGTCCGTGGTCGCCTGCCCCATGGCCGTATAGTGCAGCTCAAACACCAGGTCCGATCCCTTGGGAACGAACTTGGCCGCGCCTTCCACGTCGAACGTCTGCCCTCCTAGTCCCGGGTTGAACTTACCCAGGATGTCGTTGCCTTCCGCCACGTCGTTGCGGCCCATCAAGTCTCTTTGAGTTTCCGTCTCGTATGCCTCGCCGGGCACCGCGTCGCGCATCCAGTCCGACCCCGGAGGCCGCACCCACACCTTGCCGTGATGCAACACCTTGGGATTGCCGGGACGCATTTCCGCGGCCTCGATCCACATGTCGCGCGGGAACTCGGTCTTGACCAGAATGTACTTATAATTGATCGTACCCGTGGCCGGAAGTGCGAAAGGCTTGGGCATCTCCACCACGATATCGGGCTTGATGTTCCAGCCGTCGGGGAAGCTCAGGGCAGGAGGTGCGTCCTTGGGATCGCCTTCGACGGAGCCGCTGTCGGCCCAGGCCACCAGCGTGTTGATCTCGGCCGCAGTGAGCTTGTGCTCATTGGCAATTGGCCGGTAGCCGGAATCGGCGAACCACGGCGGCATCTTGCGGGCCACCACGGCGGTCTTGATCGCCTTCGCCCAGGGCCTGGCGTCCTGATAGGTCAGCAGCGACATCGGCGCGACCTCGCCGGGACGATGGCACTGCTGGCAGTTTTTCTGCAAGATCGGAAGTACGTCTTTATGGAACGTCACCGGGGCCGGCGGAGCGCCGGTTGCCGTCATGGCGCATAGCGCGCCGGCGCAGGCATAAAAGAAAGGACGCACAGAACACCTCCCAAAGTAGCGGATGGTCTCGCGGCTGGTCACAGGATTTAACATAGCCCAACGTCGCTTCCGCCGCAACGGGGCTTCAGTTAACGCGCACAACGCATTCGCTGTGCGCTTTCAGGCCGGGGGCTTTAGTCGAGCCAGGGTCTAATGCGTCATCGCGTAGACGAGGTAGTTCACGCCTAAACGGATGCCGAGCGCGGAGTATTTTTCGGGATAGCCTGGATCGTCGGCGAATTCCCAGGAATCGCCCGTGTCGCAATTGAACCAGCCGGCGGCGACGATGCGGTTCTTATCGTCGTAGACGCCTACCCAGCGCGGCACAGTGCCGCCGTTTTTCGATCCTTCGCGGAGATGCTCGGCGCCCACGATGACGTAGCGGTCGTTGAGATCGTACACCGTGTGAAGGATCGGGTCCTTATCCGGGATATCCACAATGGGCCGGTCCGGAAAGGCATAATGGACACGCTTTTCGAACTCGCCCCATTCGTCGGGTCCGTGAAAGTCGTCGCCGATGAAGAAGCCGCCGCGGTCGATGAATTCGCGCAGGAGCTTGCCTTGATTCTCTGTCAGGCCCCATTCGCCCGCCTGAACGGCGTAGAGAAAAGGAAAATTGAATGCATCGTCGCCGTCTTCCAGGTCCACGGCCTGCTCCACCGATCGCGCGTTGACGCGCGTCAGGCGGCGAACGGCTTCCAGAAAATGCCGGTCGGCGCGCGGGTAGTCTTGGGTCCACAGCGAGAGGCCGTAATGATAATCGCCCGTGAATCGGCCGGTGCGCTGATAGCCATCCAAAGGACCGCCCGGGAACATCAGGCGCGCAAAAACGAATTCGCTTTTATCGTTCCAATCCGGCGGCAGCGGGATTGTGCCCATCCGGTATTCGGTCCCGGAGAATTCCTTGAACGGTTTTTGGAACGCGTACATCGTTCCAAAGAACAGGAGCGAGCCGGCCAGGAAGGTGAGCCAGAATCTCATATCGAATGGCGGGTTTCAAGGCCGCCGCAGGCTTACGGCCTGTCCTACTTATACCGCAATTGCGGCGATGGTGGGTTTCACCACGGCTTTTGTAACCGGCACTTTATAACCATTCTTGGCGAGCGGCCGCGCGCCCTCAATGGCCGCCTCGCCCGCCTGCGCCGCAAGTTCCGGCGTGATGGGACGGCCCGCAAGCATGGCCTCCACTTTGGGCAGGCTCCAGGGAATCGGGGCGACGCGGCCCAGCACCACCCGAGCTTTCTTGCAATTTTGGCCCTCAATTTCAAGCGCCACCGCTACGCTAACCACGTGCGTCCAGGACTCACGATCCATCTCCTTGTGATATGCGCTCTTCAAGCCGCCCGGCACGGAAGGGAGATGCACTTCGATCAGCACTTCATCGCGGGCCAGGACGTTTTCGCGCGCGGGATCTTTCGCCGGCGGGGCGAAGAAATCCGCAGCAGCGATGGTGCGCTCGCCCTTTTCTTGATCGCGCACAAACGCCACGATCAGGCTGTGCGCTCGGGGGTCCTGCGATGCGGAATTTGGCGTCCAGCGCGACCAGGGCGGGAGCGGTATCGGAGGGGTGAACGATGAAGCTCGGTCCGCCGCCAAAGATCGCGTGGAATTCGTTTTCCCCGGTGACGCTGAAGCAGGTTTTGCCGCCATTCTTGTAGCACGGGAAGCCGTTGCGGAAATACCAGCACCAAGGACGCTGACAGACATTGCCGGCGATCGTTCCCGCGTTGCGGATCTGTGGCGTTCCCACCGACGCGGCGGCATCTGCGAGCACTTGATAGCGGCTTCGGATCAGGGGATGATCGCTGACCGCGGCCAGGGAGGTCAGACCGCCAATGCGAACTTCGCCCCCGCGCTCTGTAATTTTATCCAGCGAGGGAATCGTCTTCAGATTCACCAGCACGTCGGGCTCAATCAAGCGCTCCTTCACCATGCCGAGCAGGTCGCTGCCTCCACCGGCGATGACCGCATTCTTGCCCGGCTGCGAGAGCGCCTTCACGGCCTGGGAGACGCTTTTGGGATTGACGTTGGAAAACGTTTTCACATGACCTCCTATCGCGAGGCTGAAGCCTGTCTTGCATTAATAGGGCGGCTTAAGCCCGCCCTCCTAGGGCCGCCAATACCTTGTCTCTCGTCAGCGGCAACTGCGTCACCCGCTTGCCCGTGGCGTTGAAAAACGCATTTGCTACGGCGGCGACGGTGGGAATGATGGTCGGCTCGCCGAGGGTTTTCGCTCCGTAAGGGCCGTAGGGGTCCTCGCTCTCCACCCACACCACTTCGATTTCCGGCGCGTCCAGGTGGGTCATGATGCGCGCACCGTAATATCCGGCGGTGAGCGGAAGGCCGGAGCGCTTATCGTACAGCAATTGCTCATGCAGCGCCATGCCGATACCCGCGCCGCACTCGCCGCGATCGCACCCGATTTTGGTTCCAGTAAGGCCAAGATGGTCGCGGAGGAGTTCGACTAGCGTCCAATGGTCTTCCACTTCCATGCTTCGCTGGACGCCGTTGATGGTGAACTTGATCTTCGTGCGGGGGCCGGGAGGTGATGCGGTTGCGCCTTCCGGCCCAGTATCCGCTTTGACGCTTGCTGCGCTTCGAGCGGGACCACCCTCGCGGCCACCAAGCCCGCGCCGGTTCCCTCCACGAAGCGGCGGCGAGATATTTTGCGGGGCGATTTGCGGAGCATACCGATTCTAATTCACACCGGGGCGGATTCTTATTGACACCGGAGCCGGATTCTAATCGACACCGGGGCAAACCTCCTGACGGGGTGATTTTACCATGAGGGGTGGTCCGCGTAATCGTCACAGGCTAAGGCCTGTGCCATGCCACCATCTTGCCCAACCCGGCTGCAGTCTTTGCGAGTACAGTTTAACGAAGGAGCTCCTCCCACCGGTTCATATTTAACCTCAATACCGTGAACTGAGCGCTGATTTCTCGATACAGCCTATCGCCCACCGCAGTGAGACCCACAGCCAGTAGCCTAGGATTCCTGGCGGGGCGGCTCGCGGTTTCCGGTAGGTGTTGCCGCGGCCCTTACCTGCCCATAGTGAAACGTGGCTGGGAGCGTATCCATAGCGCACTAGAACCGCAAGCGATGGAAAATGCGGGGGAAACAGTTCCGCGGGGATTGTCTCTCCCGGCGAGTAACCGCTCCCTCTGGTCGCGGCTCAGCCGGGCCCCTTCGTCGCCGGACGGAACCAGATGAAGTCAGAATGAATCAGAATGAATCAGAATGAATGGCCGCCGCGATCAATTGGTGCCACCAGCCCTGAAAGGTAGAACTCCAGTCACAGGCTATAAAAGAATGTGAGGAGGATTTTTGTCCCTTTTAAAAGAAGCCGAAGATCAATTCCAGCGGCTCTCGCAGAATCGAACCGCGATTGATCAAGCTCTGAAAAATCTCGACATCTGGATCGCGGCCCCGATGTTCGCGGCCCAACGCGATGCCATCTTGGATCACGCGGCTCAAGGCCAGTTCGCCCTGCTGCTCGATTCTTTTTATCAGCTCCTGCCTTTTGGGACGGGAGGGCGGCGCGGGCGCGTAGGCTACGGTTCCAACCGCATCAATCCGGTCACGGTTGCGATGTCAGTGCAGGGGCACTGCAATTTCCTGCGCGAGCGTTACGGCGCTTCGTCTGAAAAATTTCACGGGGGCACGGTCGCCGTCGCGTTCGATACTCGAATCTTTTCCGATATCGCGCAAACTTACGCGTTCCTATCGCGACCCAGTCTGCTGCTAGGCCTCACTTCGCGCGACCTGGCGCGTATCGCCTGCGAAATCTACGCTTCTAACGGCTTCGAAGTCCGCGTGGCGGGGCTAAATTCCGATACCGAATATGTTTCCACTCCCGAGCTTTCCTTCTCCGTCCGCCGTTTGAAAGCGCTGGGGGGGATGAACGTCAGCGCTTCTCACAATCACCCCGACGATAACGGATTCAAGTTCTTCAACCAATACGGCGCACAGGACATTCCACCCGCCGATCAGGAAATGGCATCGTACATGGGGGATGTTCGGGAGATTGGGCGGATGCCCTTCCCGGAGGCGATCGAACAGGGCCGCATTCGTCCATTCCCGGCCGAACTGCATGAGGCGTATGTGGACGCGAATCTCGCTCTTCGGCACACATTGGAACCTCGCGCCAGAGGGCGCGAGTCGAATCGGCGGCTTACCGTCGTCTACACGCCGCTGTGCGGAACTGGCGACCGCTCTACCGGCGACGTTCTCCGCGCCGGGGGCGTGGACGTTCGCCTGTACCCGCCTCACTCGGATTTCGATGGGACGTTCCGCGCGATTCCGTTCCGGCTCCCCAATCCCGAAGTGCCGGAAGCGGCCAGCCCTGCTTTGAAGTTCGCCGATGAACTGAATGTCGATTTGATTCTGTCCACGGATCCCGACGCGGACCGGCTCGGCGTGTTCGCTCGCGGCTCGGACGGCATGTGGCGCTATTTGAACGGCAACGAGATCGCGTCGGTTCTGGCCTATTATCTGGCGCTCGACGTGGAGTTCGGGCCGCGCCGGCGCGGATTCTTTATTAAGACGCTAGTGACCACGCGAATGCTGGAGCGAATTGCGGAGCGCGCCGGCTGCCCGATCGTAGGCGACCTCATGGTCGGCTTCAAATATGTCGCCCATGTGCTGCTGTCGTTGGAGCGTGAGGGGAAATATGGGAATGTGCAGGCTCGCGCGGGAGATCTGGTCCTAGCCGGCGAGGAGAGCCATGGCGTCTTGTTGACTCCCGAAATCCGCGACAAAGACGCCGCCGGCGGCGCACTGGTGCTTTGCGAGCTGCTGGCGCAATTGCGGGCTCGTGAGAAATATTTGCCGGAATATCTCGACCGGGTGGCGGCCGAATGCGGAAATTTTCAAAACGCCGCCCGCAGCATCGTAATGCGAGGAATCCGCGGCTCCGAGCTGCTCGAGCGCATGATGCGGAGCCTGCGCGAAAATCCTCCGCGAGCCTTGGCGGAAATGCCGGTTGTGGAAAGGCGCGATTTTCTTTCTCCCGAGCACGGTCCTCTGCGAAGCGATACGGAGCGCTTGTCGCGGAACCTTTTGGCGTATCGCCTCGAGAAGGCGGAAGTCAAGGCGCAAATCGTGGTCCGTCCGTCCGGTACGGAGCCCAAGGCGAAGATTTATGTCGATCTCGAAGGCAGCGCGATGGAGAGAACTCAAGCGCGCCGCTCCGCCGAAGAACTGGCGGCGCGAACCCTCGAGGAATGTGTCGCTCGTATCGGTTTCCACCTTTCGCCCTGCGCCGGCCTTCTTCCCGATACGGTGGACCTGGACCTGAAGGATCGATTCGGAACGGCGTTCCGGGAAGAATTGGCAATTACCGCGAACGATCTCAGCCGCGCTACCGTCGAGGAGCGGCTCGCATGGCTGCGCCGGCGCTTGGCGCCTTATGGCGCGGGGGCGGATCCGCTCGACGCCACCTCGGCGGCTACTGCAGCGCTGCTCCACGAAGTAGCCGCCGAGGTTCCTACGCCGGCGCGAGAGGCGCTGATCGAATTAGAGAGCGCGGTGAAAAGAGTTCCCGCGCCCGTGGAGTGGATTCGATAGCACGCGCCGGCTTCATCTCGGTACACGATAGTTCAAGATCGTGCCCCAGAGACCCACTGCTTGCAGCACCCAAACCAAGACCACCACCACGACCAACGCGTTGAGAATGGCCTTGATTCCTCCAGCCATCGGGATGTATGTGTTGATGAGCCACATCACAACTCCCGCTACGATGAGGACAAGCACAATGTAAACAAGGGGCATATTGCATCTGCCTTTCCTGGAAATTGCGGCTTGCATCCGCCTTTCCTCGATATTGCGGTTGCAATCCCCATTCCAGCTTGCAACTCCAACTCAGCGAGCGGTTAACGGCGATATGGCCCGGTAAATTTTGCTCCGGAATTACGTGTTGACAGGGCCTCGCTCCCTCTTCGCGCGCTATACTGAAACCTGAAGGCCCATCCGTAACTGGGAGTTCTCTATGTTCAATCTGTTTCGCAGCCGGGACAAGCTTGTCCGCATTACTCTGGGCGCGATTTTGACCGTGGTGGCCGTGTCCATGTGTCTGTACCTGATTCCCGGGGCCGGCACCTCGCTCGGTTCCGCCGGCGAGGACCCAGTGCTGGCGGAAGTCGGCGGCGAAAAGCTCACCGCCTCCCAAGCCGAGCACGATTTTCAGCTCACGACCGCAGCCGCGCAAATTCCCCCCGAATTGATGGCTAGTTATTTTCCCCAGTACGTTGAATCGCGGGCCATGCGGATGGCCGCGCGGTACCAGGCCGAGCGGATGGGGCTAACCGTGACGGACGACGAGATTCTGACGGGTATCCGGTCCACCGATCCGCAGTTCTTTCCTAATGGTCAGTTCCTGAAGGCCCAGTTCGATCAGTTCCTCGCGGAAAGAGGCGTCACCGAGCAGCAGGCGTGGGACGAAATGAAAACCACGATGCTGGTGCGCAAGCTGGAGAATGCCGTCGTCGAAGGGATCGTGGTGACGCCGAAGGAAGTCGAAGACGAATTCAAGCACAAATACGAAAAGGCGAAGATTCAATACATCGCTTTCCCGCGCGCTAAATTCATGGACCAGGTGAAACCCACCGATCAGGAGCTTCAGAACACCTTCACTCTGAATCGCAGCACGTATGTGATTCCGCAGAAATCTTCATTCCAGGTGGTGGTACTCGATCAGGAAAAGGTGGAATCCACCATCCAGTTCACCGATCAGGATCTGCGGCGGGCGTATGCGGAAGCCCTGGACAACTTCCGCATGCCGGAGCGCATTCACGTGCGCCACATCCTGATTTCCACGGAAGGAAAATCGGATGCGGAAAAGAAGACGCTGCGCGCGAAAGCCGAGGACGTGTTGAAGCAGGCCAAGAATGGCGGCGACTGGGTCGCACTGGCCAAGAAGTATTCGGATGACAAGGGCAACGCTGAGCAGGGAGGCGATTTGAACTGGATCGTCCGTGGGCAGATGGTCCCCGAATTCGACGCGGCCGCGTTCGCTCTGAAGCCCAAAGAAATTAGCGGGATCGTGACTTCGCAATTCGGCTATCACATCATCCAGGTCCTGGACAAAGAGCCAGCCAAGGTGAAGCCGTTCGAAGAAGTGAAGGATGGCTTGGCGGCGGATCTTCGGAAACAACAAGTTGCCCAAAAAATGCAAATGCTGGGAGATCAGATTCACGATGCTCTGGAGAAGAATCCCGGAGCGGCGGAAGAAGTCGCCAAGCAGTATGGAGCCGAGGTGATTTCTGTCACGGACGCGAAGCCCGGTCAACCGATTCCCACGCTGGGAAACTCGCCGGAAGTGGAGGGCGCGTTGGCATCGATGCAACCCAACAATGTTTCTCAGCTTCTGGTGCTGCCGGCCAACCGGCTGGCGGTGGCCATCCTGAAGTCTCGTACCCCAGCGCGGCAGTCTGAATTCAACGAAGTCGCCGATCAGGTACGGCAAGCCGCCATCACAGCCAAAGCGCAGCAGATCGCGGAAAGCAAAGCCAAGGAAGCCGCCCAGCGGCTTCGCGCCGGCGAGGATATAGAAAAAATCGCGAAATCATATAAGCTCGACGTGGCCACGACGAATTATTTTGGCCGCGACGATAACAACGTGGAAGGACTCGGCCCGGCGGTTTATGTGCCGGACGCCTTCACCCAGCCCGATGGCTCGATCCTCGGTCCCACCATGATTCAGAATCGCGACGTGGTTGCGAAAATAGTCGGCAAAATCGAACCCGATCCCTCGGCGCTTGGTAATGAACGCGCCGCTCTTGTGGATAAGATCAAATCCCAAAAGGCGCAAGCCCGCGAAGGTTTGTTCCTCGACAGCATCTTCACCCAACTGGGGCGCCAAGGTAAAGCGAAGGTATATCCCGATGCGATTGCTCGGGCGACCGCGACGTATCAACAGAAGTAGCGCTGCTCCCGCTGCATGACCCAAATCCCGCTCGAAATCTGGAGGAGTCTCACAGACCCGGATCGGTTGATCCATTTGCTCTCGGTGGTGGTCACCGGCGGCCTAGGTTACGCTCTTCTCGCCGGGGTGGTATTCGCGGAAACCGGGCTGCTCGTGGGCCTGTTTCTCCCCGGCGATTCGCTGCTCTTCACGATCGGCGTGGTGGCAGGAGCGGGAGGGCTTGACATTGTGCAGATTTGTTCGCTGCTGGTGATCGCCTCGATCCTGGGCGATCAGAGCGGATTCTTTTTGGGGTATCGCACGGGCCCGGCCATTTTTTCGCGCAAGGATTCGCGTTTGTTCAAACAGGAATATGTCACCCGCACGCAGCGCTTTTACGAGCGCCACGGCGGCAAGACGCTGGTGTACGCGAAATTTGTGCCCATTGTGCGGACTTTCGCTCCGTTCATGGCGGGAGTGGGCAAGATGCGCTATACGCGCTTTGTCTCCTTCAACATCTTCGGCGGTATGGGCTGGGTACTCTCGATGACGCTCGCCGGCTATAACTTGGGCGGCGTCGCGCTGATCCGCCGCAATTTCGAAAAGGTAGTGCTGGGGATTGTGTTCTTGAGCGTGCTGCCGCTGATATTGCACTGGCTCAAGGCACGGCGGGAAAAGAGGGAGTTGGAGCAAGCGTAGGCGGCGTTCCGCGAATGCCCGGAGATGGCGGGCGCTCCCAGGCCAATACAATCTCTCGCAAAGTCGCAAAGTTCGCAAAGACTCACCTCTCCGTTTGACCATCCTCGACCATTGCGATGGATCAATGGGATACGGACATCTCCCTAAATTTTCTGCCTACAAACTGCGTACGATACTCTGAAACACGCAACTACCCATAGCCTCCGCCATGCCGCCGCGCAACTCTCCGCTGACTCAGCGCACAACGCAGCCCGGCGCGGCGGCGGGGAGTCAGGGATGCTTGTGACCGCCCGGTCCCGCGCCGGGCGCTGTGCGCTGATAGACTATGCGCGAAGGGAGCAGCACATGAATCCACGCATTTACACTGGACTCGCCGCCATCGCGGCCGGCGTGATTCTTTCCGCCGTGCCCGCGTTTTCTCAAACCGCTCCGTCTGTCGCCAATGGAAATAGCGGCGCCGAGCCGTGCACCCATTCGCCGATCTGCGCCTGGGGAAGAGGGCGCGACGCTATCGTTCACGAATTTCACAAACCCGACCTGGGCTTTGCCTTCGCCTACCCGTTTGCTTTGCCCGAAGGGCTTACGGGCGGCGTCTCGGCCGTCGCGCTAAATTCGAAGGAACATCTCTTCGCCTTTCAGCGCAACCCGGCCGGCAAACCGCAATTGTTCGAATTCGACCAAGACCACAGGCGCGTGCGCACCATCGGTGAAGACGCAATCGGTCATCAGAATAAGGCGCACGGCATGGTCATCGACGCGGAGGACAATATCTGGATCTGCGACGAGAACGGCGATACCGTGATGAAACTGAGTCCCGAGGGCAAGGTCCTCATGACCTTGGGCGTGAAGGGGCAAAGGGGGGATTGGGACGAAGCCAAAGGACAACGGCTTCTGTGGCAGCCGCTCGCCCTCGCCTTCGCTCCGAACGGCGACGTTTACATCGGCATGGGCCACGCCAACGAAAGCCCCAACGACACCGATAAATCACCCAACAACCGCAGCGGCGCCGCCCGCATCCTGCACCTCGACAAGAACGGCAAGTTCATTCATCAATGGTTCGGAAATAACGCCGGGCCAGGGCATTTCAGCATGGTGCATGGCGTCGCGATCAATCCCAATAACGGCAATGTCTATATCGGGGACCGCGAGGAATATCGCATCGTCGTCTACGATTCCAGCGGGAAGTTTGTGAAGACGATTCAAATGCGAAATCTGGTTTGCGCGCTCTATGTGGACCCGCACGGGCAACTGTGGATGGCGACTGGCCAGGATGGGCAAATCTTTAAAATCGACTGGGACGGCAATGTGCTGGGCGCCATCGGCAACGGCCAGGGAAGAGAAGAAGGCCAATTCGTCGAATCCAACTACATGGCGATGGATTCGCGCGGCAACCTTTATTCGGGAGACACGAGTGTCGCCCGGATCACAGAGATGGTGGCGCCTAAGAGGTAGCCGCGTTCCGGAACCGCTCCCTCACGGTCGCGGCTCAGAATCGAGGGTTCCGAGCCACGCGCGTTAGTAAACGGTATGCGGGTGGTCGCGATCCGAACTATTTGCTGCCGGTCGATAGCTTCCGGTTATATTCGGCTACCGCATCTCGGTAACCCTCAGGCACCTTGGTTGGGTCGACATTGCGGATCGTGCCACGGCTCTCATCAAGCTTGCGCCGCAGCTCCAGTTCCAGCCCGTCCAGACCGCTCAAAAGCTGCTGGTTCATTTGCTCTACTAGAGCGGGATTGCCGGGGAAACGTTTGGGATCGAGATTGCGCATCTCATCGACCAGCGCTTGCAACTTCTGCTTAGCCTCCGGACTGTCCTCCACCGCCCCGCGAACTTGATTGAGAAGATCCAGTCCTTGATCAATTGCGTTCATGTTGTCGGCCGGATTCGGGCCCTGCTGAGGCGCCACTGCGCGGCCTTGAATTCGAGTGTTTCCGGTATCGAGATCGCCGTACAACGGGCCTTCGCGATACCCTCCCGGACCACCGGCGGGGTTGCCCCTTTGACCGGCTTGGCGGTCACCGATTTGACCGGCTTGGCGATCACCGACCTGGCCTCCGCCTGGACCATTTTGTCCCCCACGCTGTCCTCCGCGGCCGCCCTGGCCTTGCTGCCCCTGGGCTTGACCGCCCTGGCCCTGCTGTTGCCCGCCCTGCCCCTGTCCCTGCTGCTGCCCGGCTTGCGGGTTCGGTTGCCCGGTGAGCCCGGCGATCCGGTCGCGCAGCCGCGACAGATTGTCCATGGCCCGGCTGATCTCGGCGTCGCGCGATGCCGGCTGCCCGTTGCCTAACGCGCGGGCCGCGTCACCGATTTGTTGACTGAGTTTCTGCAGGTCGCTGGTCATGGCGGTCTCGGTGGGATCGGAAAAATTGCCGCTGCGCAGCATATCCGAGCTGCGCTGCATCCGCGTATCGAGTTCGTTTTGGTCCAGGCCGTCGAGCGCGCCTCGCAACTTCGAGGAAGCCGCCGGCTGCGTATCGCGAAGCTCGCGCGCGGAGTCGCGCATTTGCTGCGTCAGGCGCCCCAAATCGTCGGTCGCCTGCTGGCGATCATTCACCATTTTGTCGATTTCCTGGGCCGAAGGATATTTGGGCTGCTGTCCGGCGGTGCGCGACGCGTTCAGTTGAGAGACTAAGTCACGCACGCGATCCGCCTGTTGCTTCTGCCGCTTGGCCAGGTCGTCGGCCGCTTGCGCCATCGCACCCAACCGGCCCCCGGCGTCCTGCTGTTGTAGCGAGCCCAGCCGGCCGGTCGCTTCGCGTAATCGATCTGCGGCGCGGCGCGAATCGGCCGAACTGCCGTTTTGCGATCCGGCCCGTTTCATGTCGTCCACGGCTTGACGCAACCGGTCCAGGGCCTGCTGCTGCGCGGACTGTTGCCCTTGTTGTCCATTGGCGCCGCTCGCCGATTGGCCCGCGCGTCCCCCTTGAGCCGATGATCCGGATGCGCCGCCCGCCTGCCCCGTTTGCCCTTGCCGGCCCTGCTGACCTTGCTGGCCATTTTGAAGTTGCTGCTCCATCTGCCGTTGGAGCTGCTCGGCCTCACGCTGCAACATTTCCTGTTGCCATTTCTGCTCGGCTGTCTGGGCGCCGTTGCGCTGCTGCTGAGCTAATTGTTCTTCGCGCCGGGCCAATTCATCGAGCTTTTTAAGATTGTCATCGATTTCCTGCTGCTTCTGTTCCTCGCTGGTGGAAGCGCGTTGCTCCGTCTCGTACTGATTCTTCTGAGTGTCCAGCTCCAGGTCGAAGAGCTGCGCCAGATCGCGCGCCGCGCCGCCTCCGCCACCTCCCCCTCCGCCTCCCCCGCGGCCGAACGCCACTTGAATCTGGCGGAACGTGGCTTCGGCTCGCAGCAGATATTGCAGCGACTTCTGCTCATTCGGAAGCGCGTCTTTCCATTTCTCCTGCTGCAATTGTTGCGCGGCCGGCGTCATGAGTTCCGCGGCAGCGGTCATATCTTTCTGGAAATCGCCGATGGCCTGCACTTCGTTGGTAAGCTCGCGGGCTTGCAAGCGGCCCGAAAGCGAAATCGCCTGATCGCGCAGGGTGGCTTGCGATTGCGAAAGAAGCTTCGCGATCTCCGCGGCCTGCTGTTGTGTTGAGTTCTTATCGCCTTGCTGTTTGAAGGTCTGGGAAATGATTTCCTTCTCGCGCTGCGTGATCTGTCCGGCTGGATCGCCTCCTCCCCCGCCGCCTCCGCCTCCACCGCCTCCCGCCTGTTGCGATTGCGAAAACTGGCGATCGTAGGGATCGGCCTGGATGAACATCATGTCGGTGTGAGATTCGGCGTTCGCGTCTTTCGCGGTAGCGTAGAGGCTTATCAGATCTCCCGGTACCAGCTTGAAATTTTCCAGCGCCAACGTGGTTGAGCCGTCGGCTTGTTTCTCACCTTTCTTCCGGAGCAGATCCACGGTGGTCTCCGGTCCGCCGTTGACCGAATAATGCACGATGAAATCCTTCAGGCCGTAGTCGTCCGACGCCTTCGCCGCAATAGTGACTTCCTCGATAGGCAGGGCGCGGTAGTCGCTGCGGGGGCGCACCAGCGCGATCTGTGGTGGCTCGGCTTTGCGCGCCTCGATGAAGAAGTCCTCGCTGAGCCGGACGGGCTGCCCCTCGTCGATTCCAGCGACGTGATAGGCGCCGTCCTGATCCATTTTGACGGTCGCGCGATAGACGTTATTCTGGCCGCCCGTGAGCGGAATGCGCTGGCCCCCGCCGCCCTGGGTGTCGAGTTGGATCTGGCCGCCTTGAAGCGGGCGGTCTGTTGAGACCTCGAGCTCGGCTTCTGTGCCGGCGACAGCGCGCAAATCGCCGCCGCGCTCTTCGATCTCGGCGGGGAAACCAGTCCAGGCTGGGTAATGATAAGTGACGCGAATCTGTTTCACCGCGGGCAAGTCGGTGACGCGAATATGGAAATGCTTCGAGTCCATCGCCCCGGCGCTGACGTAATATTCGACGTTCTCGGGCAGCCCGGCGAAGAGAAACTGATAACCTCCAGCGAAACTGCCGGCCGTATTCGGCTGCATCGCAATCTCTTCCCATTTCTGTGAGCTATCGAAGCGCGCGTGCAGCTTTACGACGGGCGATTGCATTCCAGTGGGCAGCGCGGAAACCAACTGATCGGCATGACGGCGAACCACGGCGTCGCCAGGAGTTACGCGAAGATCGTAGAGCGCGGGTTTATCGCGATGCGGGCCGGTCCAAACCAGCGAGGCACCATAGCCCAGAAAACCAGGCCCAGCGGCGATCATCCAAATCAAGACGGCGAGCGACCCGACGCCCGTGGCGAGCGAGATCCAAAGACGGCGATCCGTGACCAATTGCTTGGGATCTGCGGATTGGGCGGATTCAAAGGTGTCTTCGGCCAGCAGCTCGATCATCGGATCGATACTGTCGCGTTCAGTGAAGGTGATGAGGCGTTGCTGGAATTGCGGAAAAGCGGCTTCCGCGGTTCCTACCGCCCGGCGACGGGTAAGGCGGCGCAGCGGGAGCGCCAGCCCGGCGACAGTGGCAATAGCCAGGATGAAGAGCAGCGCAAATCGCGAGCCCGTCACGCTGCCCTGCGAAAAGGCGCGGGCGTTAGCGATGACGACTAGCGCCAGCGTTGCCGCCAAAGCGCTGCCGGCGATAATCGCGGCTCCTCGCAGTAAAGCGCTCCAGCGAAGACGCTTTCGGACTTCCTCTATATATGTGTGAAGCTGTTCACGGAAACTCATTGAGCCACTCATTGGGCCTCCTGCGGCCGCCGTATTATGCCTCAAGCATATCGCATTTTGCGGGAGCTTGGTGTATTGGTGAACCGAGCCGCTAACCCGAGGGAGCGGTTTTCCGAGCCCACGGACAAGTCACGATCAGGCTTCAGGCTTCAGCTTGTCCGATTGCTCACAAAAACACGCCGACGCCCGCTGTAACTTCCTCCTGGCGAAGCCAGCCGTTCGCCAAGGGGAAACCGAAAGGCTTGGGGGTGGTGTACTGGCGGAAATCGAATCGCATGCCCCAAAATCCCTTCAATTTGATCTTTACGCCCGCGCCGTAATTGAATCCGAACTTGGTGGACCCTCCGCCGTAAGCCGCCGACTGTCCCGGCGGAACGTAGTTGGCGAACCCTACGCCGGCCGTGCCGAAAGGCCGGATTCGGCTGCCCTCTTTGGTGCCGTAAGCCAGAAAATTGTATCCGCCCTCATGGATTGCCATGCCCTCCTTTATGGCTGTCGTACTCTCATAGAGGGCGCACTGGTTAAGTCCCAAATCGTTGCATGAGAGTGAAGTGCGGCTGTAGGCGTACTGAATCTCGTGTCCGAAATGGTCCTTCCAATTGAAACCGAATCGGAAACCGAACCGGAAGCCGTTGCCGAGCTGTATGTCCTTGCCAGTATCGCCCAGGGATTGGCAAGTGGCCGCGGAGGTACAAATCGCCGAGTCGGCGCCCAGATAGGAGTTAATCAGCGACTCCCCGGCGACGAACCAAAAATCCGCCGTCTGGGCCCACGCCGAGCCGGCCCCCATCAAAAACGCAACCGCCAAAATTGTTTTCATATGTCTTTATGGATGTGCCTGTTTGAGAATCAGTTTACAGGAATCTGAATGCGTCCCTCCAGATACTTTACAGCATTTCCAGCGATGCGGACGCGCGAGTCGCGGTCCTCGCACCACAATTCGCCGCCGCGCGCGGAAAGCTGGCGCGCGAACATTTTCTTCTTCCCGAGCCGCGCGGACCAGTAAGGAATCAGCGTGGTGTGCGACGAGCCGGTGACTGGATCTTCCGGAACACCCTTGGCGGGGGCGAAAAACCGCGACACAAAATCGCAGTCGCGCCCTGGTGCGGTGGCGATAATACCGAAGCGGTCGAGGGAGGCGAGCAGCCCCATATCCGGCCGCAAAGCGCGCAGCTCCTCCTCGGTGTCGAAGACGCAGAAATAATCCCGCGCGCCGAGGATGGCGGAGGGTTTCGCGCCCAGAGCCGCCTCAAGCTTTGGATCGGCCGGGCAAGCAACTGGCGGCCGCGCCGGAAAATCCATCGCATATAAGGGGGGATTGCCGCCCGCGGCGCGCTCCACCGCCAGTTCCCCGCTTTTGGTGTCGAAAATCACGCGCGAATCCGCAGTCTCGCGGCGCACGTCGAAAATCACGGCGGCCGCCGCCAGCGTGGCGTGTCCGCACAAATCTACTTCCACCGCGGGCGTGAACCACCTCAGCCCGTAGCGCCCGTTGTCGCGAACGTAATACGCCGTTTCAGAGAGGTTGTTCTCCGCCGCGATCGCTTGCATGGTTTCTTCGGGAAGCCAGTGCTCCAGCGGGCAAATCGCCGCCGGATTTCCGCGAAACAGCGCGCTCGAAAACGCATCCACCTGGTACAAAGCGAGTTCCATCTGTCCACTGTAGCGGATCTGTGCTAGGGTGGTGTCCGCTTTTGGAGAGCGGACTTGAGTCCGCGCCGGACTTGAGGCCCACCTGCGGGAAGCGAGGCTAAAGCGCCACCATTCGAAGCGGCGCTGAAGCCCGCCCTCCAGGTATGCGGGAGGCGCTTGAAAATCTTCCTGTATTACATCGGCAAGGCGCGCGATCCTCACGCCAATGCGATGGCGGAGGAGTACATGAAACGCTCGGGCCGCTTCGCCTCTTGCGAGATGCGCGAGATCGACCCACGCCGCTTCGATCCGTGGGCTCAGCGTCCTTCGGCGCGCAAGATTCTTCTCGATCCCGGCGGCCGGGCCCTCGCTTCGGCGGCGTTTGCGGCGTTATTCGAGGGCGATCTGGTATTCATCGTGGGCGGCGCGGATGGCCTGCCTCAGGGATGGCGCGAGCGCGCCGATCTCTTGCTGGCGCTTTCGCCGTTGACATTTCCCCACGAGCTGGCGCGGGTGATGCTGGCCGAGCAGATCTACCGGGCGCTGGCGACAAAGCGCGGGCACCCGTATCCGCGATAGCGAGGGGCTCCGCGAGCCGTTGCTAGAATCGGCTTGTGTCCCGGTACGACGCGCTGCTGATCGTTTCTTTTGGCGGCCCGGAGACACGCGAGGACGTGATTCCGTTTTTGGAGAATGTCCTTCGCGGAAGGAACGTGCCGCGGGAACGCATGCTCGAAGTGGCCGAGCACTATTACCACTTCGAAGGCCGCAGCCCGATCAACGATCAAAACCGCGCGCTGATCGCGGCTCTGAGAAAGCGCATTTCGCTGCCCATTTATTGGGGAAACCGCAATTGGCATCCGCTGCTCGCCGACGCGGTGCGCCAAATGCGCGACGAAGGAATTGCCCGTGCGATCGCCTTTGTGACCTCGGCGTTCGGGTCGTATTCTGGTTGCCGCCAGTACATCGAAAATATCGAAGCCGCCCGCGCCGCGGTGGGCAAAGGCGCTCCGGAGATCGACAAGATTCCGCCCTTTTCCGAGCATCCCAAGTTCCTCCAAGCAATGGTTGATCGTGTCCGCGAGGCCCTCCTGGAACTGCCCGACGCGCAACTGGTCTTTACGGCCCACAGCATCCCTGTCTCCATGGCGCAAGCCAGTCCTTATGCGGCGGAGTTAGCACGCGCCTGCGCCTGCGTCGCCTCGGCCTTACAACAGACCGATTGGAAGCTGGCATGGCAAAGCCGCAGCGGAACTCCTACCCAGCCGTGGCTCGAGCCCGACACCGCCGATACCCTGCGCCAGGCGCGGCGCGACGTGGTGATCGCGCCAATCGGTTTCCTGTCGGACCACATGGAGGTGATCTACGATCTCGACGTAGTGGCGCGGCAAGTGGCCGGCGATCTCGGCATCCGCATGGTTCGCGCGAAGACGGTAGGAACGCACCCAGCCATCGTCGAAATGATCGCGGAACTGGCGGAGCGGGATCACGCGCCCTGCGACGAGGGGTGTTGTGTTGCGCCCATCGGCGCCCGCCGGTAGTGCTGAACGTTGGGCACGATGTGATGCTAAAATGTATCACATGGAAACCGTTTCCATCCGGGATCTCCGCTACCATTTCCCGAAGGTGGAACGCCTGCTGGAACTTGGGCGAGCGATTCAAATCACCAAGCGCAAGCGCGTAGTCGCCACGCTTTTGCCACCGGCACCGCCTCCCGCTCCTCTCAATCCGCCTGATTTCCTTGCGCGTGCGAAAAAGATCTGGAAAAAGCCTTTTCGCATAAGCACCGCGGAATTACTGGAACAGGAGCGGGACCGCTATTGAACTGTTATTCCGATACAAGCTTTCTGGCCTCCCTTTACCTCCTTGACGTGAACTCTATTAAAGCCTCGGAGGAGTACAGGCGCGCTCGCCCGGTTCTACTGCTCACCCCTCTCGGGGAATTGGAACTGGTCAACACGTTCGAATCTCGCGTGTTTCGAAAGGAGGCGGAGCCCGCCCAAATTCGGGCCTCGCTCAGCGCGCTGGAGGCCGATGTTCACTCCGGAGTGATCGTCCGGAAGGCCGTGCCGGAAGCGGCTTATACCCGCGCCATAGAGCTCTCCCGCCGGTACACGCGCCGACTCGGCAGCCGGGCTTTGGACATTCTTCATGTGGCAATCGCTTTGGAATTGCGTGCCGAGACCTTCTTTACTTTCGACCGGCGGCAAAGCACGCTGGCGCGGCGGGCGGGAATGATCGTGCGGCCCCGACGCCAGTGAGAACCGGTCCTCCCGCGGGCGCCGACCGCCGCCTGCATTATCCGAAACGTTAGCCCGCGCCTCACCCAAAGGATAGAAGGGGCTCGCACAGCGGGCGGCGGAGCGGCGGGACCTCGGCCACAGGGTTTGAACAAGTCGTTCAGCATCAACGAACTCGAGCCCACCCGGTCATTCCATTCGCCTATTTTCCCCGCGGCAACTCGCATGCCTTTCCCGGAATATTCCCTTCCGGAATAGGAGGTGGAGATGCCGAGAAAACTCTCGCCGTGGCCATTGGCGCTAGCGGGCATCTTGCTGGCGTTTGCCGACAACGACCGGGCGCAAACGGCCGGCCCGCGCGCCGTGATCACCCAGGCAATCGACGAAAACAGGCTGGTCAGGCTCGCCGGCAACACACGCCCCGAAGCGAATAGCCGGAACGATTTGGGCGCCGTCGAGAACGACCTGCATCTGGATATGTTTCTTCAGTTGAAGCGCTCGCCGGAACAAGAGCTCGCGGCACAGCAATTTGTCGAGTCGCTGACCGACAAGACATCCCCGAACTTCCACAAATGGATCACAGCCGCGGAATATGGGCGGCGGTTTGGCGCGGCTTCAGAGGACATTGCGACAGTCTCGCGGTGGCTGGAATCGCACGGATTCACCATCAACCGCGTTCCCGCAAACAACATGGTGGTCGACTTTTCGGGAACCGCCGGTCAGGTGCGCGAGGCGCTGCACACGGAGATTCATTATCTCCAGGTCAGCGGAGCGCGTCAGTTCGCCAATATGAGCGATCCGCAAATCCCCGCCGCTTTGCTGCCCGCCGTCGCGGGGGTTGTTTCTCTTCACAATTTCAAGCCGCGTCCCATGCTCGTGCCTAAGGCGCAATACACGGTGAACCCGAAGGTGGTTCCGGTGGTTCCGGGCGACTTGGCCACGATGTATAACTTGAACGCCGCGTTTTCCGCCGGGTACACCGGCCAGGGACAGACCATCGTGGTTGTGGAGGACACGGATCTTTACAACGGAACTGGCGATTGGACCACTTTCCGGCAGACATTCGGGCTGGATCAATACTCGTCGGGGTCGCTGACACAGGCGCACCCGGCGCCTGGGAAGGGCGGGGTGTGCATCGATCCCGGCACCAACGGCGACGATGGGGAAGCGGCGCTGGATGTGGAGTGGGCAAGCGCGGCCGCTCCCAATGCGGCCATCGTAATGGCATCCTGCGCGGATACGACGAATTTCGGCGGATTCATCGCGCTTCAGAATTTGCTGACGAACGGCGGCCCTCTTCCAAGCGTGGTCAGCATCAGCTACGGCGAATCGGAAACGGTAAGTGGAGCCGCGTTCAACAGCTACATCAACACCCTGTATCAGACAGCCGCCGCTGCCGGGGTATCGGTGTTTGTTGCCTCCGGTGATTCCGCCGCCGCGGGCAACGATCGCTTCGAAGACGTGGCCATTCACGGAATCACGGTCAGCAGCTTCGCTTCCACGATATACAACGTCGCCGTTGGGGGCACAGATTTCGGCGACACGGCCTTAGGCGCCGTCGGCGACTTTTGGAATTCGGCCAACGCTGCGAACTATGAGTCCGCCAGATCCTATGTCCCTGAGATTCCCTGGAACGATACCTGCGCGAGCGTGCTCTTAGCCAACCACTACGGATTCGCCGCAGCCTACGGTTCCACGGGCTATTGCAACAGCACTTTTAACTGGCTAGGCACGGCTGGCGGTAGCGGAGGCCCCAGCGGGTGCGCCACCGGCGGGCCGGCTGTCGCCGCAGTGGTGAGCGGGACGTGCGCGGGGTACCCCAAGCCATCGTGGCAATCGATTTTGGGCAACCCAAGCGATGGCGTTCGCGATATGCCCGACGTCGCGCTCTTCGCGGCGCCGGGCGTTTGGGGCCACTATTACGTATTTTGCATTTCGGCGGGGGTGAGTTGTGCGGGCCCGCCTTCTACCTGGGCCGGAGGCGGCGGGACATCATTCGCTTCCCCGATCATGGCCGGAATTCAAGCGGTAATCAACCAGGCATTGGGGACCAATAACGTCGGTAACCCGAACCCCGTCTATTACCAGATCGGCCAAGCCGAATACAGTAACGGGGGGAATCTAGCCGCGTGCAATTCCTCTACTGGTCCGGCGTCCACTTGCAGCTTTAACGACGTCACCCAGGGCGACATGACCGTTCCCTGCGCGGGTGCGTACAATTGCTATTCGCCTGGCGGCGGTCTCGGAGTCCTTTCCACCTCCAATACTGCCTACGCGCCTGCTTACGCGGCAGCTCCCGGGTGGGACTTTGCCACCGGCATCGGCACAATAAACGCCTTCAACCTTCTGAACTCCTTCGTAGCCGCCGTTGTGCCTGCCGCGGCGCCGGTCCCGCCGGCGCTAGTATCGCCCGCGAATGGGGCCACGGGGGTTTCGTCCACACCCGTGTTGACCTGGAATGCTTCACCGGGTGCAACGTCCTACGACGTGTACTTCGGAACGGCGTCCACGCCTCCTTTGGTGGCCAACACCACAGACGTAACTTACATTCCCGGAACCTTGAGCGCGGGGACGACTTATTACTGGGCGATCGGGGCGAGGAACAGTTTGGGCGCGAGTGTTTCCACGCCCTGGTCTTTTGCGACGAGTTGCGTAGCGGCGCTGAATCCCTCCAGCGCGACCATAGGTGCGGCCGGCGGCAGCGGGACTATCGCAGTAACCGCGGGCGCAGTAACCCCGGCAGCGGGCTGCGCCTGGACGGCGGCAAGCAACGTCACATGGATTACCATCGCATCGGGCGCCTCCGGCAGTGGCAACGGAACTGTTGGCTATACCGTAACGGCTGCTACTGCGGGCATCCCTCGTGTGGGCACGATCACCATCGCGGGCCAAACGTTCACTGTGACCCAAAGTTATCCGCTGATTTCGGCGCTGGCCGGCGGCGTGACGCCGTCCACCTCGGGACAAGGAACATCGGTCTCTATTCCGGTCTCCTATGGCGTCGCCGTCGACTCAGCCGGCAATACCTACTTCCCCAGTCCGAATTTGAACGCCGTCTTTAAAGCAGACCCTACCGGAATGGTGACGCGGCTCGCAGGGTCGGGAATCGTGGGATTCTCGGGCGACGGCGCATCAGCCCTCAGCGCGCAGTTGAACGGCCCGACCGGCGTAGCCGTGGACTCGCTCGGCAACGTGTATATAGCGGACACCAACAACTGGCGCGTTCGCAAGGTGGACAGCTCCGGCAACATTACCACGGTGGCGGGCAACGGGAGTTGCTGCGAGCCCACCGGCGACGACGGCTCCGCAAACGGCGCGGGAATCGGCCTTCCTTATGGTCTGGCGGTGGACTCCTCCGGGAATCTCTATATTTCCGATATCAGCAACAGCATCGTCCGAAAGGTAGCCGCCGGAATCATTACGACAGTAGTGGGGAGCGGCTCGTTTGGCTACTCGGGGGATGGCGGCTCCGCGACCAGCGCGGAGCTCGATGGCCCCTATGGCATAGCGCTGGATGCGTCCGGAAATCTGTACATTGCGGATCGCTTTAACTATCGCGTCCGGATGGTCTCGACCGGCGGCGTCATCACAACTGTAGCCGGCAACGGGAAGTGCTGTTATGGCGGGGACGGCGGCCCAGCCACTAGCGCGGAACTGGACAGCCCAAGCGGTGTGGCAGTGGACGCCTCCGGCGACTTGTATATTGCAGACACCTTTAACGACCGCATTCGAAAGGTCAACGCGGCCGGGATTATCACGACGGGCGCGGGCTATCAAACTTATGGATTCTCCGGTGACGGCGGCGCGGCCACCGGCGCCAGACTCTGGTACCCGGAGGGCGTGGCTGTGGACGCTTCCGGCAATCTGTATATTGCCGATAGCGGCAATGCGCGCATCCGCAGCGTGAACTCCAGCGGCGTCATCACAACGTGGGTAGGAGGAGCAACCAACGATGGCGGGTTGGGCGTATTCGGTCTGCTAAACCAGCCCTCGGGCGTCGTCAGGGACAGCGCAGGGAATACGTATATTGCCGATACCAACAACCATCGCGTTCGCATGGTGGCGGCCAACGGCACGATCGCCACGGTCGCGGGCACAGGAGTTTCGGGATTCGCGGGAGACGGAGGCGCGGCCACCAGTGCTCAGTTGAACCTTCCAAACGGCCTGGCGCTCGACTCGGCCGGCAACCTGTACATCGCCGATACCAACAACAGCCGCGTTCGCAAGGTGGACGGCTCTGGAAATATTACGACGGTAGCGGGCAACGGAGTTTGCTGCGTCTCAACCGGGGACGGCGGCTTGGCAACCAGCGCGGGGATCGGCACGCCTTACGGTTTGGCAGTAGACTCCTCGGGAAACCTGTATATTTCCGACGGCTCTAACAGCGTCGTCCGAAAGGTGGCCGCTTCGGGAACTATTACGACTGTGGCGGGGCAAAGTGGCTCGTTCGGCTACTCGGGGGACGGCGGACTCGCGACGAGCGCGAAGCTCTATGGCCCCTATGGGCTGGCGGTTGATGCGTCCGGAAACCTGTACATCGCGGATCGCTTTAACTATCGCGCCCGGATGGTTTCGACCAGCGGCGTCATCACGACAGTCGCCGGCAACGGAAACTGCTGCTATGGCGGGGATGGCGGCGTGGCCACGAACGCGGAACTGGACGCCCCCAGCGGCGTGACAGTGGATGCCTCCGGCAATCTTTACATCGCCGACACTTTCAATGAACGCGTCCGCGAAGTTATCGCCGGAGGGACCATCCTCACCGTGGCGGGCGCCGGCAATTACGGTTACTGGGGCGATGGAGGTTCGGCCACCGGGGCGGCATTCCGATATCCTTCGGCGATCTCTGTAGACCCGGCCGGCAATCTGGCTGTGGCGGATCAGGGCAACAACGCCGTTCGGTTGCTGACGGCTCCAGGTACTCAGCCCGTTCTCACCATCCAGAGCACACACAGCGGCGCCTTCGCAGCGGGACAGACGGCTACATACACTTTGACGGTGAGTAACGGCCTGGGAGCCGGGCCGACCAACGGGACGGTCACTGTCTCTGAGATTCTTCCCGCTGCTCTTACGCTGGCCGGCATGGCGGGCTCCGGCTGGACATGCTCAGCATCGATCTCGACGGGGGCACCCACTTGCGCGCGCTCCGATTCACTCAGTGGCGCGTCATCCTATCCCCCGATCATCGTGACGGTGAGCGTCTCCGCGCCCGCAGCGGGTCAGTTGACCAACGCGGCGAGCGTATCCGGGGGTGGAGGAAATATCGCTGGCACGGAAGACCTTACGGCAATCGGTGCTGCGGATGCGGTCAGAAAGCCGATCTCCACGGTCATTCCGCGGCAGTGAAAACGATTACTTCGAGAAGTTCAGTCTCAGGCCCGTCGTGAATAAGATATCGTTCGCCTTGTGGCCTGGAAGCGGGCTGCTCAAATAACGGTCGCTTACGGAAAACTGCTACGCGAACCATTTGCGAATGGTGGTGACGAGCGAGCTGTCCAGATTCATCCGGTACTGATGCTATCGCGCGCCGGCCGAGCGGATCAGTCTCCCATCGAAACGGAATGGGGTGGGGCCGCTCCACACCAGATCGGTGAAAGCAGAATGGGTGGGGTTCAGGAGGACGTTAAATTCGATCGGCACGATGACCGAGGGAACGAGGAGCGCGAGAGCTTCCGGTTGCGCGGCCCAGCGGCGGCCGAACCGGCGCGTCGATTCCACGTCGGTCAGGTCGCCGCGATAATCGGCGATTTCGGCGTCGGATCCAACTCCGCTGCGCTGTAAGCGTACTCCAGCGGCATGAGATCCGGGGTCAGGTGCACCAGCAGTTCCAGGCAGCTCAGCGAGAGCGACGTGGAGGCATAAAGCATGGGGGTGCCCGCGGGGTTCCAGCGGCCGGGGTAAATCAGCGATCCGCCAAAATCCGAGCTCGCTCGCCGCGCGCGGTGAAGCCGGAAAATGCGCATCTCAACTGAATAGCCCGTGATCGATGCGGCCTAAAATCGTGAGCACTTCGCGCAGCTTAGCGGGATCGCCGGATAGGGCATACTGTTCGAGCGTGGAATGCTCGAGCGCCGGAAGCGGCGTGCGCATCCATCTCGCGGCCAGTTTCTCTTCGCCGAACACTTCGATAGCGCGGGCCCAGATGATATCCGCGCTGGGGCGCTCTAATTGATTACTCTGCTCGGCGAGCGGAGTGATGGCCGGAGTGCGCGCGGCTTCCACGGCTTCAGTTTACTCCGCTTCGCCGGCCGCCCCCAAATATAATGGAAAGTTTGACCACTGCTTCCACCGCCGGTTTCCCGGCCTTTAAGGAAAACCGGTTTCTTCAGGCCATTTGTGCCGCGGCCGTCGCGATGTTCGCGCTCGCCGCCTACCGTCCCGACACTATCTTCGATTTCTTTCTGGAGAACGGTTGCGTCGCCTTTTGTCTCGCCTTGGTGATCCTCACGTATCGCAAGCTGCCCCTTTCCGGCCTCTCGTATCTGCTGATTCTGCTTTATCTCAGCATTCACGAATTTGGCGCGCACTACAAATATTCCGATGTGCCGCTGGGCGAATGGATGAAACCGTGGCTGCACACCAAACGCAACATGTACGACCGCGTGGCGCATTTCAGCTTCGGGCTGTTGATGAGCTATCCGTTTCAAGAGGTGTTCATGCGGGCGACCGGCGTGAAGAACCGCTGGCGGTATGTTCTGCCGGTGGAGGCGACGCTTTCCTTCAGCGCGATTTACGAGATCCTGGAAGCAGGCATGGCCATGATTCTCACCCCGCAGCGCGGCGAGGAGTTCGTGGGTATGCAGGGCGACATGTGGGATTCGCAGGAGGATATGCTGATGGCGGGGCTGGGATCGGTGGTGGCAATGATCGTCATCGCGATCCTGCGTTCCTACGTTGAGCGCCGCCGCGCGGCGCGGGGGATGGAGCGCGAAATGGCCGCCTATCATGGTTGAAACGATTCAGTGGACCGGCGCCGGCGTGGTAATGATCGATCAGACCCGCTTGCCGCGCGAACAAGTCTTCGTCACTTGCCGGAGTTATCTGGAAGTGGCGCAAGCCATTCGTTCGATGGTGGTGCGGGGCGCGCCCGCCATCGGAGTCGCTGCCGCGATGGGGATCGCACTGGGCGTTCAGGAAGGAGCGGATTTCGCCACCGTCTGCGATACCCTGGCGCGCACGCGTCCTACCGCCGTGAATCTGTTTTGGGCCATCGAGCGTATGCGGAAGCTGCGCGCCGATCTCAATGGCGCACCCGAGGCCGAGCTGCGGCGCCGCATGATTGAGGAAGCTTGCCGGATCCGCGTGGAAGATATCGCCATCTGCCAAGCCATCGGCCGGAATGGAGCCCCGCTGGTGCCGGATGGCAAAACTGTATTGACGCACTGCAACGCGGGCGCTCTGGCGACCGCGGGCTATGGAACCGCGCTCGGTGTAATTCGCGCGGCAGTGGAATCCGGAAAGAAAATCGACGTCTTCGCGGATGAAACCCGCCCGTTTCTGCAAGGCTCCCGTTTGACCGCGTGGGAACTCGAACAAGACCGCATTCCTACCACGCTCATCACCGACAACATGGCGGGATATTTTCTTCATTCGGGCCGCATCGGATGCGTGGTGGTGGGCGCCGACCGCATCGCAGCCAACGGCGATGTAGCGAACAAAATCGGCACCTATTCGCTGGCAGTGTTGGCCAGAGAGAACAGCGTGCCCTTTTATGTGGCCGCGCCGGTTTCCACCTTCGACCTGACGCTCGAATCCGGGGATGTGATCCCGATCGAGCAGCGCGCGCCCGAAGAAGTCACCCACTTCTTCGGCGTGCCGGTGGCGCCGGACCGCGTCGCTGCCGCGAACCCCGCTTTCGACGTCACACCGGCGCGATATATTTCGGCGATCGTGTGCGAACGAGGCGTGGCGCGGCCGCCGTATGAGGAATCCCTGAAACGGATGCTGCCGGGCTAAGGCATGTCGTGGCTTTCCTGGTTGGCGCTGCTGGCCGCAGCGGCCGGCGGAGGCGCGGCCAACGCCCTGGCCGGCGGCGGAACGTTTCTGACGTTTCCCGCGCTCCTGTTCGCGGGGGTCCCGCCAGTGGTTTCCAACGCCACGTCGACGTTCGTCTTGACTCCTGCGGGCTACTCCATCACCTGGGTTTACCGCGATCGCCTGGTTCACGGCCGGGGGTTTCAGATTGCGATGGTTGCGGTTGCCATGGCTGGCGCGCTGGGAGGCAGCGAGCTGTTGCTGCACACGTCTGAACACAGCTTCGAGCGACTGGTTCCTTACCTAATGCTCGGCGCGACGGTGATCTTTTCCTTCGCGGGGCGGCTGCGCCGCGCGGCCGCTTCGCACGCGGCGCGATCCACGCATACCCTGCCGCTGCTCGCAGGGCAATTCGTGGTCGCGATCTATGGCGGCTATTTCGGAGCCGGCATGGGCGTGCTGGCGCTGGTGTTGTACACCGTCGCCGCGAATATGGACGTGCACCAGGCCAATGGCTTGCGCCTTCTCTGCAACACGCTCACCAATACGGTGGCGATTGTAGTGTTCGCCGTGCGCGGCATTATCGTCTGGGAAATCGGGCTTCCCATGATGGTTTCGTGCATCGCCGGAGGGTACTGTGGCGCAATGCTGTTCCGCCGGCTGGAGGCGGAGAAGGCCCGGCGGGTGGTTTTGATCTATGCCTGGACCATCACGGCATGGCTGTTCTTGCGCTCTCTGCGCTGACCGCCCCAATACGACGGGCACTGGAGCCCGCCCTCTCCGCTGACTCCGCAAACACTCTCGCTAAGCTCGCAAAGACCGCAAAGAAAAGACTTTGCGTTCTTGGCAAGCTTTGCGAGAGATTCATGGGGACTCAGCGCACCACGCGGCCCGGCGCGGCGGGGAGTCAGGGATCTCTGTGAGCGCACCCAGTACCGGGCGATGTCGTCGAGGTTGCCGCGGTGGCCGCCGGAGGCGCCCGCGCGGGCGGCGCCAGCCGATATCGCGCACGGTTGGTTCTCGATCTATGCGTTGTGGGTGGCCGAGGGAAATCGGGGGGTCGGGCATCGGAAGTGCGATCCTCAAAGCTGCCGAGGACACCATCGAAGGCGGGCGCCGCGCGGCGGTCTCGATACCTTCACTGCTGCACGGTAATCAGCGTGGTCGCGGGCGACTGGACGCCGGAGACGGTGGCAATAATGGGAAAATCGCCATCCGCTAATGTCGCGGGAATCTGGATGGCGATCTGATACAGGCCGGCATACCCTGATGCCAGGGCCGCGCCATAAACGGTGGCCGGCGCGCCGCCAACGGAGACCGTCACCGGGTTGGTCGTGCTGTAGGTTGTCGTGGACGGGACCACAGCGCCCGCGGGCGCGGCGGGACTGGTCGGGCCAAATCCTGTGCCCCACAGGATGATAACGTCGCCGGGTTTGGCGGGAGTGGTCGTCACGCCAGCGAAAGTTCCATTCTTCACGGCCAAGGCGTAGCTCGGCGTATGTATTGCTGCAAGGCCCGGACGGCGCGTTCTACGGCATCACCGCGCTACCAGGCAATTCCAACGGCGCGGTGTTTCGTCTGAACCTTAACGGCGGCACCGGCTCCGGAACCGGCTCAGGATCTTCCCCCGTGATCTCGCCAACCCCGGGCATTGTCGGCGGAGCCAGCTTCCAACCTGGCATTGCGCCGGATTCCTGGATCACTATCAACGGAACGAATCTTTCCACGGTCACCGACACCTGGGCCAATGCCGTCGTCAACGGCAATTTGCCGGTCTCCTTGGATGGCGTGAGCGTGAGCGTGGGCAGCCAGCCGGCCTACATCGCATATGTCAGCCCGACGCAAATCAATGCGCTCGCCCCAAACGTTGGCACGGGAACAGTGGCTGTGACCGTTACCAATTCCTCCGGGACCAGCTCCCCGATTACGACTGTCGCCCAGGCTTTCCAGCCGGCGTTTTTTCAATGGGGCTCTTATGCGGTCGCCACTACGCCTGACTGGTGTCGCCGCTGAAAGTCTACAAGGTATTCAGCGTGCCGGACGGGATGACCTGGAACAGAGCGCTGTTGGACCCGATCAACGTCGCGCCATAGATGTTTCCATCCGAGCCCCGGAAAAGCTCGGCCGCTCCGGTCCCGTCAGCGCCTCCGCTAAAGACGTGCAGGGAGCTGAATGCGCCGCCGGGCGTGATGGAAAAGATTTCGCCGCATCCGGCGGGGCAGGCTGCGTTCGTCGTGCCGCCGCCGGTTGTCGCTCCATAGAAATTTCCGTCGCTCCCTAGCACCAAGGGGATAGTCATCCCAGTTCCCGTGCCAAAGGTGTATAGAGTTGTCAGGTCGCCGGCCGCGCTGATCTTGAAGAGAGTGCCGCTGAGTGTGGACCCATAAAAGTTCCCATCGGGACCCTGCACTGGATTCGCCACCGGCGAGGACCCCGCGGGGTTGCTGTACGACGGGAAGACGAACAGCGTGGCGACCTGGCCATCCGGCGTCATTTGGTAAAACGTGCCTTGGTCGTACGTAGTGCCGTAAAAGTTCCCGTCGCTCCCTTGAATGGGTGGGTTGTACGGTATCCCGCCGTCCTCGTTCGAAGCCGGGTTGCAGATATCGATGCTCGCCGTGTTCTGAAATTCATGGAGAGTGGTCAGCGTTCCGCCGGTGGTGATTTTGTAAATCGTGCCGCAGCCTTTGGGCGTGCCAGTGCACGCCGAAAGATCTCCCCCTTGGGTGGTTGCGCCGTAGATGTTTCCGTCCTGGCCCAGAGTCAAAGTGTGGCCCAAGGCAACACCTGGATATGCGCCGTCGGCGATGTTGAAGTTGTGTAGGGTTGTCAGCGAGCCCCTCTGCGTAATCTGGCTAATCTGGAACACCGTGCCGCATCCTGTAAATCCCGCCAGAGTGCACGCGCCGCTGCCGCCGTACCCGGTGGTCCCGTACAAATTTCCGTCGTTGCCAAGAATGAGAGCGTTCGGACCTCTGCCGTTGGCGCCGTTGAAGGTTGCCAGTATGGTTACGGTCTGAGCGGAGAGGGGAAGCAGGCCCGCGCAAGTCCACAGTAAGGATAAAGCTCGAATCCATTGGGTGACTTTCATTCCGTCCTCCGCGAAACGCGACCTTCTATCGAAATGCCCAAACCGGATTTCCATTATTGCTTCCATGAGCAGATCGGCGCAACGTTGCCGGTATGCTCTGATGATGCCGCGCCCCTGCCGTAACTGACGCAAGCGGGATTCGGAAATTCGGGCCTCGGCGAAATCTTCACCGCAGCGGCTCAAGTGAGGTCAGAGAAGCGGTAGCGCGCTGAATAGAGGCTCACCGGCACTAATTGGACACGCACCGGAAGCCGATGTTATAGTCCTCGTCAGTAGTCTCGAAGTGACGGCGATAGGAGACGCGGACGAGGCTCTCATCGTCCCACCATCCGCCGCCGCGAAGCTCCTTATATTCGGCGGTGGAGGGGCCGGTGGGATTGATGTTTTCCTGATTTAACTGGACCCAATACCAGGTGTAGGTCCACTCCACCACGTTGCCGAGCATGTCGTAGAGTCCGAATGCGTTGGGCTTCTTCTGCGCGACGGGATGGGTAGTGAAGTTGCTGTTGCCCCAATACCAGGCGACGTCGTCGAGGTTGCCGTAGCGAGCGCCGGAGGTGCCTCCGCGAGCAGCATATTCCCACTCTGCATCGCTCGGGAGGCGGCCACCGATGGTGCCGCAGTATGCGTCGGCTTCATCCCAACTGACTGAATCGACCGGCAGATTGTCGCCCTCAAAGACGCTAGGGTTGTAACCCATCAGTTTTTCAAACGCGGCCTGAGTGACCTCGGTCCGGCCGAGCCAAAAGCCCCGGGTGAGGGTGACTTTGCGCTGCGGATTCTCATCGGGGAAGCATTCGAAGTCGCCGGTGGAGCAACCTTTCTGAAACTGTCCTGGAGGGATCCATAAGTAGCGCAGCCCATCCACGGAGTTCACCTTGGAATCCCCGAGTTTGGGAGCCGGCCCGCTCGAGCCGCTTTGCTGAAAAGCGACAACGCCGGACGGCACAGCAGCCGCTATTGCGAGGCAGGCGATCGCCGCGGATCGCCGGGCCCCGCGCCGGTTTATCGCGCTGAGAGTGAACACACAGACTCCTTCCGGTGTCAATTTACCATAGCCAAGTGGCACGCTTCGATCCCATTCGGGCTCTAGGCGCCGAGAACCCGGAAGGTTCAGCAAACCACTCCCGGCCCAGAGGGCACCCCGTCGCGGCTCTGTGCGGAGCACTTGGCTCAACAGGCCCGTTCTGAGCCGCGACCGAAGGGAGCGGTCTGCTGAACCTTTCGAGCCTACGGACGGATCACGGGAGTTGCCGAGATTCAGATACTTGCATCGGCAGTTTGGCAGTTACTATACTAGTCTGGACATCGGAAAGTCGCAGAGAGAATCACCCACTACGACGTATCACAGGAGAGTTTCATGAAGATCAACCGTTCCTGGGGCGTTACCGCCTCCCTGTGCGCAGGCGTTGCTGCGCTGGTTGGCTTGGCATTTGTGCTGCCGAGCAGCGCGCAGCAGACCAATGGTAAACAGGCCACGACGACAGCCAAGAGCCATTATGTAAGCCCCCCCGGATATATCCAGGGCACGGTCACCGGCGACAAGGGTCTGGAAGCCGGCGTGTGGGTCATCGCTATCACCCACGAGCTCGGCACGCAAATGATCAAGACCGTGATCACCAACGATCAGGGGAAATTTGTGATTCCGGAGCTGCCGGCCGTCAGTTATAAGGTCTTTGTGCGGGGCTATGGAATCGAAGACTCGGCCATGACGGACGCACGTCCGTCGACGACGGCGCAAGTCAACTTTAAAGTAACCACGGCCAAGAGTCCGGCGGATGCAGCGAGAGTCTATCCGGGCGATTATTGGCTGTCGTTGCTGGCTCCTCCAGCCAAGAACCTGTTCCCGGGCACGGGCGAGAAGTCCGACACCAACCCGAACGGCAACGGCCTGAACGCAGCCATGCAGAGCCAGGACATGTGGATCAACCGCTTGAAGTCCGGCTGCAACTTCTGCCATCAGCTCGGCAACGAGCTGACCCGCGATACGTCGCATGTTTTCGCGGGCAAGCCCGAGCTTCCCCACAACGACATCGACGCGTGGGAGTGGCGTCTGGGCGTCGGCGTGCGCGGCACGAACATGTACTCAACGATGACCGGCATGGGGAAGACCGACACGCTGAAGGCGCTGGCTGACTGGACGGAGGCGATCGAGAAGGGCGCGGTTCCTCAGGCTCCCCCGCGTCCGAGCGGTATCGAGCGGAACGTCGTCTCGACGCAGTGGGACGTGGGCGACGACCACTCCTTCATGCACGATCAGATTTCGACCTACAAGTATGACCCCACGGTCAACGGCGGCGGTCCGAACTACCTGGTGAACGCCGGGCACGGCCAGTTGGTGATTCTGGATCAAGCCGACAATTTCACGTATTCGATCGACATTCCGGAGCGCGATACGAAGGACAAGGTTCCCTCACGCTTCCCCTCGCCGAATCGTCCTTCGCTGTTCTGGGGTGACGAGCATCTGTGGGCGAATCCGCCGTATAATCCGGCTGATCCGCATAACCCGATGATCGATAGCAAGGGCCGCGTGTGGCTGACCTCGAAGATCCGCGGCAATTCGGAGCCTTCCTGGTGCAACGACGGCGGCAGCAAGTACTCCGACTGGTATCCGCTGAGCAACAGCGGCCGCCAGGCTTCGCTCTTCGATCCGCAGACCAAGGAGTTCCGGCTGATCGAGACCTGCTACTCCACGCACCACGTGGTGATCGACAACGATCCGGATGAGACCATCTACTTCAATGAGCTGAGCGGTCCGGTGTTCGGCTGGATAGATTCCAAGATATACGATGAAACCTGGAACAAAACGCACGACGAGCACGCCTCCGAACAGGCCGCCGTCGGCTGGTGCGAGCAAGTGGTGGACACCAACGGCGACGGCAAGATTACGCGGCCGTGGAACGATGTGCGGCGCATTGCCGACCTCTCTTCGCTCTACAACACCGACACGGGCGGTGGCGTCGTTGCTCGCGCTCAAGCGGCTGCTGCGGCCGCTAAAGGCGGTGGCGGCCGAGGCGGCCGCGGCGGACCCGATCCGGGCGCGAAAAACGTGAACCAGGGCCCCTACGATCCGAAGCTGGACACGATGGTGCATTTCAGCATGTACTCGACGATGCCCAGCCCCGTGGACGATTCGGTGTGGGGCGTGGCCGAGGATTTCCCGGGCTACCTGGTTCGCCTGCAGCGCGGCAATAATGCGCCGGAGAGTTGCCGAACCCAGGTGTTCAAGGTGCCTGCTCCGGGTTACGATCCGCGCGGCATCGACGTCGACAGCCAGGGAGTGGTTTGGATGGGCTTGGCCGCGACCAGCCACCTGGCCGCCTTCGACGTTCGCAAGTGCAAAGACCTGACGGGTCCGCAAAAGGCCGACGGCAGCCAGTGCAAAGAAGGCTGGACGCTCTACCAGACTCCGGGTCCGAAGCTGAAGGGCACCGATGTCCCGGCCGATTTCCATTACTTCAATTGGACGGATTCGCAGAATATCATGCAGATGGGCAAAGACACACCGTTCCTGACGGGGTCGAACTCAGACTCGCTGATTGCGCTTAATCCGGCGACAAGGCAGTGGACCTATTTCCGCATTCCGTATCCTCTGGGGTTCTATGCTCGCGGACTGGACGCCCGAATCGACGACATCAACGCCGGCTGGAAGGGCCGTGCGCTGTATTCGAACTACGGCACGCACTTTGTGTGGCATATTGAAGGCGGCAAAGGTACTAAGGGCAAAGAGGTGAAATTCCAGCTTCGTCCGGATCCTTTGGCGCATTAGCAGCTCATTCGTGCCGAAGCGCGACCAGTGGATCGACGCGCGCGGCGCGGCGGGCGGGGACGTAGCTGGCTGCCAACGTGACCAGCGCCGTCAACCCGGCGACGACCCCATAGGTTAGAGGATCGGTCGGCTTCACGCTGAAGAGCATCGTGCTGAGAAGGCGCGAAGCTGCAAATGCTCCTGCCAGGCCGGCAGCAATGCCGGCGATCGCGAGCCGCACGCCCTCGAAAAGCACCACTCTCAATACATCCCGGGAACTGGCGCCGAGAGCCATGCGCAGACCGATCTCCGGGGTCCGCTGGTTCACGATGAACGAGACGACGCCGTATACGCCAGCCATCGCCAGGGTTACGGCGAGCGCGGCGAAGATCGCCAGCAGCAAGGTGCGGAATCGCGGCGCGGCGACGTTTTGTGACAGGCGATCGTCGAAGGTCGTGATCTTCACGGGTACATCCGGAGCGATCTCGCGAGCCTTCCGGCGCAGCGCGTCAGTCATCTGCCCCGGGTCGGCCGTGGTTCGCGCAGCGATCGTGAGAAATGTGGAAAGCGTAGGGTGCTGTTCGTAAGGCATGTAGACTTCGGGCACTGGTTCGCTCGCGGGACCGAGTTGCCGCACATCGCCGACTACGCCCACGACCGTCATAGGCTTGAGACTATCGGTAGCCACCGCGATGGTGTGGCCGATCGGATCTTGTCCGGGGAATGCGCGCTTCGCCAGCGCCTGATTCACGATCGCGCGAGGTGGCGCTTCGAGGTTATCTGTTGCGGCGAATTCGCGGCCGCTTTCGACGGGCACGCCCAGAGCCGCGAAGATTCCGGGGCCTGCAAATGAAAAGATCGCCTGCGGACGGTTCACATTAATTTGCTGCGGCGTGGGAGCTTCATCGACCCAGTAAGGGCCGTTCGAACGCACGGCGCCCGGCGGAGTGCGCGTCGCTCCGGCTGCGATTACTCCGGGAATGGAAGAGATTTCTTCAATCAGGCGTTCGTAGACCGGCATCGCTTGTTGCGCGGTCATGCGCGCCGTGACGCTGGTTTCCATGAGGAGCACGCGCTCGGGGTTGAATCCCAGCGCGACGTCGTGCAGAGCCGCGAAGCTGCGAATCAACAGGCCGGCGCCCGCAAGCAGCACCACCGATAACGCAATTTCAGCCGCCACCAACGCTCGCCGCAAACGCGACTTGCTTGCGCCGGCGTTATGCGCCGCGCCTTGCTTGATGATCACATTCAGCTCGACTCGCGTGGTGCGAATGGCTGGAACCAGGCCGAAAATCAAGCACGCCAGAACCGACGCCGCGAAGGCGAAGCCCAGAACCGGGCCGTCCACGCCCGTGTTTTCGAGCCGCGGCACATTGGCTGGCGCGAGCAGAACAAGCGCGCGCGAACCGGCAAGCGCGAACACAACGCCCGTGACGCCTGCCACTAGCGCGAGCAGCATACTTTCGGTGAACAGTTGCCGAACGATTCTGGCTCGCCCGGCGCCCAATGCGGCTCGAACGGCGATCTCGCGCCCGCGCGTACTTGCCTTGGCGAGGAGGAGATTAGCCACGTTGCCGCACGCGACTAACAACACCAATCCCACGGCGCCCAGGAGCAAATAAAGCATGGCCCGCACATCCTTCACCATGTCGTCGCGGAGCCTTCGCAGCTTGATGTTCTTGGATCCGTTGCTTTGCGGGAATTGTTGCTCCAGCCGGTCGCCGATGGCGGTCATCTCCGACTGCGCGCGCTCAAGGGCTACGCCGCGCTTCAGCTTCCCGACCACTTGTACGTTATGCGCGGCGCGAAGTGTGGATTCCCGGAAGATCGTGTTCGCGGGAAACCAGATGTCGGTTTTCATGGGAAAGCGAAATCCCGGTGGAAGCACACCGACAATTGGGAGCACACGGCCGCCCAATTGGAGCGTTTTGCCGAGCGCGCTCCTCTCGCCGCCGTAGTGGCTTTGCCAGAACGAGTAACTGATCATTGCGGCCGCGCCGCTTCCGGATTTCGATTCTTCCTCACTGAAACCGCGCCCGGCCACCGGCTGCACGCCGAATACCTTGAAGAACTCGTTCGTGGCGGCGGCATCGGCCGCGAATTCGGCGGTGGGACCGGCGATCACGGCCGTATCTCCGGCCTGAAAATATGCCATCGCTTCAAAGCTAGTGTTCTGATCGTGCCAGTCGTGGTAGTCCGGCACGGAAACGCTGGGTTGGTCCGCTCCAGTCTTCTTCCACATAGTGGAAAGGGTCACGATGCGGTCCGCGTCACGATAGGCCAGCGGCTTTAGGATCACGGCGTTGACCACGCTAAACACGGCGGTATTGGCGCCGATGCCTAACGCCATGATGAGAACGGCGAGCGCGGCAAAGCCAGGAGTTCGCCGCAGGCTGCGTGCGGCGTATTGGAAATCCCGAAACAAGTCATCGAATAGCGTCAGGCGGGACATATCGCGGCATTCTTCCTTGCTCTTAGCGAGAGCTCCCATTGCGCGCAGCGCAGCGTATCTTGCGGCTTCCGGTGTGAGCCCTCGGTTCAGCCCCTCGTCAATTTCGCGGCCTAAATGATACTGGAGCTCTTCCTCCAGTTCCTGACCGACCTGCTTCCTGCGAAACATGGAACGAAGAATCAATCGAAGCTGCTTGATCCGGCGCGGCATAAATGCTCCTCACGCGCTGCGTACAATCGCGGAAATCGCGGTTGAGAGCCGCTCCCAACTGGCGGCTTCCTGGTTGAGGGCCTTGCGTCCCGAACGCGTTAAGGAATAGTATTTGGCGCGGCGGTTGGTCTCGGACACCTTCCACTCGGCTTCGATCCAGCCCTGCTGTTCCAATTTGTGCAAAGCGGGATAGAGCGCGCTTTGGCCGACCCGTAGCACGTCGCTCGACATTTGCTTAATGCGTTGGGCGATCGCCCAACCGTGCATCGGCTCAAGAGCTACGATTTTCAGGATGAGCAGGCTCAGGGTTCCCTGGACGAGATCCGTGGGCTTGCTCATTGCGCGCTTACCTCAGTAACTGACACAAGTATGCCTTAACGCCATGTTCATGTCAAGCCCTGGAGAGCAGGCCCTGGCGATGTCCGGCCGCGCGAAGCGGGGAACGCCCGCTGTAGGACTGCCCCGCTGTAATAGCGAATCGCCAATGCGCGCCGAGCAGGCGAAGATTGAGGGAAATGGAGGCAGAATGAATCAGGTGAAAGGTTACGCCGGGCTGATGGCCGGGAAGAGGTACTCGGGGGAAAGGGACGCCCGTTGAAAATAGAAGCCTGTTGGTAGGCGCGGCTGGGCTCGAACTAGCGACCCCTCAGCTTAGAGGACGTTTGCCCCGTATAATGCATTCAAGTACTTACAGCTCCGTTGTGGGATAAATGGACAGAACGGGATCGATCCGCGGAGCCACACGCGAGGGCGAGATCGATCCTTTCTTTCGGGTGTGCGCCGGTGGGGCAACGACATAACCAACTTGTGGGTCAAATTCATACGATGAGGTGAGGCCGGGACATCAAACCGAGCGTATTACCGCCCTTTATCCACAGAGATGCGGTACAAACCTACTCGTATTCGTCGTGACCGGAATGTCGGATTCACGAATTCCGATGCCTGCGGCTGAGTTGCCCTGTTCATGACCGATGACCCAGCTTCCGATCACCGGATACATTCCGTCGAAACTCTTCAAAGGCGCAAGTTCCTGATATACAAATCCTTCAGTTCCGTAATTGCCTCCGGTTTCGATTCTCGCTTCGGCATGATGGAAAGTCACGTTGCTGCCTTCGCGCCCAAGCAAAGGTTTTCTCACCCAATCGTCGTCCCGCGTCGGCACATCGAAACTTGCCGCCAGCAGATTCGGATGGCCGGGATAGAGCTCCCACAAGACCGGTAGGATCCCTTTGTTCGATAGCAGCATCTTCCAGGGCGGCTCGATCCAGGTGGTATTCGCGATTGCGAGATACTGCCCGAATTCTTCCCGCACCATCCATTCCCAAGGATAAAGTTTGAAAACCGTCGTCAGCGGCCCATCTTCCGGGCCCACAAACCGCTCGCCATCCCATCCAATCTCTTCAACGGTAAATAAAGAAGAGGATAATCCCGCCTGCTGGGCAGTATCGGCAAGATACGCGGCCGTGGTCCAATCTTCCGCATCGTCCATCGCGCAAAAGTCGACGTGGCGGCCTGCGTTGTGCTGCGCCAGTTCTTTCCACGCCGCGATCAGGCGGTCATGGATGGAATTGAACTGTTCGCTTTCGGAGTGGGTCTCCTCCAGCCAATACCACTGGACCACCGCCGCTTCCAGCAGAGACGTCGGAGTGTCTGCGTTGTACTCGAGAAGCTTCGGAGGGCGGCAGCCGTCGTAGATCAGATCGAAGCGCCCGTATAGCGACGGCGGCTCGGATTCCCAGGAATGCTCGATCAGCGAAATCGCAACGTCGGGAATGGCCATCCTCGCATACAGCCGATTGTCGATGGCGTATTGGACGGCTTCGAGCGTGATCTTTTCGAGTTCGTTCGTCGCCTGCTCCAGCGGATCAATTTCCCCTGCACTGAACTCATAGAAAGCGGCTTCATTCCAGTATGGAAGCCCATCGGGAGTATGCCAGGAGAGACCGGCTTGCTCGACTTTTCTCTGCCAATCCGGCCTTGGCGCCGATGCAATTCGACGCATCAGCTACCCGCATGATGCGCCCGGCCGTGAGCGCCAAACCCGCCATGAGCTGTTGTGCAGTTTTTGGCCTTCCGGGGACTCCCCGAACCGCCGGCGGGACTACAGGTCTGCGGTTGAGGGGGCGCGGGATTCGGCTGTTGAGCCTGCGCGGAGATCGTCATCGCCGCGACGAGAGTGAGCGTGACGCTTGCCGATTTCTTCACACCCTAGCGTATACCACTGTCCTGGTCCGCGCGGCGAAAATCTTTCGAGTGTCTGAACGATTCCTATAAGCGGGCGAAAAAAACCAGCCAGCGGCCCGAGTCCCACGGTAACCAAGCCATCCCTTGGAGCGCGGCAATCCCTGCCGATAGTGAAGCGAGCACCCGCCTGTCGTTTCCAAGGCGGTCGGTTGCCGGCCAAGAGCACGCGCCAGTCGCGACCCAGCCCCAGTTTAGCCAGCGAGTCGGACGAATCCGCGCGGCCAAAAGAAGTTTGCCGCGTTCTGTCGATGACATGGAGGTTCTTCGGCCATACAGTCCGTACAGTTACGAACCCATCCCGGATTTGGGCACGGGTATTTGGCATTGTCTTCCGTCGAGTTTTGCGGCGACTTCCAGCAATGTAGTCGGAATCTTGGCCTCGGCCAACTCGGTTGAAGGCAGAATGACCCCATGATATCTTCGGCGCAATGTATCTGTCCGGAAAAGAATCAGATATGCGACGCTCTCTATCGGAGTTATTACCAGTGGGTTTTCAACGTTCGTGACTTCGACGTTGGAGATCTGTGGTGTGAGCGACCGAAGCATCCCGAGGTCCCCGGCCGTCAGCGCTCGCCGGGAAAAGGCGCCAGCTTCACTCAACGCAAAGCGATAACCGAAGATACTGAACATCCCGAGATGTGCGATGCGAACAAGAGCGCGTCTCGCTGGCAATTCTGCATATCCAAGGCTAAAACTGAGATTCACCTCGTCCCCAGTTTCAAAAGCATGCACGGCTTCCCGGAACGTGTCGATAGTCGCCTGTTTCCCGCCAAGGATTTCAATCGTATTTCGATTCCCCTCCTTGCCCAGCGAAATCTTCATCGGAAGTTCCACCTCGCCCACCGTTATCTTTCCTTTTAGTTTGGAACCATCAGCTTCGGACCAATCCTGAACCTGAACCATCCTAATGAGGGGTGCGTCAAGCGGGGAGCCGTGCTTGTTATTGCACCGGCGGCACGTCAATGTCTGCAGCCGACCGCCCAATGCGCTGGGAACGATATGTTCGATGCTGAGGCCGCCAATGCTCTTGTCTTGGATGGCTTCACGGCGGAAAGCCAGAAGGCAGAGGGGGCACAGTATCTGGTTTGAAAGCTCCGGCCGGACCGAAGTCAGGTCCACCGAAAGCTGATCAAACAGTTGCGTCGCTGCTCTCTCAGTTTCAGTCAGACTCTGAAATTCTAGCAGGGCACCGGCAGCGGGGCGGCAGGCTCCCGTTGAACTTTCGCTTTGCGCATACTTAGGTTGCGCGCGTGAATCCGGCTCCGTGGCACGCGTGATCCTGTGCGCTGGCTTCAGGAGCAGCCAAACCCTCGTTTTCGATTTGCTCGCCGGCGCTCGGACTAAACACCCTTAATAACTGCGTGAATGGCCTGCCGCCTCGCTGCCGTGGCTCGTCCATATCAGCCCTGAGCGCCAAATGAAGGAGTGGCTGCCCAATGGCACCATCCCGGAGGGAGGCAGCGCACTGGAGGTCGGGCTGACGGGCCTTGCTCTCGCACCAACGCCAGAACCAGCTCGCGATCGAATCGCCTCGGGCGTGATTGCGGGCGCGCTTCAGGTAAATGTGCAGGTCCCTCAGGGGATCACACATCCGGCAGCGCTGTCCGGACCGTGCCGAACATCGGCGGGCAGTCCAACTGGTTGACAGCGAGCTGTTAGCCAACTGAAGGAACCACTTCGATACCCGTCTGGGGCCCCAGAAGTCGTTTCGAACTGGTCCGCGCATGCAGTTCCTATCGACTCTTCCTGCGATTCGGCGTGGAGTAAAAGCTGCGGCCGGCCAGGGAAAATGCGCGTCGAGCAGAGGCTGGTAAGTGCACTGTTTCTACCGCCGGCGGGGAGTGGGCCCTGCGGGCTCTTCCTCGACCCTTGCGGGCGGCTTGCACGGAATCCGCTGCCGCTCACCATCGTCGCGGAAGCGCTCCACTCCCGCCGTATATCATGGGAAAATGTCAGTTGTTAGCGGACGCCACTTTCTTCAGATACCCGGTCCCACTAATGTGCCGGACCGGGTCCTGCGCGCGTTAGCGCGCCCCACCATCGATCACCGCGGCCCCGAGTTTGCCAGCATGGCGCTGGAACTTCTGGAGGGCCTCCAGGAGGTTTTCAAGACGGCCGGGAAGATCGTTGTCTTCCCGTCCTCAGGAACGGGAGCCTGGGAGGCTGCGCTGGTCAACACGCTTTCGCCCGGCGATAAAGTGGTGATGTTCGAGACGGGACAGTTCGCAACCCTTTGGAGGGAGATGGCGCGCAACCTCGGCTTGGACGTCGAATTTGTCCCCGGCGATTGGCGGCACGGCGCCAATCCCGATACCGTCGAAAGTATTTTGCGAGAAGACCACGAGCATCGCTTCAAGGCCGTGGGCGTAGTGCACAATGAGACTTCGACGGGCATAACCAGCCGGATCGCGGAAATCCGGCGGGCCATGGACCGCGCCCGGCATCCGGCGTTGTTCATGGTCGATTCCATCTCGTCCCTGGGCTCGATGGACTACCACCACGACGAGTGGGGAATCGATGTGACGGTGGGCGGCTCTCAGAAGGGACTCCTGTTACCGCCGGGGCTCGGGTTCAATGCGATCAGCGAAAAGGCGCTCGCGGCTTCCGCGACCGCGCGGATGACGCGCTCCTACTGGGATTGGCAGGCTATGCTGAACACCAACCGCAACGGCTTCTTCCCCTATACGCCGGCGACGAACCTGTTGTACGGGCTGAAGGAATCGCTAGAGATGTTGCGGGAAGAAGGCTTGGAAAACATCTTCGCTCGCCACGCGCGTCATGGCGAAGCTACGCGGCGGGCGGTGCGCGCCTGGGGGTTGGAGGTGCTGTGTCTGGAACCCGCGGAATATAGCGCGTCCTGCACCGCGGTTGTGACGCCGGCGGGAACGAACCCGGATGAATTTCGAAAGATCGTTCTGGAACGCTTCAATATGTCCCTGGGGAACAGTTTGGGCAAAGTGCAGGGGAAGGTATTCCGCATCGGGCACCTGGGCGACTTTAACGATTTGATGCTGGCGGGAACGCTGTCCGGAGTCGAGATGGGGCTGGCCTTGGCGGGCGTGCCGCATCGAACGGGAGGAGTCGCGGCCGCGCTCGAATATCTGACGGAAGCGGCGCAGGCCCGTTCGGACGTAGCGCAGACTACGAGCCTCGCAAGGTAACTGTTGGATCGAGCGAAGCGGCTCGCCGCGCGGGAACCCATGCGGCGGTCATAGCGGCGATCCCGATGGCCAGGACGACAGCGGCGTAGGTTCGGATATCCATTGCAGTGATGTCATACAGGAGCGTCGTGAGATAACGGCCTGCGACAAACGACATCGCCAATCCTAGTGCCGTCCCAATACCTACCAGCGCCGCGCCCTCTTTGAGGACCAGGCCCTGCACGCTTAGCGGACCGGCGCCCAGAGCCATGCGAATCCCGATCTCGGGCGCACGCTGCCCCACGGCGAATGCCAGCACGCCGTACACGCCTACAACGGCCATCAGGAACGCAATCGCCGCAAAGCTTCCCACCAGCATGCCATTGAACCGCGAGCCGGCCGACATGCGTCCCATTGCCTGGTCCAGACTTTCGAAGTTCACAAGGAGGCCGGGACCGATTTGTTGAAGACTGGCGCGAACCGTGCCGCTGAACAACGCTTCGTCGCCTGCGTACCGCACCACAAAGTCCATGTCCGATCCCGGGTACAACACCAGGTCGTTGAGAAACATTTGCGGAGCGGGCGGCTGGTTCAAGCCCTGATTTTTCGAATCCGCCGCCACGCCAACAATCGTTTTCCAGCCGCCGTTCCGGCGGCCATCGATCTGATGTCCGATCGGGTCTTCGCCAGGGAAGTATTGGCGTGCTAGCGCCTCATTGACAATCGCAAGTGTCTGCGGATGATCGTAGTCGGCCTCCGCAAACGCCCGGCCACGCACCAGACGCATTCCTGAAGCTTGAAAATATTCCGGCCCCACGGCGCAGCCGGTGACGGTATCTCCGCGGTCCCATGGCTTGGGCAATGGCCGGTCGCTCCGGGAGAAGCTGGTCCCCATCGGCCCGCCCGTCAGGGGTGTGCACTCGCCCCAAGACGCATTCATCACGCCGGGAATCCTTTGAATGCTAGCCAGCATTTCCTCGGTCAGGGCTTTGCGGTTCGCTTTCGCGGCCGTTGCACCACGTAGTGGAATCGATACGCTTATCGCATGCTCCGGCGCGAATCCCAGATGATCGTGCTGCATGCGCCACAATGTCTCGAGCAGCAGCACCGCGCCCCAAACCAACACCACGGACAACGCCACTTCGCCCACTACCAGCGCGCGCCGCGCCGTCCGATATCCGCCGCTGATTCCTGGACGTCCGGCGTGCTGGAGCACGGATTGCACATCGACCCGGCCCGCGCGCAGCGCGGGCAAGACGCCGAACAGGAGCATCGTGAGCAAGGATACTGTCAACGCAATCCCGAAGACGCGCCCATCACCTTTCACTTCGTTGAGCCGAGGGAGCAAGCCCGCCGCAAAGTAGGCGACGGTCCGCAGACTTAACACCGTTAGCGCCATCCCCGCGGCAGATCCCGCCGTGCAGTACAACGCCGTCTCCGTCAGAAGCTGCCGCACCAATCGGCCTCGCCGCGCGCCGATAGCGGCGCGCACGGCCAGCTCCCTGGATCGTGCGCTCCAACGCGCCAGGAGCAGGTTCGCCACATTCGCGCAAGCAATCATGAGCAAGCATCCCACCGCACCGCTCAGCACCAGAAGTAGCGCGCCGGCATTGCCCGCCATGCGCTGCTGGAGCGGCTCCATCATTACCGAAACGTCGTCACGGAAAATTTCGGGCGCATCCGCCTTGCTCGCCGCAAACAACGATTTCAGGTTCGCGAACGCTTGCGCCTGCGTGACGCCCGGCCGCAATCTGCCGATGACGGTCCACGTCGCCAGACCAGGGTCGTGATGGCTCATCGTGGGCGTGATAGGGAGCGAAGTCAAAATATCCGTTTGCACTTCGAGCGGCATGACGAACGACTGCGGCAGTACGCTGATCACTTGGTAAGTTACGCCGTCGAGTTCGATATTCTGGCCGACGATATCGCGCCGCGACCGAAAATGGTTCTGCCACAACGCGTAGGTCAACATTGCGGTCTTATGCGCGTTTGGTAGTTCCTCGCCCTCCTCAAAATTCCGGCCCATCGCCGGTTGGACACCCAGCGTGGTCACGAAGTTGTAAGAGACCCGCGTAACGCGGACTTCTACTGGGTCCTTACCGCCCAGAGTCGCGGGATTCCCGCCGTGGTACTGCATGGCGGCGAGCTCGTGGAAAGCGGAATGATCTCTCCTCCACGCCACGTAATCGGGCGAAAGCGTCATTTCCAGATGAAAGATTCTCATCGCCACGAACATTAATTGATCAGGCGCCGGGTAGGGCAGGGGACGCAGGTAAACCGTGTCGGCCACGCTGAAGACCAGAGTCGCGTCGCCAATTCCCAAGGCCAATGAGATAACGACCGCGACGCTGAACACAGGGGCCCGGCGGCAGGAGCGCGACGCGTACTCCAAATCCTGGCGGACTCCGGTGAGCCATCGCGCGCCCCAGGAGTCCCGCGTCCGCTCGGCCACGAGAGCCCGGCTGCCGAACTCGCGGCGCGCCTCGCTGGCCGCTTTCTCGTTGCTCAGCCCCTCAGCCTCAAGCCGCGCAGCTTCGATGTCGATATGGGCTTGCAGTTCCTCGTCCAGCTCCATCTCACGTTTGCGGCCACCGAAGATTCGCCACATAACGTTACCCCCTGGCTGGTCTCATCGTTTGCGCCACCGCGCGCACTAGCGCCTTCCATCTGGACTGCTCCTTCAGAAGCTGCTTCTTGCCTTTCGGAGTGAGGCGGTAATAGCGGGCGCGGCGATTGGCCTCCGACATTTTCCACTCCGCGGCCAGCCAACCGCGCCTTTCCAAGCGGTGAAGAGCGGGATACAAAGATCCGTGCTCCACCTGGAGGGCGTCCCGAGAGCTAGCGCGGATCGCCTGACCGATCCCGTGCCCATGCTGCGGCCCCCACTTCAGCGTCTGAAGAATCATCAGATCCAACGTTCCATGCAACAGGTCGATGTGATTCACTAGCAGATATTCTACCATAGTGAATCTGCCAGTGGCTAGCCGTTCCTGGGGCGTGTCGAGCCGGCCGCGGGGCCAGCCGCTCCACAGACGTCTATCCACTGACTCGGCGCACAACACAACCGGCGCGGCTGGAAGTCAGGAATCCGGGTGAGCGCACGGTCCCGCGCCGGACGTTGTCAATGGCAGCAGCCGCTGTTGGCCTTCGACCACGCCACCAGCTTCATCCATCGTCAGAGCGGCAGATACCCGATCACGTCCCGCCACTCATTCGCATCGGATGCCGCCCACACGATCAGGAGATCCTCAATGATGCTGCCGATATCCAGATCTTGCGGAACAACGATCAGGCCGAGGCTCGAATGGTTCTCCAGAAAACGAGCGAAGTGACGCGGCATCGTTCTGCGGTCATGGGAAACCAGAATTCGGCCAGCCTCCGCAGCCTTCTGAAGGATTTCCGGATCTGGTATCCCGATGACGCCACCGGCGTGCGCGTCCTGAAAATCCATGACGGGCTCTCGCCGCTTGAGGCCGAGGACGACTTGCGCTTTTCCTTAACGCGCACAACGCATTCGCTGTGCGCTTTTATGATTGAAGTCGGCGTCGGCCTGGAAACGCAGGCTCACGACCGGGAGATTGGGCTCGCGCGCTTTGCGGACTCCAGTTTCGCATAGAGTCCGGGATGCTCACGTCTCGATTTCTCCCGCAATTTTTCGAATTCGGCTTTTCCTTCGCCCAGGTATTCATCCACTTGCGCGCGATTTGCAAGATAGAAGGCGAGAGCCCCGAACACCTGCTCCAGGTTGACCGCTGGAAAACATTCGGCTATGCCCTCGGGTGATTCGCCCCGCAAGAATGCATAGACAATCGAGTCAAGCGAGACACGGCTGCCGGCGATGTAAAGGCCGCCTTCTCGTTCCTCGATGTACTCCTTCGGCATGTGACGCCGATAGTATAGCTCATCCCTTCAAAATCTCCCTCGCGGCGTTGTGGCCCGGCGCGCCCATGACACCGCCACCGGGATGCGCGCCGGAGCCGCATAAATACAATCCACGGATCGGAGTCCGGTAGCGCGCCCAGCCCGCAAGCGGGCGCAACATGAACATCTGGTCGATGCTCATTTCGCCGTGAAAGATGTTGCCGCCGGTGAGGTGAAAACGACGTTCCAGGTCGAGCGGCGTGAGCGTCTGCCGCTCCACCACGATGTCGCGAATGTTGGGGCAATATTCTTCGATGACATCCAGAACGCGCTCCGTATAGCGCTTGCGCTCACGATCCCAGTTCGAATCGCGCAAAGTATACGGCGCATATTGCAGGAAGATTCCCATGATGTGATGCCCTGCGGGCGCAAGCGTGGGATCGTACAGCGTCGGAATGGTCATCTCCATCATGGGCGATTGTGAGGGGCGGCCATATTTCGCGTCGTCCCACGCGCGCTCCACGTAGTCGATGGAGGGACAAATGTGCATGGTCGCGCGATGCTGCTCACCCGGCGCACCCGGTAAAGCGCGGAATTCCGGCAGACCGCGCAGGGCCAGATTCATCTTGAGCGAAGTGCCCTCGATGCGGAATTTGCGAATGCCGTCGAGAAAATCGCCGGGTAGATCGGCGGGTTCGAGCAATTCCAGGAACGTCTTCTTCGGATCGAGATTGCTGGCGACGATCTTCGCGCGAATTTCCTCGCCAGTGGCCAGCACCACGCCCTGGGCGCGCCCCTCGCGCACCAGGATCTTCGAGACCGTCGCATTCACCCGGATCTCCGCGCCATGGCTCCGCGCCGAATCGGCAATGGCGTTGGAAATCGCGCCCATGCCTCCCCGCACAAACCCCCATAATCCGCGATGGCCCTCCACTCCTCCCATGCAGTGATGCAGCAGAATGTAGGCGGTGCCGGGCGAGCGCGGGCCGCCATTGGCGCCGATGACGCCGTCGGTGGCGAGCGTGACTTTGAGCTCATCCGACTCGAACCACTCATCCAGAAATTCGGCGACGCTTTGCGTGGCGATCTTCACCAGCCCGATCAATTCTTTTTTAGCCAGCCCGCGAAGCCGCCCAGCGAGTTTCAAATACTCGATGAAATCGCCTACTCCGCCGGGGGGAAAATTGGGAGGCGTGGTCAGCAGCAGCCACTCCGCCACGCGAGCCAGCCGCTCCACGTGCTCCTCGTAACGGGGATACATTTCCGCGTCGCGCTTCGAAAATTTCGCGATCTCGGAAAGCGTGCGCGCCATATCCTGCCACATGAAGAAATAACGGCCGTCTGGAAAGGCAGAAAAGAAGGAGGGATCCTTGCCGTCGACGCGATAGCCAAAGCGTTCCAGCTCCAGATCGCGAACGACTTTCGGTTGCAGAAGGCTCGAGAGATAAGAAGCCGTGGAGACGTGAAAGCCGGGCCAGACCTCTTCGGTGACCGCGCATCCGCCCACCAGTTCGCGGGCTTCGAGCACCAAAACCTTGCGTCCGGCGTGAGCGAGATACGCGGCGGCCACCAATCCGTTATGGCCGCCGCCGACGATGATCACGTCACAGGCTGAAGCCTGTGCCACTCGTCAGCCTTTCAGATACTTATTGAAGAAGTCGAGGGTGCGTTGCCAGGCCAATTCCGCGGCGGCCTTGTCGTAGCGCGGTGTGGTGTCGTTATGGAAGCCGTGATTGGCGCCCTCATAGACGTAGCCGGTGTGGACCACGCCCGCCCCGGTCAGCGCCTGATCGTAAGCGGCCCATCCGCCGGTGATGCGCGCGTCCAGCGAGCCGTACTGTGCCAGAATCGGCGCTTTGATTTTGGCGATGTCCGCGGGCGCGGTGGGTTGAGCGCCGTAGAACGGAACGGCGGCCGCGAGGTCCCCTCCCATGCGTACGGCCAGCGTGTTGGCGATGCCTCCGCCATAACAGAAGCCGACCACCCCGATCTTACCGGTGCAGTCCGAGCGATCCTTTAACCAATACGCCGAAGCCACGAAATCTTCGGTCATCTTGTTGCGATCCACCGTGCCGAACAGCGCCGTGGCCTTTTCCTCATCGCCCGGATATCCGCCCACGCTGGTGAGTCCATCCGGCGACACCGCCATGAAGCCGGCCACTGCCAACCGCCGCGTGACATCTTCGATGTACGGATTCCGTCCGCGGTTTTCGTGCACTACCAGAACTCCGGGGAGCTTCCCGGTCGCATTCGCCGGGCGGACCAAATAGCCGTTGACGTTGCCATTGCCCTTCGGCGAAGGAATGGTCACCGTTTCGACTTTCAGGCGCTTATCGTCTTTGGGAACCTGTTGCGCCCACGCATAGTTCGGCCGCAGGCTCTCCCAGATCATCGTGGCCGTGACGCCCCCCACGGCGAATTTCTGCGCGCCATCCAGAAACGCCCGGCGATCGATGTCGCCATGGACGTAGAGGTCGAATAAATCGAGCAATTCTTGCGGATAATCGCTGGCTTTCTTTCTTTCCATTCCGGTCACTCCTTGTCGAACGAGCATATCACACGGAGGGCGGGCTTCAGTCCGCGCGAGGCTTTAGCCTCGCCGGCCAGCGGGACTCAAGTCCCGCGCGGACTAAAGTCCGCCCTCCACTCGGGTGGTTTTGTGGATTTGTCCCACATCCAGCACGAGCTGGCCGGCGGGTGATACGACAAAAGCGGGCTCAAAACGAACCGACCACTCCATTTCATCCCAGCGGTACGAATAGCGCGTCTGGAGCACCTGCGAAAAGGAATCGTCGAAGCCTTTGACCAGGATGAGAACTTCGGCTTCCATCTCTTCGAGTTCCTGGCGCGTCTTCTTCCAAAGCGGACTGGATTGGTCGATGGGATGCACGACGGTCCAGGTAAGAGCGAGAAAAAAAATCCTTCGCCGCTCCAGAGCCAACTCCACGAATTTGCGCCTCGGTTTTCCGTCCTCGCCGTTTTCCACGGTCATGAGCATCATGTCGGCTTCCACGTCCATCAGCACGTTGCTGCGCTGGTTGGCGACACGAAACTGGAGGCTGGTTTGGTCCCCGTAAGGGGCGACGATTATCCGGTTGCTGAACACCAGCCTGGCGCTGGGGCGGGAGAAGCGGGCGAACATCAGGCTCGCCGCCAATGCGAAGCTTCCCAATCCGAGAGAGACTTCGAGGGACGAGATCAGATGGGCCGGGAAGCCATAGGGGGACAGGGTCCCGTAGCCCACCGTAGTGAGCGTTTGCGCGCTGAAGAAGAACGCTTGCGCCACCCGGCCGATTCCCAGGTCGCGCCCGCTCGACTGCAACGCGCCGGGGCCGAGCCATAGATATATCCCGGTGAAGAGGCCGTTCACCAAGAGATAACCGATCGCGACGATTCCCAGGAAACGCGGCCAAGTGGTTTGGATCAGATGGATGTAAGCGTCGCCGGCGGCGCGGCCGAATCCGCGGCGACGAATATTGAACGACCCGTCCTTATTGATGGTTCGGATCAGCGCGCCCGTGTACTTCTGCGTCAGGCCCGGGTCGAAGGAGGGATTCATTGCTCCCCGGAGACCGGGTTTAATGGAACGGGCCGCACTATGACATTCTCTCTCCCGCCGGAACGCAGCACCAGGTGGGAGGCGTATTCGGCGAGCGGTTGAAGCGTGGCGGGATTGCGATATTCGATCTCCGCAGCGGCGGGCAGAGCGTACAGGTTGTATTCGCCGGGCGCAAGGCTGGAAGCGAAAAAACGTCCTTGCGCCGCGTTCAGCGCCGCGGCAATCCAGCCGGTCTCGCGCTCTTGAACCACGACGACCGCGTCCCGCTTCTCTCCCTCTACAGTGCCCTGGATTTCTCCTCCGCCCCGGCGAATCGTGATCTTCAATTCGGGCGGTCTTCCGGTCCCCACGGTGAGGCCGTTCTTCTCTACGTCTACGGCTGCCCCGGACGAAGACGCGGAGATGCCGGCGATGTAAAAATCCGGCAGCAGGCGGGCAGAGACCTGGTACCTGCCGGGCAGCATATTGCGGAGCAGAAACGTTCCATCGGCGAGCATCATGGCTTTCGACATGGTCCCGGCCGCCAGAGGCGGAATCGCGCTCATGGGCGTGGCGACGATATAGGCGAAGCGCCGGAGATCCTTCGGACCAGCGATTTCGATTCGCCCATGCACATCCACAGCGGAACTTAGATTGATTTGCAGCGGCGTCGGATCGCGGTCCGAAACCGTCACCGCAGCCTCACCAAAATCGGCGGGGATCGTGTCGGGCGTGAATGCCTGCACGCGGTAGTCGCCGGGAAGGACGTCGTCGAACTCGAAGGACTTATTGCCGGCCGTGAGCATCCCGCGATTGACTTGCGGCTCGTCGTCGCGCATCAGGCGTAGCGTCACGCGGCGCTCAAGCGGCGCGTTGGCGAGCATGCCGCGAATCCGGAAGACCGGATGTTCGTCCAAATCGAAATCGGCCGTCACCGTGCCGCCGGCCGCCACCCGAACGCTCTTCGCCCCGCTCATTTGGGCCGCGCCGGGGAAATACAGCGGGCCATATCCGTGGCGTTCGTCCGGCCCTGCACCAAAGGCTTCCAGATAATACGAACCGGGCGCGAGCGAAGGCAGTTGATACTCTCCGCGGGAATTGGTGAACGAATTGGCGTAGTTACGGTGCAACTCGCGACGGCCTTCTTGCACTTCCACGCGAATCGCCTCGATGACGATGTTGCGCAACGGCTGTCCGCCGGCGTCGAACACCCGGCCGTGAACCACGCTTTGCGGAACCAGAGGCACGGTGATGCCGCTCTGTCCGGCGGGCATCAGCGGGATGACCACGACTTCCCGATTCGCTTGGGAGCGGAAGCCCTCACGCGAGACGAACAACCGTGAGGCGGGCAAGGAAGAGTCGAACTCGATCGTGAATTTTCCGGATTCGTCGGTCAGCGCGCGTACGGCGTCGGCAGGCGCGGGACGATCGGTGAGGCGGTCGCGAAACCCGTAGATCGCATAGCTCACCCGCAGAACCACCTGCGCACCCGGCACGGGCGCTCCGGTGGCGGCGTTCACTACTGTGCCGGAAACGATCCCCGAGGCGCGTTCTTGAGCGGACGCTTGCGCCGCAATCCCGGCCAGCGCCAGCCCGATCATACCCCACCGCCGCGCCATCCTCACCATAATATACACGCCCGAATTCGTGATGCACGATAGGGTCGGAAGGTTCAACAAACCGCTCCCGGCCCAGAGGGCACCCCGTCGCGGCTTTGTGTGAGCGCCTTTCCGCAAAATCCGCTTCGGAGCCGCGACCGGAGGGAGTGGTCACCGCCTTTGCTTTACACTGAATGGCGGTGATCCTATGACAATCTTTCGAAAGGCCGCCATTTTCTGCGCAGCTCTTGTTTGTGCATCCTCGCTGCCCGCGCAAACGCCCAAGCCGGTGCGCACCCAATCAGGGTTGGTTCAGGGGGTGAGCGAAAGCGGACTGACGGTCTACAAGGGCATTCCGTTCGGGGCGCCGCCGCTCGGCGATTTGCGCTGGCGGGGCCCTCAGCCTCCTTCAGACTGGGGCGGCGTCCGGAACGCCGATAAGTTCGCGACCGCCTGCGTCCAGGTTCCGATCGTTTATCCAGCGCTCGGCATGAACGCCGTTCCCACCAACGAAGATTGCCTGTATCTCAACGTCTGGACGCCCGCGAAATCCCCCAGCGATCGGTTGGCCGTGATGGTCTGGATCTATGGAGGAGGATTCACCGCGGGGGCAGCTTCGCTCGACGGCTACGACGGGACCAAGCTGGCGAAGAAGGGCGTCGTGCTGGTGAGCGTGGCCTATCGCGTGGGCGCATTGGGATTCATGGTGCATCCCCAGCTCACGGCCGAGCAGGGCGGCCATTCCGGCAACTACGGCTTGCTGGATCAGATCGCCGGACTGCAATGGGTAAAGCGAAATATCGCCGCGTTCGGCGGCGATCCGAATCGCGTCACGATTTTCGGCGAATCGGCAGGCGGAATCTCCGTCAGCATGCTGGCGGCTTCGCCGCTGGCGAAGGGCTTGTTCCAGGGCGCGATCTCCGAAAGCGGCGGAAACTTCGCTCCCGCGCGCCAAGCTAACGAAGGCGGCGAGAACATGGAGACGCTGGCTCGGGCCGAAAAGGAGGGCGCCGCATTTGTAGCAAAACTCGGCTCGGCTTCGATCGCCGACGCGCGCAAGAAGTCAGCGGACGACATTTTGAAGGCGTCGCCTCCCGGTTTGGGCGGCGCGTGGCCCATTTTTGACAGCTACGTGCTGCTGGGCGATCAGTACAAGCTCTACGAAGCGGGACGCTACAACGACACGCCCATCCTCGTTGGAACCAATTCCGACGAGGGCGCGCTCTTCGTTCCGTCTATGGCGGACGCCGCGTATCAGAGCACGGTTCGTTCCAGCTACGGCGAGTATGCGGACAAGATTCTCGCCGCTTATCCCGGTGGCTCCGACGCCCAAGCGCTTCGCTCCGCGCGCGATATTTTCCGCGACACCGCCTTCGCCTGGCCCACCTGGAGTTGGGCGCGGCTGCAATCAAAAACCGGCAGAGGCAAAGTGTTTGTTTACTATTTCAGTCATCGCCCGCCGTACCCCGATCAACCTCAGTTCAAGGATTGGGGCGCAGCACATGCGAGCGAGATCGCTTATGTCTTCGCCAACTTCGCGGCCGTGATGCCCGCCAGCGCTTCCGATCGAACGGTGTCGGACACAGTCTCTTCGTATTGGGTAAATTTCGCTAAGACGGGCGATCCGAACGGAGCGGGACTCGCCCGCTGGCCCGTCTTTACGAACTCCCAGGCGCAAGTCATGGACTTGAACGATCCATCGAAGGCCATCCCCGTTCCGAATCTCGCGAAGCTCCAGGTACTGGAAGAGTACTATTCCTGGCGCAGAGCTCAGGCAGAGAAAAAGTAACGGCACAGCGTTGGAGGCGGGATATAATGGCTACGCGCTATGTCCGCGCGTCTGGCAACGTTTTGCCTGCTCCTTGCGAGCGCGTCTCTCGCGGCGGCCGCCTCCCCGGGCCGCGAGACGACGGGTGTTTTCCTCCTGGTTCGAACCGGACAGGCTCCCGCGGCGACGTTCCAGGAAATGAGGAAGGAACTGGCCGATCTGATGTCGCCCGCGGGTGTGCCGGTACATTGGGAGGAACCCTCCGGCTTTCACGACGTGAACGGCTCCACGATTGTGGTGGATCTCTCAGGCAAATGCAGGGTGCCATTTCACGCGGACGCCGAACCCCAGGGTCTCCGGATGCCCCTCGGTTCTACTGCCACGGCGGATGGTTCCATCCTGCCCTTCGTGCAGGTGAATTGCGGCGCTCTGGCTTCTTTGATAGCACCGCGGATTGAGGATGAACCGGAGTCCCTCAGGGAGTTCGTGTTGGGACGGGCGTTGGCGCGCGTTCTAGCGCATGAGCTGTACCATATCCTCACGCAGTCGGAGAATCACGCGGACTCGGGCGTGGCGAAGGCAGCTTTGAGCATCGCCGATCTTACGGGCAGCCGATTCGAATTCGACGAGGCGACGCTGGGCCGGATCCAAGCCTCACGTGGCGCCGGAAGGCAAATAGCGCCGTTTACAGACTTTCAGCTTCCCGAGCCAACGCAGCACGGATCCCCACAGCAGGAACCGACTCCCGCGCGCGAAGAATAAACCCCGACATATTGGCTACGGCGAAGCTAGAGCCGTGAAGATTGCGGTCGCGTGGAATTCCGGGAGCGGGGCGCGGATAGCCGGAAGCCACATAAAACGTATCGCTGCCAATCTGTTTCATCCGGTAGCGAGTGCGAGGGCAATCCCAATCCAGATCCACGCCGATCGCGCCGGCGAGGCTCCCGGGCAAACAAGCCTGGCCATTGGCTTCGCGAGAGGACACGACAAGGATTCCGCGTGCGGCGGCCCGCTCGACCAAGCTCTGGAACCGCTCCGCATACTCGAAATTCAAAGCGCCCAAGCTCAGATTGACGACATCTACGCCTTTCCCCAGAGCCCATTCCATGGCCGCGATAAGAGCGGGGGCGGAGGCGCGCAAGGAGTTTTGAAACAGCTTCACGGCGAAATACTCAGCCTCCGGAGCCTTCTCCTGAATCGCGGCCATCACCGCCGTTCCATGGCCGAGCCGATCCAGGAACGAATTCTCCTCGATCCGATCCGGTCCCAGAATTGAGACACCGCCTGCGACGCCCAAAATATGAGGGTGTCCGGTATTGACGCCGCTATCGACGACGGCCACGCGCAGGCCGCGGCCCGAGGCGCCCGCGAACGGCAGAGCGGGCTCGGCCGGGTCACTCGAATGCGGCGTGGACGCCATGAACGATTCTCGCTTGCGCTGATTGAATCTCGATGACGCAATCGGCGAGGGCCGCGAGAGCCGGCCGGTGAGTAATGACGATCAGCGTACACGAGGGCAAGGCGCGTCGTAGATTCGAGGCCACCAGCTTCTCCGTTTCGATATCCAGAGCCGAGGTCGGTTCGTCGAGAATCAGCACGCGCGGACGGCGCAGCAGCGCGCGAGCCAGAGCGATGCGCTGCCTTTCCCCGGCCGAAAGAGCCAGGCCCCGCTCTCCGGTCTTGGTTTCGTAGCCCTCGGGAAGCCGGCGAATCAGCTCATCCAGACCCGCCTCCTGGCCCGCTCGCTCGATTTGACTCGAATCCGCCTCCGGCATCGCGTAGGAGATGTTCTCCCGGATACTGGCGTTAAACAAATAAGGCGACTGATCGACGAGCAGGACTTCGCGGCGCAGATCGTCGAGCGATATCTCACGAACATCGATGCCGTCCAGCAAAATCCGTCCGCGATCCGGATCGAGATAACGGACGAGAAGATCGGCCAACGTCGATTTACCGGCTCCGCTTGGTCCAAGAACCGCGCAAAAAGCTCCTGCTGGAATTTGGAGCGAGACGTCTTCCAGCACCGGCTCACGGTCGTACCGGATAGAGACATCCTCGAGGCTAAAGCGGCCTTCCACCGAAGCCAGGCGAAGGGCGTTCGGAGCTTCGCGAACTTCCGCGGGCGTGTCGAACAATTCGAACACACGGCCCAGGGAAACGCGTGCCGTCGCAAGACCGGACGTCATCCCCATCAGGTTCTGCACCGGCGCAAGCAAGCGCATGTGGTAAGCCATGAAAGCGACCATCGCGCCGATCGACATCGAACCGTTCATCACCAGCCATCCGCCATAGAGAAACACCGCCGCGGTGGCTGCCGTAAGGATGGTTCCCGGCAGAGCGCCGGTCATGAACGATGCCATTTGCATGTCCAGCATTGTGCTCACGAACGCGTCGTTGCGCTGTTTGAAGCGCGCCGCCTCATGTTCGTTGGCGCGCAACGAGACGACCACGCGCATGCCCAGAATGGTGTCCACGATCAAACTGCCCAAATCGGCGCTACGCTCGCGCAGCGCCTTGGTCAGAGCGGTGAGACGGCGTTGAAAACGCAGAAACGTGTAAAGGCTCGCCGGGAGGAAAACGACGCTCACGAAGAACAAGCGCCAGTTCAGCCACAGCATCATGAAAATGCTGCCAACCAGGAAAACGACGTTCGATAAGACGGAGAGCAAAGTGTCGGCGGAGACGCGCTGCACTTCGCCCACGTCGTTATTGAGACGCGACATCAAGTCGCCCAGGCGGAATCGGGCATAAAAACGCGGCGACAGCGTTTGTAAATGGCGGAATAAAGCCACGCGCATATCGAAGAGCATGGCGGCGGAAAGCTTGGCGTAGCGGTAGCTGGAAAGAATATTGAAGACGAAGCCCAGCACGCCCGCGCCGAACATCAGACCGGCGACGCGCACCAACGCACGCATGTCGCGCTTCAGAAGAGCGCTGTCAATAAGGAGCTTCGAAATATAAGGCTGGACCAAGCTGAGGCAAGTTGCCGCGAGGCTCACCACGACAACCAGAATGAGCCGCCCCGTGTATGGCCGTAGGAAAACCCACAGCCTGCGCCAATGGCGCCAGGGAACCGCGCTTGGGCCGGCTTCCATATTTTCCACTTCGGCCCAATCTAGCATTTTCGCCAGATGGCAGGCTTCCGCCGCACGAGACTGTAATCCGTCCGCAGCAAGGGCGCTCGCTCGAAGACGTTGCTGGAGGGCGGACTTCAGTCCGTGCGGGACTTCAGTCCCGCTGGGGAGAGAGGCTAAAGCCTCGCGCGGGCTAAAGCCCGCCCTCGCAAGCCGTCTTCATCCCTTCGATGGGAGCGGAGGCTGAAGCCAGATGGAGGCAGATGAAGTCAGAATGAATCAGAATGAATGCCAGGCTGAAGTCTGGCTGAAGCACCCCGTTGCAGGCTAAAGACCTGCTCCATCAATAGTTTTCATATACACGGCTAAACTGCCGCATTAACTCTTAAATTTTTAGTTGACAAGTTCTTCTCCCGCGCCTATAATCGGGCTGTGTCTTAATTCCATAGTTGAGGAGCCAGTCGCAATTGGCACGTAAGAAATCGCCCAACCTGACCGAGGCCGAGCTTCGCTTGATGGACGTGATCTGGGAGAAAGGAAGCGCCACCGTGGCGGAAGTCGCCGAAGCTCTTCCGCAGGATTTGCACCTGGCCTATAACACGGTGCTCACCACCCTGCGCATTCTGGAAAACAAGGGCTACCTGAAGCACGTCAAAGCCAAGGAGGGTCGTGCATTCGTCTACCGCGCGGTGGTGAGCCGCGACGACGCCAGCCGAAGCGCCTTGCGCCATCTTGTGCGCCGCTTCTTTGGGAATTCCGCCGAGGCTCTGGTCTTGAATCTATTGGACGACGAAAGATTGAGCGAAGCGGAGCTGGAGCGCATTCGCGCGCGGCTGAAGGAAGAGCCCGATGAATAGCATCGTTCAAATTCTGGTTGGTGTATTGAACAGCCTTTGGCAGGCTGCGATTGTGGCCGCGCTCGTGTGGCTGGCTCTGAAGTTCGCGCGCCGGCGCAATCTGGCGATAAATGCTGCCACGCGGTACGTAGTCTGGTGGGCGGCATTGGGAGTGGTGCTGGTTTTGCCCGCCGCGCCGGGCGCGCTGGCGCTGTGGAGAACGCGCTCGGCGCACACGACTTCGTCAACCGCGGCGCCCAAGGCGGCGCAGCCGGTTTTGCCGGCGGCGAACTTCGATTCGCCCGCCTTGATCACTCTGCGGGAACAGCGCTCTACGCGCTGGCCCTTTTGGGTTTTGGGAATCTGGAGCGCGGCCTTCTTGTATCGGCTGATTGAAATCGCGCGGAGCTACTTGTATCTCCGTGGAGTGAAGCGGAGGGCTGCGATTTCGTCCCAACCGCTTCCGGAACACAAGCGTTCCGCGCGCCTGCTCCTCTCCGGCGAGGTCCTCTCTCCCATGGCCGTAGGATTTCTTAGGCCCGCCGTAATTCTGCCCGAAACTCTGCCGGCGGAGATCACGGGAGAAGAAATGCATCACGTGCTGCTGCATGAATACGCCCATCTTGCCCGGCTCGACGACTGGTCGAATCTGATCGCGCATGTATTGGGTGCGGTCCTGGTCCTGCATCCGCCAGCTTGGTGGATCTTGCGCCAGATCGGACGGGAGCGGGAAATGGCCTGCGACGACTGGGTGGTCGCCCGCACGGGCTCCGCGCGCCCCTATGCCGCGAGCCTCGCCCGGCTGTCCGAGCTTCGTTGGTCCCGGAGGAAACAAGCCCAGGGGGAAGCGCTAGCCTCGGGAATCCTCGGCGGCGGTTCCCGTTTAGGCGAAAGAATTGAGCTGCTGTTGAGTGGGGCCAACACTCGTGACTGCGGACGCGTTCTAGGCGGTTGCTTCGCCGCTGGACTAGTCGCGCTCGCGATTGCCTTTGGCTCCACGCCGCGCTGGATCGCTTTTGCGCAACGGGTGGAGTTCGAGGTGGCTTCGATCAAGCCGCACCAGGGGCCAGTCACCGTCTACGGTCTGGGAATCTCCGGCACTACGGTCGGTGAGCTGGCGGCAACCCTGGCGTATCTTGTCAAGGACGCCTATTACCTGAAAGAGGGGCAAGTCTCCGGCGGCCCGGACTGGGGCAGGACGCAGCGTTATGACATCGTGGCGAAGGCTCCCGGGGAGCGGGAGCCCACCGTGGAAGAAGCCCGGCAAATGCTCCAAACCCTGCTGGCGGACCGCTTCAAGTTGACGGTTCGCCGCGAAATGCACGAGACTCCCGTATACGCACTCGTATCAGCCAAAGGCGGGTTCAAACTGAGGCCGTCGGACAAGAGGACTGGCGTCCTCGGCCAGCCGAGCGCCGTAGGCCGCCGCATCAAGGGCAGCGTCACCATGGATTTTCTCGCGCGCCTGCTCACCGACAGGGTCGGACGGTATGTAGTGGACCGCACTGGCCTCGCGGGAAATTATGAGATTGCGCTGGAGTGGACACCCGATAACTTCGCGCCGCCCGATGACACGCCGCCCCTGTCAATTTTCACCGCCGTTCAGGAACAGCTCGGGCTGAAACTGGAGCCGGCCAAGGCTCCGGTGGAAAGGCTCATCATCGAGCACGCAGAAATGCCCACGGAGAACTGACCATGCTGAACAAGGATTTACTAGCGCTGGCGATCCAGGAGCAACTCGGCCTGGGCTTGAATCGGCCAAGGGCCCGGTGGAAATCCTCGTGATCGATCATGCGGAGAGACCCGATGCCAATTGAGGATCGGGGGCCTAAGGCGACCGGAAACCTTGACGTGACCCCGGCCGAGGGTCACGCGAGCATCAAGCGCCGCCCCTTTGGTTCTGGGATGCGATCGCCAAATTCCGTAGCTGTGTCAATCCACAGCCCGATGGCCTCATTCACCGCCGCGAGAGCGCTTTGCTGCGTGGGGCCATGCGCCATACAGCCCGGCAGCTCCGGTACCTCGGCCAGGTATGCTTCGTCTTCGCTGCTCCAGTACAGGATGATCTCGTATTTAGTCGTGTCTACTGGCGAGGCCATACCTCACAATAACCGGCATTCCAGGAAACATCGATGAGAGACCACGAATTGCTCGCGCTAGGGGTTTTTGGCCGCGCCTGCCGGCTTGAAGATCGAATCAAGACGATACTGACGCACCGCCGCGCCTTCTCACCGCGTGCCTCACTCGTTCACTTGACGGCGAGCGCCGCTGGGCTGCTGGCGTTGGCGGCCGGCGCTTCGTTCACGCCCCGCTGGATCGCCTTTGCCCAACGGCTCGAATTCGAAGTGGCCTCCATCAAACCCGTCGATCACCCTGCCGGGGGCACGAGCGCGGACGCCCGCAACGGCCAGTTTAGAGGAACCGCCGATCTGCGTGGGCTGATCGAGTTCGCCTATGGCGTCCGGCTTCATCAGCTCTCCGGCGGACCAGGCTGGATGGCTACAGCGGGCTTCTATATCGATGCCAAGCCCGATCCCGCGAAGCCCATTCCACGGGGCTTTGCACCCGTCCGCGAGATGATGCGATCGCTGCTCGAAGACCGCTTCAAGCTTGCCGTGCACTGGGAAACCAAGAAGCAACCGATCTACGAATTGGTCCCGGCGCGGAGCGGCTCGAAAATGAAACAGGCGGACAAACCGGGCGACATTACGTTCGCTCCCGGGCGACTGACGAGCAGCGGTGCGACAACCCTGGCGCTGGCGATGATGCTGGAGGGCCCGACCGGCCGTATGGTGATCGACAAAACCGGCCTTGCGGGGCTGTACGCGTTTAGCCTGGAGTGGACGCCCGACGATGCGCCGGCCGACCTCGCTACCGGTGCTTCGCTGTTCACAGCGATTCAGGAACAGCTCGGTTTGCGGTTGCAATCGGCCACAGGCCCGGTTGAGACGCTGGTCATCGATCATGCGGAGAAACCAAGCGAGAACTGAGGAGGAGTCATGAGAAAAGATCTGCTCGCTCCGGGAGTGGAGACGCAGAGCGTGAACTAAAGATGTCTCACGGTCAGGCTTGGAATCGTTTGGAAATGCCGGGTGTTCTCGGTGAGAACGCCGAAGTTCAGATGCAGCGCTGTCGCTCCGATCAACAGATCCGCGAGCGGCGTAGCGAGCCCTTTTTCTCCTTGTTGGCCGGAAATGATGCCGGCTCGCTCGGCGATTTCCTCCGTCACGGCATACACTCTTATCGCCGCGCGGAGGTCCTGAACGAAAATCCGGCGGCGCTCGTGCTGCGATTCGAGCTTTGCTCGTTGAATTCCATGCACGAGTTCCACAATGGTCACGGCCCGATCGCCGCGCTCTACGACAACGTCCGCGCCGGCCTCGACTTTCTCCAGCACGCCGCGCACATCTTCCGCCAATTGCGCTTCCGTGACGTGCACGACGATCATATCTTCAATGGTACCGCTGGCTCCTGTCCGCCCGGCTCGGTACAGTCGTCCAGGAGCAACCAAGGAGCACAAATGAGAAAAAATCTGCTCGCTCTGGGAGCATTCGGCTCAAGATCCCGTCTTCGCGGGCGGATTGAAGCGTTGCTTGCGCACGGCCGCGTCTTCGGGAGCGCGTCGCCGTCGCGCGCCGCAGCAAGCGCGGGCGTCCTGCTGGCACTCGCGATCGGCGCTTCCTTCGCTCCGCGCTGGATCGCGCTCGCCCAGACGCCGCCGGCTTTCGAAGTGGTGAGCATTCGCCCCTCGAATCCCGATAAAGGATTCATAAACTCCTCCACGCCGAGCCTTAACGTCGATGGCGACCGCTATTTGAGGTTTGTCCAGATAACCTTGCGCGACCTCATCATGCTGGCCTATGGAGTCGGCGCGCCTCAGGTTCAGGGGCCCAGTTTCCTAAACGGCACTCCGGATTCCCCGGCGGACCGTTTCGACGTGATGGCGAAAACGCCCTCTGACGCTACGCGCGAACAGATTCCCGCGATGCTTCGCTCGCTATTGACTGAGCGCTTTCACCTCAGCTTCCATCGGGAAAACAAGACGATGCAGATCTATGCTTTGGAAGTCGCCAAGGGCGGGCTAAAAATGAAAGAGACGCCAAAGGATCCGGCTGCGGTGGTAACGGGACAAGGCCGCTGTGAACGGTCCTTTGCCGAACGCGAAGGAGCGACGCTGGCCGCCGTCTGCACGCGCATGACCTCCGCCGAGATCGCACAGCAGCTACAGGCGCTCGCGCCAGGATATTTCCGTGACGGCCCCGTGATCGATTTGACCGGCCTCAACACCCTATACGATTTCAAGCTGGAATGGATCACCGCGGTGGAAGCCAGAAACGGTAGCCCGGGGCCGACGATGATGGACGCAGTGCAGGAGCAGCTCGGACTGAAGCTCGAACGGCGCCGCCAACCGGTAGAAGTCCTGGTCATCGATAAACTCGACCGGACTCCCACGGAGAACTGAGATGACGCCTCGGGACAGAAGAACTGTGCTCGCGCTCGGGATGTTCGACGGCTCGCCGCGCCTGAGCGGACGCATCGAGGCGTTGCTTCGACGGCAGCGCAGCTTCGTTGCGCGAGCATCGGCGGCTCGTCTTGCAGCGGCCATCGCGGCCCTGCTCGCGTTCACAGTTGTGGCATCGATTTCCCCGCGTTGGATCTCGTACGCGCAGCTGGTCGTCGCCAAGGGAGGGCCGAAGCTCACGCTTTCCAATGTCTCGCCTGATGCTGCCCATGCGCTTTATGCGGCGTCCAACGACAAAGATGGGTTCCCCATCTTGCCACCAGGCAGGCCGGGCATGGCGGCGAGCTATTCTAATGGCCCATCGGGCCCCGCCGCCCACTGGCGGGCGCAAGCCCAGACCATGGCCGCTTTTGCCAGGATGCTCAGCGTCTCTGCCCTCAATGCGGGACGCCCGGTGATTGATAAGACCGGCCTGGATGGTAAGTACGATTTCACAATCGCCTACGATACGCCGCAGAGCGGAGGCGATGGCCCGGTTCCCGTCGCAAACGATCCGCGGCCTTCGATTGCCGATGCTGTTGAACAACAGCTAGGACTGCGGCTGGTCGACACAAAACAGGCGCTTGATGTCATCGTGGTCGATCGCGCGGAGAGAATTCCCGTGGAGAACTGATATGACCCATCGAGAAGCAAGAACTCTACTCGCACTCGGGATGTTCGATAGCTCGTCGGGCCTGAGCGGGCGCATCGAGGCGTTGCTTCGCCGACAGCGCAGCTTCGTTCCGCGAGTATCTCCGCGAGTGTCCGGGGCGCGTGTTGCGGCGGGCATCGCCGCTCTGCTCGCGCTCACCGTCGTGGCTTCGCTTTCCCCGCGCTGGATCGCCTTCGCCCAGCAAGATTCGAGCCCCACTTTTGACGTGGCTTCCATTCGGCCCAGCGACGATAAATCGCCAGCTCAAGGCCGAATCCGATACAACCCGCTGGGCGTCGACATGATGCACGTTCCGCCGTCGTGGGTGATCGGAGAGGCTTACCAAATCCCTTATAACCGCATCTCCAGCTCCGACCCTCGCCTGCGGGACTCGTATTTTCCGCCGGAGAAGGTCGCGTACTTGTACGATATTTCCGCAAGGACCGATCAAGCGGCTTCAAGGGACCGGATTCGGCTGATGCTTCAAACTCTGCTGGCCGATCGTTTCAAGCTTAAGGTACATAAGGAGTCGAAAATCGAGCCAGTCTATCGGCTGACGGTGGGAAAAAATGGCGTGAAGCTTCAGGAGGCGGCTGCCGGAGGAGAGCCCTCTGTCACACCCGGTCTGGACGCCTTCGTCTTCCGCGCCATGGATATGGCGCGATTCAGCGGAATCATGTCGACGTTGCTTGGCCGGCCCGTGGTGGATCAAACGGGGCTTACCAAGGATTACGACTTCACGATCAAGCCGAGCATTCCCCCCGGCGGCGGAGCGATTGACGCGCAGTCCAAAGCCACGCTATTGGATTGGCTCACCGGCGGCTTCTCTTCCGATCTGGAGAAGCAAACCGGGCTGAAGATGGAATCGGGCAGGGGCGCTGTGGACTACCTGTTTGTGGATCGCCTGGAGAAGCCGAGCGAAAACTGAGGAGGACCGATGAGGAAAGACTTACCCGCATTGGGCGCCTTCGGCCCCACTTCGCGCCTCTTCGGCCGCATCGAAGCGCTGGTGGATCGAGGCCGCGTCTTCTCCTCGAACGTCTCGCTGACAAGGATCGCCGTGAGCGCCGCGGTCTTGCTGGCGCTGGCCGCCGGAGCCTCGCTCGCCCCTCGCTGGCTCGCTTTTGCCCAGATGCCCGAGTTTGAAGTTGCATCGATCAGGCCATACGCGGACGGCGAGCGGAACTCGCCGCTCTTCACCGCGGATGGAATCGCCTTTCACGGCGTAGCGCTCACAGCCGTGATTGGAGAGGCGTACAACTTTCCTTACGGCCGAATCGCGGGCCCAAACTCCCGCACGCCTGAGTCGCTCTGGGGATTGCTGTCGAGCGGCTACGACATCGTCGCGAAGGCGGGGCGGCCGGCTTCCAAGGAGCAGCTCAGATTGATGCTTCAGGCGCTTCTGAAGGACCGATTCAAGTTGTCATTGCATCTCGAAACCAAAACCGCGCCGCTTTACAAGCTGGTGGCTGCGAAGAACGGGCCCAAGCTGGACGAGTCCGAGATCCCCGGAGTGTTCACCATGTCGTTCGCGGAGGACTCATACGTGTTCCGCAACACGGAAATGATGCGGTTCATCGGATTCCTGGCAGGACACCTGGACCGTCCGGTGGTCGATCAGACAGGACTCGCCGGAAGGTACAACTTCAAATTGAAAGCGCCTCGGCTCCTATCCGCGACAGAACCGGAGGATGTGCCGCCCAAGAGCGAGGTCCGAGGCGATTGGGTTTCTTCTTCCCTGTTCGCCGATCTTAAGCAAATTGGGTTAGAGCTGGCCGGCGGCGGTGGTTCCGTGGATTATCTCGTCGTCGATCATGTGGAGAAGCCGAGCGAAAACTAAGGAGGAGTTGTGAAAAAGGAGTTGCTGGCATTGGGCGCAGTCGGACCCACGTCCCGGTTGGGCAACCGCATCGAGGCGCTGCTAGTGCGGGGCTGCGTTTCATCGTCGGCGCCATCGATCGTGCGTGTGGTCGCGAGCGGTACTCTGCTCCTAGCGTTCGCCATTGCAAGTTCCTTTGCCCCGGGCTGGATTGTTTTCGCGCAGCGGCTCGAATTTGATGCGGCATCGATCAGAGCGAACCATTCCAGGCGGGTCGGATTCGATGGTCTCAAGATCTCGCACGGATCGTTCCGGACCGTTAATGTGACTCCGGAAACGCTTATGGAGGGCGCCTACCGCCTGCCAAAGGCGCGGATCGCGGGAGGACCTGCCTGGTTTTCATCCGACCGGTTCGATATCACTGCCAAGGGAAACGACAACTCTGCTGACAGCCAGGTCCGGCTCATGCTGCAGTCGTTGCTTGCGGATCGGTTCGGGCTGGTGGTTCACCGGGAAACGCGGACTGTTCCGATCTATGAGTTGGTCCTCGCCAAGAGTGGGTCCAAACTTCGCAAAGTTAAGGACGGGGCCTGCACTTCCCAGCCGAGCGCCGACCGCGGAGTTATCGACCTTATGCAAGCCATTCCCTGCGGTGAGGCGGCCACTGCAAAAGGCCCGCAAGGCCAGGTCGTTTGGGGCAGGAGCGTTTCCGCCTCGGTTCTCGCCGATATGCTGTCGGATCTGACGGAGCGTCCAGTGATCGATCGCACCGGATTAGGTGGACAATTCGAGGTCCAGCTTTTGTGGAGCCCGGAAGGCTACAAGTTCATTCCTCCGAATGCCGATGAGCGAGCGCGGGCTGACTCGACCGATGCCGAGGCCCCAGGCTCGGTCTTTGCCGCTGTGCAGGAGCAGCTTGGTCTGAAGTTGCAACCGGCCAAAGGCCCTGTTGAGGTCCTCGTCATCGATCATCTGGAGAAGCCGAGCGAAAACTGAGGAGGACCGATGAGAAAGAATCTTCTGGCGCTGGGGGCATTCGGCCCTTCGTCGCGTCTCCGCGGGCGGATCGAGGCGTTGCTCGCACATGGCCGCGTGTTCCTGCCGGCCGCTTCGCCGTTCCGCGCCGCAGCAAGCGCTGCTGTCCTGCTGACGCTCGCGATCGGCGCCTCTTTCGCTCCGCGATGGATTGCCCTCGCTCAGACGCCCGCTTTTGAAGTCGCGTCCATCAGGCCGCACACGGGACCTGTCATGGCAGTAGGAATGAGACCCTCGGGACCTAACATCACGATTGAAGCCATGAGCCTACACAATCTGATTGGCTATGCCTACGATCTTCAGCCCTATCAAATCCTCGGAGGTGCGTCCTGGGTCACGGCGGATCGCTTCGACATCGCCGCGAAGGCGGAGGGCGATGCGCCGCTCGCTCCCACGCAAATCAAGCAAATGACTCAGGCTCTGCTCACCGACCGCTTCGGCCTGATATTCCATCGCGACACAAAAGAAATGCCGGTGTATGCGCTGGCACTGCTGTCCAAATTAGGGGGTTAACTTGCTGGCCGGCGCAGCGGCTGCGTGGCCGGCGAGAGGCTGAGTCCCTGATAGGTTGAATTGGGTTCGATCCAAGAACCAATTCAACTTCAGGAGACTCAACCTTATGAAAGTATGCAGCATCTTTTCGCAGGTGTTGAAGCTTTTCTCGCGCGGGGAG
>DATDGT010000179.1:0-19156 GCA_036521975.1 Bryobacteraceae bacterium
CGGTTCTCACGAAAATAAAAACGCGCCTCTTTGGAATCAAGGCGTTGCGCGGCCTGCTCGCGCGTGGACTCGGCGCACGATGCGCGGCCATTTTCATCGTCGGGGGTGCACGGCCCCGGTCATAGATGTTTCGTTTTTTCGAAGACGGCGATCCAGCGTCAGATCAACCGGAACCTGAAGGGTTCCAAAGCGCACAGGCCGCCGGGCGCGGCGTCAAACGAATGAGAAACTTGGGCGAAGTGGCCGCGCCCGGCGAGTCCGTTGTGCGCGAGTTTCTCCAAACAAGCGCGGCGCCTCCCCCTAAACCAGCCACCCGGCCCAGCCGTCAAGAACCGCCCCAACGAACCGCCCGGAGACCAGAGCCTCGGGGCGAAGCCCGTGAGGCCAAGGAGGCGAACCCACCCGAACCCACCCGCCAGCCGACGATGGACGATGTATACGCCATCATTGGGGATTTCAGGCGATGAGCGGGTCCGAAATCCACTTGGGGCTTTCGTTCCACGTCGGTGACGCTTCTCCCGTCCGTAATCCGTCCACACTGGGGCCATTGCAAGCCGCTGCACTGGGGGATATGATTATTAAAGTTATGGGCGCCAGAATGAAGGCTAACCGGCAAGGAAGCAGGATCGCGCTGATGGCCGCGGCGTTTTGTTGCGCGCCGCTCGTTGCTCAATCTCCCACAGCGGCCTCCTCCACGTCAGGTGTTGCGGCGTACAAGCCAGTGCTCGATCAGTATTGCGTTGTCTGCCACAACGACAAGGCAAAGCCTGGTAACCTCTCTCTTCAAAACGCGGACCTGAATGCGGCCGGAGATCATCCGGAAATCTGGGAACGGGTCATCCGCAAGCTTCGCGCGGGAATGATGCCGCCCGCCGGGATGCCGCGCCCGCCACTCGCTAAATATGAAGCTCTTCGCGACTGGTTGGAAGAACAGATGGACCACAAGGCGGCCCAGCATCCCAATCCCGGCTCGGTCGTGATGCATCGCTTGAACCGGACCGAATACGCCAACGCGATTCGCGATTTGCTCGACCTGGAAGTCAACGTTTCGACGATGCTGCCCGCCGACGACTCGGCGCGCGGATTCGATAATATCGCCGGCTCCCTCACGATTTCTCCCACGTTAATTGAAGCCTATAACACGACGGCTGCGCGCATCGCACGCTCCGCCATCGGCTTCTGGAAGTCGCCCACCGAAGCCGCTTACATCTCTCCGGCCGATACGTCGCAGACGCAACACTTGGACGGCCTGCCGTTCGGAACTCGCGGCGGAATGAAGGTACTTCACAATTTCCCCTCCGACGGCGAGTACAAGTTTACTGTGGGGAATTTTGGCCTGGGCAAGTTCATGCCCGGGGAGAAGCTTCTCTTCCTCATCGACAACCAAACCATCGCCGTTCGCGACTACAAAGGCGTTGGCCTTACTGCCAACAATGCGGCGCAAGGGGATGGCACCATCGACGTGACCGTGCCTGTCAAAGCCGGCTCGCACGTAGTCGGCGTGACGTTCCTGGAGGAAAACTTCAGACCAAGCCTCGATCTGATCCGCCAGTATGAGCGAAAGTCGCTCGAAGACAACCCGATTCCTCAACTGCAATACCACCCCGCCGTCGGCACGCTGCGCATCCGCGGCCCCTTTGATGCCAGGCGCCCCGAGGACTCTCGGAGCCTGCGCAAGGTGTTCACGTGTATACCGAAGACGGAAGCGGAGGAGGGTCCGTGCTCGAAGGAGATCCTGACGACGTTGATCCGGCGGGCTTACCGGCGTCCGGCGACTCCCACGGACATGGAGTGGGTGCAAGGTTTCTATCAGGAAGGACGAAGTCAAGGTGACTTCCGCGACGCAATCGAGCTCGCGCTGCGGCGCATTCTTACGAGTCCGCAGTTCCTGATCCGCGCCGAGCGCGAAGCGTCGAACGCGGTCGCCGGCCAGCCTTACCGTATTACAGACATGGAGCTCGCCTCGCGACTCTCGTTCCTGGTGTGGAGCAGCATCCCGGACGATGAGTTGATCAAAGTCGCGAGCGAAAACCAGCTCCACGTTCCCGCCGTGCTCGAAAAGCAGGTGCGGCGTATGCTGGCCGATCCAAAGGCCGCTGCCTTGGTTGAAAATTTCGGAGACCAATTGCTCTATCTCCGAAATCTGCCTGCGACCTCGCCCGATGGTGTCTTCTATCCCAATTGGGACGACGAGCTGCGCAAAGCCTTCCGCCGGGAGACCGAGCTGTTATTTCAAAGCATCATTCAGGAAAACCGAAGCGTCGTGGAGCTGCTGACCGCCGATTACACGTTTCTGAACGAACGTCTGGCGCAGCACTACGGCATCCCGAATATCTACGGCTCGCAGTTCCGGCGGGTGACGCTGGGGCCAGATCTCGATTACAGACGCGGACTGCTGGGACAGGGCAGCTTCCTCTCCATGACTTGGGTGCAGAACTTCCGCACCTCCCCGGTGAAACGTGGCGTGTGGGTGTTGGAGAATATCCTCGGCACGCCTCCTCCCGAGCCTCCGCCGAACGTGCCTCAGCTTGAAGACACCAAAGGCGACGGGAGAATCATGACGCTGCGCGAACAGATGACGATGCATCGCAAGCAGGAGCCTTGCGCGAGTTGCCATAAGCTGATGGATCCCATCGGATTTGCGCTGGAGAATTTCGACGCCGACGCGACCTACCGCACGATGTTTACCAAGGGGTCGGGCGGCGAGGGCGGCGTGCCGCTGGATACGGCCGTAACACTTTGGGACGGCACGAACGTAAAGGGTCCATCGGAGCTCCGCCAAGCGTTGCTGCATTACTCGCCGCAGTTTGTACGCACGATCACGGAGAAACTCATGACCTTCGCCTTGGGACGCGGCGTCGAGTACGAAGACATGCCCGTGATCCGCTCCATCGTGCGCGATGCCGATAAGGACCAGGACCGGTTTGTTTCGATCCTGATGGGGATCGTAAAGAGCCAGCCATTTCAATACCGGACCAAGCAGCCGGAAGAACGAGCCAGCAGGAGGGCGGGCTTCAGCCCGCGCGAGGCTTTAGCCTCGCAATCCGCTGGGCTAAGGAGGCGCGATGTTCATTAATAAGAAGAAGTTCATTCCCCGGCGGACCTTCATTCGCGGCGCGGGCGTTGCTATTGGCCTTCCACTGCTCGATTCCATGATTCCCGCGCAGACGCCGCTTGCCAAGACCGCGGCGGTGCCGCCCAAGCGGTTTCTCGGAATCTGGCATCCGCATGGCGCGGCCCCGGGCTATTGGAGTCCGCAACAAGAGGGGGCAAACTTCGATTTCTCCTTCATCACCAAACCGCTGGAGGCGTTTCGTAACCGCGTGACTCTAATCAGCGGCATGGATATGCCGGAAGCAATGGCGAACACCGAAGAACCGGGGGGCGATCATGCCCGCGGCGCGGTGCTGCTCTCCGCCACGCGTCCCCGGCGCAATGCCGTCAGCCCGTATCTGGGGATCACCCTCGATCAAGTGGTGGCGCAGAAGTATGGACAAGATACCATTCTCGAGTCGCTCCAGTTAGGCGTGGAGGAGGACGGGAATTTCGGCAACTGCAATTGGGGCTATAGCTGCGCCTACACCAATTGCATCTCGTGGACATCGGCGGTGCAGCCGCTGCCGGCTGAAGTCAATCCTCGGGTAGCGTTCGAGCGTCTGTTCGGCGACGGCACAAATCCCCAGGAGCGGCGCGCCGCCCGGAGCGAGAGCGCCAGCATCCTCGACTCGGTGGTCCAGGAGATCTCGGTTTTCAAGAGGCCGCTCGGCGGGGGCGACAGAGCCAAGCTGGATACGTATCTGGAGAATGTGCGCGAGATCGAACGGCGCATCAAGATTGCAGCGGAGAGGACGATCAAAGAGCCGTCCACCGAAATCCCCTTCGGTCTGCCGGAAAACAAGACGGTTCATTACCGGCTGATGTACGATTTACTGGCGCTGGCGTTCGAAGGCGACCTGACGCGGTCCGCCACGTACATGCTCGGCAAGGATCTTTCCGGCTCGAGCTTTCCGGATTCGGGTTTCAACGGGGGCTGGCATGGTTCGTCGCATCACGGCGACAAACCGGAGAACGTCGCCAACTACGCCAAAATGAACCGCTACCACGTCCAGAACCTGGCCTACTTTGCCGATAAGCTGGCCAAGACTCCCGAGGGCGAGGGGACCCTGCTCGATCACATCCTGATCTACAAAGGCAGCAATATGGGCAACTCTCACCGCCACGCCCACGTGAAAGTGCCGATCATTCTGCTGGGCGGATTGGATGGGAAGTTCCAGGGCAACCGCCATATCGTGTTCCCCGACAATACCCAGCGGACAGCGAACATGTTGCTCGCCGTGCTCAATAAATACGACATGTACGAGTTCCCGTCGTACGATGCGGCCGGCAACCGTAAGGGAACCATCACCAGCTTCGGGTCGAGCACCAAGCCGATTTCGCTGTAGCCAAGATGAAACGAATCTGTTGTGCATTGATTTTAATGTCCGCTGCGAGCCTCGCGAGTGCCGCCGCAAGCCAAGTGGCGGACGCCATGGCGCGAGGCGACGTTACCGCCGCTCGAGCGCTCATCGCGAACAAGGCAGATGTGAACGCCGCGCAAGTGGACGGCACAACCGCGTTGCATTGGGCCGCGCAAAACGACGACTTAGAAACCGCGGACCTGCTGATTAAAGCCGGCGCTAAAGTCATGGCCGCCAATCAAGAGGGTGCGACGCCGCTCATGCTCGCGTGCGTCAACGGCAGCGCGGCGATGATCGAAAAACTAGTCGCAGCAGGCGCGGACGTCAACGCGCCGCTGACCAGGTCCGGTGATACTGCCCTCATGATTGCGTCGCGAACGGGCAAAGTAGACGCGGTTCGAGCGCTTCTGGATCATGGCGCCCAGGTCAACGCAAAGGAGAACTGGGGTGGCACCACTGCTCTCATGTGGGCCGTTTCGGAGCGTCACCCCGCAATCGCCAAGCTTCTCATAGATCGCGGCGCCGATGTGAACGCCAAATCATACTTCGTTCCGTCGGCATCGGGCCGCGGGTTCGAAGGGACCACCCCGACCGTCAAGGATCCTGGCAAGCCAGAAGAGTTCGCCAGCGGCCTGTTGACGCCGCTGATGTTCGCGGCGCGCGAAGACGACTTGGAATCGGCGCGGTTGCTCGTCGCGGCAGGAGCGGACATCAACGCTATCGGCGCCGATGGGAAGGACGCCTTGAGCCTGGCGATCTTCGATGGTGGCTACGATGTCGCCTCGTTCCTGGTGGACAATCACGCTAAAGTCAACCAAGCCGATGCCCAGCGTTTTACGCCGCTGTTCTGGGCCGTGGACCGCCGCAACATGGAGACCGCGCCGGATTTTCCCTGGATGGTCACCGCAGACCCAATGCCGCTGATCAAGAAGCTGCTCGACGCGGGTGCGGATCCGAATGCGGTTATCAACAACACACCGCGGGCCAGGATGCGCGATGGCTCGCCACGAATCGTCTTCGCCACCCCTTTAATGCGCGCGGCCTTCTCGGGCGATATCGAGCTGGTGCAGTTGCTGCTCGCGCACGGAGCTAATCCGCACATCCTATCCAAGGACCGCGAGACTTCGCTGGAAGCCGCCGCGGGAACTGCGCTCATCAATGGTTATAACCGGACGCGAACTCCCGCGGAACGGCTTGCCGTGGTGAAGTTGCTGGTCGAAATGGGTGAGAACGTAAACTGGGCCGATAGTTACGGCATCACGCCTCTGATGGGCGCGGCGAACCTCGGTGACGCGGCTATCGTGCAGTATTTGATCGACAAGGGAGCCGACCTCGGGGCCTACGATCTGGGCAAGAAGAACGATGGCGCGTTCGGATCGAGCATAGAGCCGCTGATGCCCATCGATTACGCGATCGGCGTCGGAACCTTTGTGCCCAATAATGCGGTGATCCCGCATCCCGACGTGATTGAGCTGATGGCGAAGAAGATGAAGGAGCTGGGGATTGTGCACACAACATCCGAATGCACGCTTCGCGGCTTCACTTGCGCCGAAGCGAACGTCGATCCCAAGACTGCCACTCCAGCCGAGATCGTGAAGATCCGGAAGATCCAGACGGGCTACCAGGTGGACGGCATCACGGGCGGGCTGGGCGTAAAAGACCCAGAAAAGAAGAAAGATGCGGAGAAGGATGCGGACCAGCCCCCGCAACATTAAAAGTAGCGCGGCGTTTACTCTGATGTTAGCCGCTCTGCCGCTCGCCGCGCAGATCGGCAGAAGACCGGCGCGGCCGCAAGTCTCCAGACCCGACGGCGAAGTCTGGAACGTGATTCGCAAGAACTGTACGCGCTGTCACGGCATCGACGACTACGCATTCTTTGCGCTTGACGGCGCAGCGTGGAACTCGCTGCTGGAGAAAAAGCACGAAACCAATAGCGGCTACACTCTCAACGACGCCGACCGAAAGACGCTGGTGGACTGGCTGGTATCGAAGTTCGGGCCCGAAACAAAACCGTTTCCCCGCACCTACATCCCCCCCGAGATCACGACGTTTTTCTCCGATCCCGAGGCGCATCGTCTGCTTGACCGGGCGTGCACGACGTGCCACGGCTTGGACCGGATCGAGAACTCGCGATATCCCGAGGAGCATTGGCGGGTAGTCGCTCTAGACATGCGGGAGCGTGGCGCACAGTTGAGCGATGAAGAGCTGGAGCGGCTGGTCGAATGGCTCGGCCGCGTCTGGGGCACGAACCAGGACAAATAAGCCCCTTCGGCGCGGCGGGGGTCTGGGATTCGGGTGAGCGCCCGGTCCCGCGCCGGGCGCTCCGTGTTGAAACTTGCCTACTGCGCAGGAGCGTGGAAGCGGCCCACGTATGCAGCCTTCCCAATGATGTGCCCGTCCATCGCCTTCATCAAATCCTCGCGGCTAGTGTTGGCGGGCAGGTCGAGCTTAGTGTCCAAAGCGTAAAACTCGAACACGTAGTGATGGAAGGGACCGGGACCGGCTCCAGGACCGAAATAGGCCGGGGTCCCGCGGCCGGCGGCGATGCCAGGCCCGTTCCTTGTGCCGTCGGGCAGATCCCCACCACCCAATCCCGCGGGCAAGCCCTTGGCGGTTCCGGGGATGTTGAACGCCGACCAGTGAAGCGTATCGACGGTCGTTTTTTTGGCGGAATTTTCAATGTCGTGAAATATCACGGCATAACTTTGAAGGTCAGCCGGCGCCTCGGCTGGGTTGGGGCCGTTACTCCAGTGGAACTCGAAGGCCGGCGATTTGTTGCCGCCCCGGCCTGCGTTCTCCATCGGAACCTCTGCGCCATCGGCCCAGGCGGGCGAAGTGACCGAAAGCACCGGGGCCTTCGGCCCTCCCTTTCCTCCGCCGCCCGGCGGGCCTCCCTGTGCCATCACAATGAAGCAGGTCGCCACGAAGACGGCTGCCAGAAACACAACTTGCAATAATTTTGTTCTCATGCTTCTCTCCTCGACAGGTAGTATTGGGAACTACTCTCTGTAAAGTATACGGGATTGTGCGGTCGTTTGTCGCGCGCCTGGCGGTTTAACCCGGTAAGCGGGGAAACAGTAACGCGACACCAGTTATCTCCAGATTGGCAGAGACTGTGAGGCAAACGCCATGAGAAAAGTTTCGGCACTCGTTATCGTGATCGTTGCTTTGGCCGTGGGAGGAATCGGGGGATCGTGGATCACCGCCAAGACCGGCCACACCATCCCCATCCTGGTCTCCGCGCCAGTTTCCGCCGCGGCTTCCCAGGTTTCCTTCGAGAACGGCTTTGCCCCGATCGTCAGCAAGGCTGTTCCTGCGGTGGTAAACGTATCGTCTTCGAAAGTGGTTCGTTCGCCCGGCGGCAACGTTCCTTCGCCGTTCTCCGATCCGTTTTTCCGTCAGTTCTTCGGCAACTCGCTTCCCAAGAACTTTCAGGTCCCTCCGTCGGCGGAGCGAGAAAAGAGCCTCGGTTCCGGCGTCATCGTGAACCCGAACGGCTATATCCTAACGAATAATCACGTCATCAATGGCGCCAAAGACGTGAAGGTTTTGCTTTCGGATAACCGGCAGTTCAACGCGAAAATCGTCGGAACCGACGCCATGACCGATCTCGCCATTCTGAAAATCGATGCCTCCAACCTCCCCGTGTTGGCCTTTGGCGATTCCTCACAAACGCAGACGGGAAACTTCGTCCTGGCCATCGGCAATCCCTTCGGCTTAAACGAAACCGTGACCATGGGGATCGTGAGCGCCACCGGAAGAGGAGGGCTGGGCATCGAGAATTATGAGGACTTCATCCAAACCGACGCGGCAATCAATCCGGGCAATTCAGGAGGCGCGCTGATCGACGAGCGCGGCAATCTGATCGGAATTAACACGGCGATCCTCACCGAGGGCGGCGGCGGGAACCAGGGCGTGGGATTCGCAATCCCGGGCAATATGGCTCGGTCAGTGATGGAGGCGATCCTCAAGACCGGCAAAGTCAGCCGAGGATGGCTGGGCGTAGCGGTACAGCCGGTGACGCAAGATCTGGCGACCGCCTTCCATCTCTCCGGCCCCTACGGCGCCCTGGTGACTTCTGTCGCCAACGATAGCCCGGCGAAGGCGGCCGGCATTCAGACCGGCGATCTCATCGCCGGCCTTGATGGACGAAAGCTGGAAAGCAGCCGCGCCTTGCAGCTCAAGATCATGGCGATGAGTCCCGGAACCACCGTCAAACTCAACGTGATCCGCGACAGTCAGGCGCGCGATATCATAGTCAAGCTCGGCGAAGCGCCCTCGAACTCGGGTCAGATTGGACGCCAAGGAGATGGGCAGAACTCGCCGCTGCGCGGAATTTCCGTGACCGATCTGACCCCGGACGCCGCCAGTCAACTGCCCGAAGGCACGCACGGCGTGGTGGTCACTGCCGTCGATTTGTCCAGCGCCGCGGCCGATGCCGGCGTCCAGGAAGGCGACGTGATCGAAGAAGTGAATCACCAGCCCGTGAACGATGTCGCGAGCTTCACGCGGGCCATGCGGAACGCCGGCAATCAACCGGCGTTGCTGCTGATCTGTCGCGATGGGATGATGCTGTTCGCTGTCGTGCAGGCACAGTAAGTCCAGCGGCAATAACAGCAATAAGGCCGCTCAATCGCTTCGGAACAACTGGACGATCTCGCCCACGTCCCGCATCAGAGCCTTCGTATTCGGATTGCGCGCATTGGGGCAACTGATGTCGGGCGTTCGTTCGCTTCGCAGTTCGACAGTAGTCGTCGTGCCGAAGGAAACGCTCTTGGCGCAATGCTCGGCCGGAAGGGCCGAAAGTGGCTGGGCTGCCTCCAAATCCGCATAGAAGCGCCGAAGGAGCGCATCGGGAATTTTCCGATGGACTCCCTCCTCTGCCTGCCCGCGCGGCGTGGAAGCGTATTCGGCCTCGCCCGAGCGCTCCACCTCGATTCGAAATCCAGCCCTATTCGTGGATCCCGAATTCACGATGACAGCCCTATCCGCTGCTGCTTGCAGAACGACCGCCGCCAAGCCCGCTCCTATGGCGCGCCGCATGAGAAAATGCCGCTACCGGGCCGGCTCTAAACTCGTGTCGCGCGTCCGGCGCTTGCGGTTCCGCTTGCGCGCCAGCGCCGATTTGATGCGCTTCTTCTCGCCCGGTTTCAAATAGAAGGAGTGCCGTTTAATCTCCTTGATAATGTCTTCCTGCAGGACCTTACGCTTGAAGCGCCGCAACGCGTTATCCAGCGTTTCGCCGTCCTGAAGCCGAATTTCGGCCAAAGAAACTCACCCCCTCTTTTTTTAAGCGCACAACGCACTCGCTGTGCGCTCTCTTTAAGCGCAGAACGCATTCGCTGTGCGCTTTTGTAGGTTCCGATTACTCGCGCGGTGGGCGTCCGCCGCGGCGCGAACCTTCGCGCCGTCCGCCGAACCCTCCGCCGCCTCCCGGCTCCTTTGGCCGGGCGATATTCACGTTCAACGTCCGTCCATGCATTTCCGCACCATTCAGTTGCGATATGGCTCTTTCAGCCTCGCCCTGGTCGGTCATTTCCACGAAGGCGAATCCGCGCGGTTGGCCGGTGGTTCGGTCCGTGATGATGCTCACGCGCTCCACCGCGCCGTATTGCGAAAACGCCTGTTCCAATTCTTCTTGCGTCGCCTGATAACTCAGATTTCCGACGAAAATGTTCACCATCGCCTTGGTCCTCCCTCAAGGGTTCATATCCAAAATACTGTGCCGGAAACCTTCTTCGGATGGGAATTCGTGGCGGGCATCGAAGAAACGGAAGCAGGCAAAGACAGTTCATAGTCTAGCATGATAAGGAAGGAGCCGAAATGGCAGACACATTGTTGGTGACGGGCGCATCGGGACAATTGGGAAGACGGGTGGTGACGCTGCTCGTGGAGTCTGGGGCGGGACCTGTGATCGCCACCACGCGCTCGCCGGAGAAGATTGCGGACCTGGCCGAGCGCGGCGCCGAGGTGCGCAGGGCCAGCTTCGAAGAACCGGAGACGCTTGCCGCCGCTTTCGGCGGCGCGGATCGAATGTTGATGATCAGTTCGGACGCCATCGACCGGCCGGGCCGCAGAATTCAGCAGCATCGCAACGCCGTCGAAGCCGCGACGCGCGCGGGCGTGAAATATATCGTCTATACTTCCATGCCCAATCCCGAAACGTCGCCGGTGATTTTTGCGCCCGATCATCTGACCACCGAGCAAGCCATCGCCGCCAGCGGACTGTGCTACACCATTCTTCGCGACAACTGGTACACGGATTTCCTGGTCCCCACGCTCACCGGCGCCGCCGCCAAAGGACAACTGTTTTCCGCGGCGGGAGAAGGCGGAGCGGCTTATGTGACGCGGGAGGATTGCGCGCGTACCGCGGTCGCGGCGCTCACCTCCGCCGAAACCGCGCGCCGGACGCTCGACGTCACCGGGCCCCAAGTGGTGAGCTTCGGCGACCTCGCCCGCATCGCCAGCGAGATCACCGGCCGCCCAATCGAGTACATTCCGGTCACTGCGGAGGAGCGCAAGCGGCAATTCATCGCCGCGGGTGTTCCCGCTATATTCGCCGAGATCATGGTCTCCTCGCAGCTCGCCATGGCCCAAGGAACCATGGGACCGCCCAGTTCCACCGTAAAGGATCTCACCGGGCGCGCTCCCACCAGCGTCGCGGAATTCCTCGCGGCGCGCCGCGACGCGCTGCTAGGCTCGACCTCCGCGCGGGCGTAGACCGGTTGTGCAGATGCCGTGATTCAAATCCGCAGACTCATCGGGCAGCGGCCGCTGGCGCCAAGCTCTCCCGAACCGGGGTGGTGCTCAGAGCTCGCATCAAAGTTTCCAGGCTTTCTTCAGGACTGCGGCCCGCTGTATCGATCTGAATATCGGCTTTGCTGTAAAGAACCTCGCGCTCCGCCAGGATTCGTCGAAGGTCGGCCATGGCGTTAGGGTTGCCGGACATCGGACGCACGTCTCCCTGCGCGATCACGCGTTGCATGTGCTCTTCCGGAGAAGTGCGCACCCAAACAGTAAAGCAACTGGACAACAATCGCTCGAACGTGCCCGGCTCGGACACAAGGCTTCCGCCGGTGGCGATCACAAATCGAGGATAGCGTTGAATTACATCCTCCAAACACTGCCGTTCGAGCTTGCGGAATCCGGCCTGACCGTGAAACTCGAACACCAGGTCGAGGGTGAGGCCGCTTTCTTGTTCGATGAGGCGGTCGAGCTCCAAAAATAGGACGTCCAGGCGTTCCGCCAGCGCCACTCCTAAAGTTGACTTGCCCGCGCCGCGAAGCCCGATCAGCGCAATGCGCCGATGCCGAGCGGCTGGATCAATGGCGCTGAACCGGTCGAGCAACAGTTGGCGGGCGAGATTCAAATCGCCTGTGGACAGGCGTCGAAGAAACTCGACGGTGTGGACCAACTCGATGGGGGGTTCGGGGCCTTCCAGGAGCAGACCGTCAAGGGAAACATTTAAAGCCTTGGCGAGCCGGCGCAATACCAGGACCGAAATGTTCCCCTGCCCGGATTCAATCTGCGCCAGATATCGTTCCGAAACGGCGGAATCCCGGGCGAGCCGCTTGCGCGTCATCCCTCTGCGCGCGCGGGCTTGCCGGACGCGGTCGCCGAGGGATTTGAGCGGGTCGGGTTTTCGCATGGGGTATCTAACAGCATAGGATAATGGTCGCCCTCCCCATCGGAAAGGCGCGGCACAAAGGAGTCTGGCAAGCGATTTCGACTATATCTGACGCCTAAGATCCGGATTAAAACCCGGTGCTGCAAACGAAATTGGCTGCGTCATCGGTACTTCCGGTTCCCTTATACTTGGCCACGAGCGGATACGGGCACAGCGGTCGGGAACGCGTGATGGCGCCGGCTTGATCGCGGCGCGCGGCCGGCAACGTCTGCGGCGCTTCGCCCTCCTCCACCCAGGAAAGCAGCGCATCCAACTGGCCATAGGGCGCTGGACCTGCGCCGCCGGCACAATGGCCGACGCCGGGCGCCAGGAACAATCGTATAAAGTCCGACGTCTTCTTCGCGTCCCCCGTTTTTTCCTGCACTCCCGTGTAGTAATCGATGGTTCCTTCAGGCGTGATGAGCTGATCGGCCCAACCGTGCCATACGATCGCCTTCCCGCCGCGGTCGCGGAAAGCGGTTAGGTCCGGATTGTCGGTTCCGATAACCGCGCCGAATTCCTCCACGGATCGATCGAAGTAACGCTCGTAGGCGGCGGGCGTGATGGCCGGGAAATCAAGCTGCGGATTTTCGGCGAGGAAATACCGGAACCAATCGAGCGCGATCCCGAACGGCTGCGGCTTCAGAGGAACGCCACGGCTTCCGTACATCGCGTTAAGATCCGCTCCACGGCTCTGACCGTACCATAGGAAGCTTCCATCCTCGCGGCGCGGGCCTTCCCAGAACTTGCGGATCAGGTCCACGTCGGCCTGGGTAAAAGAGCCGCAGCCTCCCGCGGACGTGCCGACGAGTGCTTTGGGATCGTAGCTGCAGCGCTTCGGATCTTCGATGACGCCGTCCTTCACGCCATCGATTGCGTCACAGGCGGCGATGGCGGCGGCAGTGGCGGCCGCGAGCTTGCAGGCGGGCATGGGATTCCCCGCCGCGTTAATGATGACCGCGCCCCACAGCTCTTGCGGGAGAAATCGGGTCCAGTTGATGGCCGGCGCTCCGGATACGATGCCGTTGTAATCCTGCGGGTAGCGTTGCGCCTCCATCAATCCTTGACGTCCGCCTGTGGAGCAGCCGTTGAAGTAGGAGTATCGCGGGGCGACTCCGTACATCGCTTGCGTGAGCGCCTTACCGGTCGCCGTCATTTCGTGAATCCCGACGTGGGCATTGTCGCGAATGAGCTGCCAATTCAGCCGGCCGTTGGCATCCAGCGCAAAGCTGCCGCTCGCTCCTTCGTGGCCGGTATCCGTCGAGCCAGAAGCATAGCCGAGAGCGACAGGCTGATTGACGCCCCCGGCGTTGCCGCCGCTGAACCCGCCCCCGCCAATACCGAGGAACCGGCCATTCCAGTTTGCTGTGGGAATGGCGACCCAGATCTTGATCTTGTCTCCGGCAGGCGGGTGCGTTGTGATCGCCGCGACACGGCAGATGCCGGGATTCGCGGGGTCCACCGCCGCTGATTCTATGATCGTATTGGGCAGCGCGACCATGGCCAGGCTCTCGCAGGACCGCACCGGCTTGGCATTGGCGATCGCCGGCCTGGGTATCGTGCCCAGAGGAGGATGAGCCGGGCCGCGGCCCTGCGCGGCCGGAGGGATGGCTTGCGGCGTCCCGCGTCCCGGTTGTTGGCCAGCGGCGAGAGCGGCAATCATCAAAGACGCTATTAGCGACGTCCGGTTCATGAGCAAGTAGTATATTGCATGACGGTGCTCTGCGCAAGAGCCTCGGCAGTCGTCTCAAGGCAAAATAGAAATGTCCTCGCAGTCGTTTGCCGGAAATATAGTGCATAAGAAGCGTTGACTTCAGGCCGGGAAGTGCATTATGGTTTGAAGCATGGAAGTCGTAGTTACGCATCCTGATCGCGCGATTTCGGATTTCACCGATTTCCAAACAGATCCTTCCCGCTACCGCCATTGGAAGCTATCGATGGACGGCCGCATAGCGAGACTTACGATGGATGTACAAGAGGATGCAGCGATACGGCCGGGCTACAAGCTCAAACTGAATTCCTACGATTTGGGCGTTGACATCGAGCTGCACGATGCTCTTCAGCGGATTCGATTCGAGCATCCAGAAGCCGCTTGCGTCGTCCTCGCCAGCGCCAAGCCGCGAGTGTTTTGCTCCGGCGCAAACATCTATATGCTAGGGCTTTCGAGCCACGCCTGGAAGGTGAATTTTTGCAAGTTCACTAACGAGACTCGCAACGGCATCGAGGATTCGAGCGCCCATTCGGGGCTGAAATTCATCGCCGCATGCAATGGGTCCGCGGCCGGCGGGGGCTATGAACTGGCATTGGCTTGCGATGAAATTGTATTGATCGACGACCGTTCGTCGGCGGTGAGTCTTCCGGAAGCGCCATTGCTCGGCGTGCTGCCGGGCACAGGCGGGCTCACCCGCCTTACCGACAAACGGCGCGTGCGGCGCGACTTGGCCGACGCATTCTGCACCACACCGGAGGGCGTTCAGGGCCGGCGCGCCAAAGAGTGGGGCTTGGTGGATGCGGTGGTCAAGCCGCAGGAATTCGACGCATACCTGCAGAGCCGCGCGCAGGCGCTGGCGCAGATGAGCGACCGGCCGCGGGACGCTCAAGGGATTGAATTGAGGCCGGTCGCGCGTACCATGGACGAGCGCGGATATCGCTATCAGTATGTAGAGGTGGAATGCGACGCGCAGCGCCGCACAGCGACGCTTACCGTGAAAGCGCCGGAATCGCCGGGACCGGCTTCGATCCCGGAGATCCTGGCGTCGGGCGCCGAATGGTGGCCTTTGCGGATGGCGCGAGAACTGGATAACGCCATTCTGTCGCTTCGCGTGAACCAGCTCGAGCTGGGGCTGTGGATTTTCAAAACCGAGGGCGATGGAAACAACGTCTTGGCTGTCGATTCGGCATTGGTTTCCAACCGCAACCACTGGTTCGTGCGCGAAGTAATCGGAATGATGCGCCGGACGCTGGCGCGAATCGACGTTACATCCAGATCCATTTATGCGCTGATTGAGCCGGGCTCGTGTTTCGCCGGCAGTTTGCTGGAGCTCGCACTGGCGGCGGATCGAATCTACATGCTCGAGGATCTGCAAAACACCGTCGCGCTTTCCGGGATGAATTTCGGCGGGCTGGAAGCCGCCCACGGTCTTACGCGTCTGGAGGCGAGATTCTATCGGGACCAATCCCGAATCTCCGCGCTCCGAGCGCGGATCAGCGACCCACTCGGAGCACGCACGGCGGAGGAACTCGGATTGGTCACGTTCGCGCCGGACGATCTGGATTGGGACGACGAAATCCGGCTGGCCATCGAAAGCCGCCTCGCTCTTTCGCCGGATGCGATGACCGCTCTGGAGGCAAATCTTCGCTTCGGCGAGCACGAGAGTATGGACTCGCGCATTTTCGGGCGGCTCTCGGCTTGGCAGAACTGGATCTTCAGTCGCCCCAACGCCGTGGGACCGGCGGGAGCGTTGAAGGTGTATGGCACGGGGAATCGGGCCAAATTCGATTGCGAGCGGGTATGACGCCTATGGAAACGACTGAAGCGACTCAGCAGCCCATCGATTACTCCCAGCGCATTCCCAACAACGTCGATCTTGCCGATGATCGGAATATACAACGTGCGCTGGAGCGCTGGCAACCGGCGTTCTTGAACTGGTGGAGGGAGACCGGACCCGCCCACACGGCGGCGTTGCAGGTTTATCTGAGAACGGCGGTGAGCGTGGACCGCGACGGCTGGGCCAACTTCGGATATGTGCGAATGCCGGAGTACCGATGGGGCATCTTCCTGACGCCGCGAGACGACATACGAAAGATCCATTTTGGAGCACATAAGGACGAGCCCGCCTGGCAAGAAGTTCCTGGGGAATACCGATCGTCGCTTCGGCGTATCATCGTGACGCAAGCCGATACCGAGCCCGCTTCGGTGGAGCAGCAGAAACTGCTCGGCGCCACGTGTCCCTCGCTTTACGATCTTAGGAACCTTTTCCAGGTGAACGTGGAGGAGGGACGGCATCTGTGGGCGATGGTGTATCTCCTGCATCGCTACTTCGGCCGGGACGGGCGGGAAGAAGCCGAAGCCTTATTGCAGAGGCGATCGGGAGACGCCAACAATCCGCGCATCCTTACGGCATTCAATGAGAAGACCGGCCATTGGCTGGCGTTTTACATGTTCGCGTTCTTTACCGACCGCGACGGCAAGTTTCAATTGGCGGCGCTGGCCGAGTCGGCGTTCGATCCTCTGGCGCGCACGACCAGGTTCATGCTGACCGAAGAGGCGCATCATCTTTTTGTCGGCGAAGCCGGGGTGGCGCGCATCATTCAACGCACCTGCGAAGTAATGCAGGAACGCAATCTGAGGGATCCTTCTCAGGTTCGCGCGCAGGGAGTAATCGATCTGGAAACACTGCAACGGTTCGTGAATTTTCACTACAGCGTGACGCTGGATTTGTTTGGGGCCGAAATTTCCTCCAACGCGGCGAGCTTCTATACAGGCGGGCTGAAGGGGCGTTACGGAGAGACCAACATCGCCGACGATCATTCCCTGGCGAGCGATTTCTACAACGTTCAGGAATTGGTGAACGGCGACATCGTGAACCAACCCGCGCCCGCCCTGACGGCATTGAATACGCGTTTGCGCGACGCCTTTACGCGGGAAGTTCAGGCTGGAATGGACAGGTGGAACCGGATTCCGGAGAGATTTGGCATTGCGTTCCGCATGACGTTGCCGCATGTGGGTTTTCATCGCAAAATTGGAAACTTTGCCGGCGCATACGTTGGTCCCGATGGCCAGGTACTTTCGAAAGACCAGTGGGAGCACCGCTCGGCGGACTGGCTTCCCTCGGACGGCGATCACCAATTTGTAACTTCGCTGATGGGACGCGTCATCGAGCCGGGAAAATTTGCGAATTGGATCGCTCCCCCGGCGCGAGGGGTAAACAACTTGCCCATCGAATTCGAGTACGTCCGCTTTGACTGATGGTCTCCTATGGAGAAACCCGTCCTCGATCGGCTGAAAACCCTCCCTGGGGCGGCCCGCATGCTCTTCGCGGTGATCGCGCGGCAGGCTTATCAGGGCCCGATACGCGGCAAGGCCGAGGGGGTCGCGACACCGCCCGAAATTCTGGAGGCGTGCGGTCTGGACCCGGAAGAGTTTTACGCCTTGTTGAAGCAGCTTGAAGCCGCGGGTTTGGTGCTGGTCTCAAATAGTTACCCGTTCGAGGAGATCCGATTGACCCTGGCTGGAATCCGCTCCACTGGATCACGACGGTGAGTGCGCCGTGCGCCGGCTCATGTCGCGCAGCTTGTGGCGCAGAACCTTGCCCGCGGAGCTTTTGGGCAGCTCAGCGAGGAATTCCACGCGCCGTGGATATTTGTAGGGCGTGACTCGTTCTTTTACGAAGTCCTGGAGTTCCCTGACCAGTTCCTCGCTTCCCGTGTGGCCTTCGCGTAGGACAACGAACGCTTTGGGAGTGTGCAGGCCGGTTTCCTCTTCAAATGCGATCACGGCGGCTTCGAGAACACCGGCATGCTCGATCAATGCGCCTTCCACCTCGATGGGCGACACCCATTGGCCCGAGACACGAAACATGTCGTCGGATCTGCCCGCGTACCAGTAGTAGCCGTCTTCGTCGGTCATATACTTATCTCCGGTGAAAAACCAGCGGCCGCGCATGCGGTCGCGGCTCAATTCGCGCCGATTCCAGTAACATTGGGCGGTGCTGGGCCCCGCCACCATCAGATCGCCAACCGCTCCCGCGGGTGCGGGTCTGCCAGCGTCGTCGAGCAAGGCCACTTCATAGCCAGGCACGGGCTGGCCGCTGCTGCCGGGACGAACTTGTCCCGCTCGCGCGGAAAGATAGATGTGCAACATCTCGGTGGATCCGATGCCGTCCAGAATCTCCACTCCGAAACGCTCCTTCCAGCGGCGAAAGATCTCGGCAGGCAGTGGTTCGGCCGCTGAAACCGCCAGCCGGACCGATGCCAGATCGCAAGACGCGCCTTGCTCGATCTCCTGCAGCATGGCCGCGTAAAGCGTGGGCACGGAAAAGAAGAGCGTCGGACGGTGGGCCTGTGCGGTCTCCAGTATGGCTCGAGCGCGCGGCTTGCCGGGATACAGGACGGTGGTCGCACCGACGTGAAAAGGAAACACCAATGCATTCCCGAGACCATATGCGTGAAAGAGCTTGGACGAGGAGAACATGACATCGTCCGACCGAATGCCGAGCACGCCGCGACCGTAGTACTCGCAGCAGTAGATCCAATCCTTATGGGAGTGGACTGCGGCCTTCGGCCTTCCGGTGCTGCCCGAAGTCCAGAGCCAAAAGGCGGCATCGTCCTTATTAGTGGGGGCGGGCTTCAGCTCTGGCGAGCCGCTCTCCAGCAATCGATTCCAGGAAATGTAGCCATCCGCCGGCTCGCCGCACACTACGACGGTTCCGCACTGATGCTGGCCGGAGATGGCCGGCGCAAATTCGGCGAGAAGGGTCGAGTGGACAATGGCCGCCCTGGCGCGGCTTTCCTCAAGGAAATATGAGTAATCGCTCGATCGCAAGGCCGTGCTTGTCGGTACGGCCACGGCTCCGATTTTCATCGCCGCGAAATAGGCTGCCGCAAACTCCGGGATGTCGGGCAGAACTAGCAATACTCGCTGTTCTTCTTGAAGTCCAAGCTGGAGCAACCCGCTTGCGGCGCGGTTGACCTGCTCTGCGATTTCAGCGTACGTGATCGGCCGGCCAGCGCAGATGATCGCGGTGGTTTCTCCGCGCCCCTCCCGGACATGGCGATCCAGGAAATGGTCGACCAGGTTGTATCGGTCGGGAACCTCGGGCTGGACGATAGCGGGCATCATGGCCGGCGGTGAGATACGCATTATACTGCCTATCGGGAACGATGCATGGCTCAGAATTGTCCAATGCAAGATGAGCATGAAATCGGACTGGTTTCCAATGCAAGATGAGCATGAAACTGGGAGGAGCGAGGTAGGCATGCTGCGGCCGGATGCAACTACAAATGCAGAATGCCGAGCAGCTCAGCCGGGAGC
>DATDGT010000180.1:0-2892 GCA_036521975.1 Bryobacteraceae bacterium
AGTATGAGGCGGCCCACCCGCCATCCAAGACGAATGTATCGGCGTCGAGAAAAAGCAGGAAATCGCATGGATGGTGCAGAGTGGCGTCGTAGAATTCCATAAAGTCGCGCATGCCGGGCCCTGCGCGCGTGAACAAAATGCGGGGAAACCAATGCGGCAGGAATTGATCGGTGTTCGCATCGCAAAAAATGTTCACCTCAACGTCCAAGCCGATGCGCTCAAACGCCGGCACAAGTTCGCGCATGACCAGTCGATGCCACAAACGTGCGAGATCGGGATAACGGTGCGGGCTCGAGATCAGCAGGCGCGGCATGGGATTCAACGCGGCATTTCACTCGGAAAAGCCGGGTTGTCGCCCCTGGAATGGTAAATGCCGTTGCGGTCAAACCCCCTTCCCAAGTCCCGCTCACCCAGATGCCGCCGAGGAAAGTCCCGCCCACGAACTGGCCCGATCGAAACATGCCGCCCGTGAATAACCCAGCCTCAAAGCGTCCGCCGTCCCATTCGCATTCGAACAGTGCGGCGCCCCGGTTGACCGTGCCCGGGCCGAACCTTTTCCGAATGTGCATTTCACCGCGCTCTAGAACCAGCACGTCGCTCATGGTGCGCTATTGGATTGCCGGCGCTATGTCGGATGTGGGCATGGTCAAGGCGCCGCGAACGCGGCCCCTCGTCACTTCGCCCATCGCAGGTAGATCGGCCCGGCCGCGTCTTCGATCTCAATCCGCGCTTGGCCAGAAGGCAGGTCTTTCCATCTCACCGCTTCGCCTGTTGTATCGGTAGCGGACATCAGATCGTGTTTTGTGAATTCTACAGTCCGGCGGCCACTTGGCTGATCGGTCCAAACAATCAAGAGCGTATCGGCCGATCCATCCCACCTCATAGCGTGAATTCCGAGCGGTGTTTCAGCAATCATTCCGGCATACTTGCGGCCGGCGACAGCGGCTGTCAAAGCACGCATGGATTTCATCGCGGGCTTCTCATTGCCGCTCGAATCGAGCAGACCATAGTTGTGCTCCGGGTTCTCCGCGCCAGTTCCGTCATCGCGCAGATCGTACCAGACCGCCAGCGGAAATCCGACGGCCCAGACGGTCAACATCTCGCGGACAGCGAGGACCGCCTGGCGCCTGCGGGCTCCATCGGAGTGGCCGTTCGAGGGAGCGTCGTTGATTGCGTCCGCCGATGAATAACCCCATTCGGTATCCCAGATCTCCACGCGATCTCCAAACCTAAGCGCGGCCCAGTAGCGCAGGATTTCCAGGTCCGGGCCGATCGATTCCGGCACGGTCTTCCGGTAAGGATGAACGGCAATCGCAGTCAACCCGGCGGCGAGATTAGGATCCAGCGCGCTGCTCAAGAATGCCAGGTCCATCCTCGATACGCCGCCGCTCGATATTTTTGCGGACGGATCGCCCCGCCGGATCGCCGCGATGGCTTCCCGCAGAAGAGCCGCGTACTCCGACGCATTCGGAGCGGGTACCCAGAACTCGCTCAGATCCGGTTCGTTCCATACTTCGTAGCGGACATCGCGGCCTTTGAAATGCACCGCGGCCGCTTCCGCGAATTGGCCAAACGCAGCGATGTCCTGTGGGGTTCGAGGAACGCTGTCGCCGTGATCCGGATGGCCGTAATCCAGAATCCAGAGCACGCCCATTCCACGCGCCTCCAATGCGCTTAGCAGCGCATCATATTGCCGGAAGCGATAGCGACCGGCTCGTTCGATATTCGCCCACAACATGTCCATCCGCACGAAGCCGAAGCCGGCCGCGCGCGCCAAGTCGAGCGCGTGGTCGTCGCGGAGAAGGTGAATATTCACCCCCAGGCTTGGAGGAAATGATTCGGGCGGCGGCAGTGTGGTTTGGGCCGTTGCGTTGATATGGAAGCTTTCGGAAGAGTCACGGAGTTCGATGTCGTCGAAACTCACCGAGCCTTGTATCGCTGCTCGAACCCGCGCTTGAACCAGAATGCCGACTTCCACCAGCCGCCCTTTGATGCGGCCCGTGGCGCCGTTTCCCGAGTCCGCGGACGGCTTAGCCGATAATGGGACAACGACATATTGCCAGCCGCCGGCGTTGAAGTGCTCAATAGTGGCGCGAATGGGGAATCGCAGCATTTGGCCGTTCAAGTCCTTCGCCACCACGGAGATCTCCACCTCCGGCGGGGAGCGAATCCAGAGGGAGATCGCGGGATCACGTCTTTGGAGAAAGTCGCGCACAACGGACTCGCCGGGCGCGGCTACTTCGCCCACGTTTCCCCTTCGTTTGACGCCGCGCCCGGCGGCCTGTGCGCTCTCCGGAAGAGAGGATGGCGGTGTCCAAAGCGCTTCGGCGTAGGCGCCGCACTCGGTTTGTCGGTCGCAGGGGAGCTGGTAAGTAAGGACGGCTCCATGCCCCCGATGTCCGGCGCCCAATGCAAGCGCGTCGCTCCGCGGCGCGGGCATGCCGTAGACTCGCCAGCTTTCGAGCGCGGCGGGATTTTCAAAATCGTCGATTAAATAGGCTGGTTGATTGGCTGCGGCGAGTACGGCGGGCCACAAGGCCGCTAGGGCGACGGTGATAACCGAGGCACGTAATTGCCCCAAGCGAACTCCTTAGGACCATCGTGGCACAGCGCGGCTCCGCCGCAAACCATGGAGGGCGGGCTTTAGCCTGGCTTTAGCCCGCGCGAGGCTTTAGCCTCGCTGCCGAAGAGCGGCGCTAAAGCGCCGCGCGGACTAAAGTCCGCCCTCCAAAAATCGTCGCCGCGCGCAAAGATTCCTACGAAAATGGAGACACGGCTCTGCGGAATCAGGCTGTTGCAGGACCCCCTTTGCGCTTGCGGGTTGCGCGTGAGCATTGGGGCTTCGTGGGGGGAGCAACGCGCACGGTGATGCCCAGTTTCCCAAGGCGGCGC
>DATDGT010000181.1:0-2432 GCA_036521975.1 Bryobacteraceae bacterium
GCGCCGCCTTGGGAAACTGGGCATCACCGTGCGCGTTGCTCCCCCCACGAAGCCCCAATGCTCACGCGCAACCCGCAAGCGCAAAGGGGGTCCTGCAACAGCCTGATTCCGCAGAGCCGTGTCTCCATTTTCGTAGGAATCCTCGCGAAAGCGTTTTTCCGCGACAGCGGCGCGAAGATCGTGATTCGTCGCGGCGACCACTCGCACGTCCACTTTTCTTGCGGTCAGAGATCCGACTCGCTGCACTTCCTGGTTCTGTAATACGCGCAGGAGCTTTGCTTGCGTCGACAGCGGCATGTCGCCGATCTCGTCGAGGAATAGCGTGCCGCCGTGGGCGTGTTCGAAAAGGCCCATTTTGTCGGAGACAGCGCCAGTAAAGGAGCCTTTCACGTGGCCGAAGAGTTCGCTCTCAAACAACGTCTCCACCACCGCCGAGCAGTTGACCACGACATAACGGCCGGCGTTCACCGGACTCAGCTTATGCAGCGCGCGCGCGACCAGATCTTTGCCCGTTCCCGTTTCGCCAGTGATGAGAACCGCGCGATAATGCGGCGCCACGCGCCGGATACGCGAGAACATCTCCCACATCAGCGGGCTCTGGCCGACGATCCCCTCGAATTCCGCGGCCGCCAGCATTTCACTTTGCAGTTGTAGCGTGTGTTGCCGCTTTCGCGCTTCTTCCACCAGTTTGCCGATCCGTTCCCGCAGGGTGGTGATCGAAACAGGTTTGTTCAGATAATCGGCGGCGCCTTTCTTAATCGCCTCGACGGCGGACTCGGAGGAATAATGCGCCGTCATCAGGATCACCTCGATAGAGGGATCGAATTCCATGGTGCGTTCCAGAACGTCGATGCCGCTCATGTGGGGCATCACCAAATCGGTCAGCACGATCTGCGGACGGCGGTCGTGAACCAGATCGAGACCCGTTTCCGGTTCCGACGCGGTCAGAATCTCCAGACCCGGTTGCGCGAGCGCCGCCGATAACATTTCCAGGCTTCCGGCATTATCGTCGATGATCAGCAGCGAAATAGAGGGTGCGTCGTTCGTAGACATGAGTTATTTGAGAAGCCGCTCAATCTCGCTGCGCAGCGCTGCCAAATGGATCGGTTTGGTAATGTAGCCGGTAAATCCGGCCGACATGGCTCGCTCCCGATCTCCTTGCATCGCGCTCGCCGTCAACGCCACCACCGGCGTTGAAGCGAACAGCGCATCGCGCCGCAACTCCCGAACCACGCCGAATCCGTCGAGACCGGGCATATGTAAGTCCAGGATGATCAAATCAGGCCGGTTTTCGCGCGCGGCATGCAGGGCTTCGAGACCATCGCTCGCCTCGATCATGTGAAACCCGGCTTTTTCGAGCACGGCGCGAACCAGCTCTCGCCCCGTTGTTTTGTCGTCCGCGATCAAAACGGTCTTCATAATTTAGGTCCGGGAAGGAGCGCTAGATAGAGGGATGGTGAAGCTGAAGCGGCTCCCTTGCCCCACCTGGCTGACAACCGAGATTTTGCCTCCGTGTTCGGCTACCAGGTGTTGCGTGATCGCCAATCCGAGCCCGGTTCCTTCCCGAACTCCTTTGCTGGTCTGGCCTACCTGATAGAACTTGTCGAACACCAGATCCTGTTCTTCTTTGGGGATGCCGACTCCCGTGTCGGCGACGGAGAATTCGACTGCGTCCTCCAGCAAACTCCCTTCCACGGTTATGCTGCCGCGGTCAGGCGTGAACTTGACGGCGTTGCTAAGCAGGTTAAAAAGAATCTGCTTGAAACGCATGCGGTCGGCGTCGAGCGCCGGCAAATCGCCAATCGCCGCTCGAATCGATTGCGATTTCGCTTGGGCCAGCGGCCGGATGGAAGCGAGCACTTCTTCCACCGCTGCGCGTGAGTCGAACACCTCCCGGCGAAGCTCCAGCTTTCCGGATTCGATCTTGCTGAGGTCCAAAAGGTCGTTAATTAGTTCGAGCAAATGCTGCGAATCCTTCTGAATGTGATTGAAGAAGCGCTTCTGCCTGTCATCGAGTATTCCCTCCAGCTCTTCGGTGAGGAGCTCAGAGAAACCGATGATGGTGTGGAGTGGGGTCCGCAGCTCGTGGCTCATGCTGGCGAGAAATTCGCTCTTCAATCGGTTGGCGCGCTCGATGAGGCGATTGCTCTCTTCTAGTTCGTGCGTGTATTCCTCGCGAATCGCAAACAACCGTTCGGCGGCCTGCTTACGCTCGCTAATATCGCGGATAATCGCCATGACGCGGAATCCGTCTTCGGATTGAACCGGGCTGAGGCTGATCTCCGCGGGAAATCATTCTCGTCCAAAATAGGTATTTCCGCGAAGAGCCGATGTTGATTTCAAAGGACGTACTCGCCTTGCCCCGCTGCTAAGCGCGGATCCGCCGGACGCCCCGTCCTGACCGGATCTTCTAAGTTCTCCGCGGGATGCTG
>DATDGT010000182.1:0-33918 GCA_036521975.1 Bryobacteraceae bacterium
ACAGCAGCCCTCAAAAAACTCGGAAGGCACCTACTCGGCCACGGCCGACGCGTCGCATGTTTGCCTCGGCTCAACCCTGGCCGATGTGCAGCGTTTTCACTATGCGAGAAGCGCTCAAGCTGCTAATTTGGACGCGAGTGCGCTCTGATATACGCATCCGGTATAACGGTCCAGACACTCAACCTTCCGCGTGACCTGGTTCTTCAGCGGTTCCGGAATGCTCGGCATTCCACAGATTGTAGGATTGTCGGTTTGATGTCGAAGACATCTCTAGGGCTTTCAAAAAGCTCCGCTAGCGAGCGATGCTGGTTTCGCTGGAGGCGTCCCGAGCATATGCCGAACTGCCCACAGTGCCGCGTGGCCATGGCGCGAGCACATCGATCGCGCCTCCGCAAAGTCATTTATTCCGCGATATTTGTCTGCCCACGCTGCCGTCTGCGTCTGGCCGTATACTACGGCTTCCTGGCTCGTCAGAACGTGCGTCGCCGGTTCCTCTTCTCTGGGCATTCCCGTTGTGTCGGCTGTGGGTCTGAGTCGGTCTATCATATGGAGCGGCGAGATCCGGTGGATCCGCTCTCAAAGGACGTGCTCGGTTTATTCCAATTCCTGTTGGGCGCTCCCCTGAAAAAATGTCCGGATTGCCGCGTGCAGTACTACGATTGGCGTCCCGCGCGTAAGGGTGAGTCGTAGAGGACTCGATGAGCCTATAGCGGGCCTCGCTTCATGACGGCCCTTCAGAAGCTGCTTCTGCGCCAACGTCGTATAGCGTGCCTTAGCGGTATCGGAAGGGGACCGGGCCATATATCGGTGTGACCCAAAAGGGCCGATAACATGAGAGGAATCATCCATGGTCGTTGTAGTCTGGATTGTCCGGCTGATTTTGGCGCTGGTATTTGCAATCGCAGGCATTGCGAAATTTGCCGATCTTGCAGGCGCGCGGAAGTCCCTGGCGGATTTCGGAGCGCCGGCGTTTCTCGTCCATCCAGTAGCATTGGTTTTGCCCGGCCTTGAGCTGGCGTGCGCCTTCGGGCTACTTTGGGGCGGATCTGTGTTCTGGGGGGCGGCCGGCGCGATCGTTCTCCTGGTCCTGTTCACCGCCGCAGCCGGAATTGCGATCGCGCGAGGCAAGCGCCCGAACTGTCACTGCTTCGGACAGCTTTACTCAACCCCAGTCGGTCCGAAAACGCTAATCAGAAACGCGGTGTTGGGAGCAATGGCCGCGCTTGTGCTGTGGCAAGCACCCAATGCTACCCCTGACGCGCTCAGACAGGGTTTAAGGCCGTTCGAGACGGGTTGGCCGGCGGCAGCCGTAGTTCTCGGCCTATTGCTGGTGCTGCACTTCTGGACCGTGCTGGTCTTACTACAGCAAAATGGGCGCCTGTTGTTGCGGGTGGAAGCACTTGAGGCTAGAGTGAGCCCTCCTGAACCGGAGCAACCCGGACTCCCAATGGACGTGGACGCGCCAAACTTTACTCTCTCTGGATTAGATGGCGAGACTGTGGTGTCAACGGCCCTGTTTCAGACTGAAGAGTCACAGACTGAAAATCCGGCCCTGCTGGTGTTTGCGGAACCGGGATGTGGCGCTTGCGAAACCCTATTTCCCGAAATTGCGCAGTGGCAGGTTGAGCATGGAGACCGCATCTCGATCACCGTGATTAGTAGCGGACCGCGAGAGGCGAATCTTAATCGACGGGACAAACATCACTTACAAAACGTACTCCTCCAGAAGGATCACGAGGTAGCGAAGGCGTTCAAGTCTGAGGCGACACCCGCTGCCGTGCTGATCAGAAATGGAAGAATCGCAAGCCCATTGGCCGAGGGCGTGGATGCCGTCCGCGGCTTAGTGGTGGGTTCCACACTCCCACCCCCACTACAAAAGGGCGATCGCGTCCCAGAGTTGGGGTTACCGGATTTGAATGGCGAAGTCTTCGATCTCTCGACGCTTCGAGGCCGGCATACTCTCCTATTGTTTTGGGATCCGGGCTGCGGTTTTTGCCAGGGAATGGTGACTGATCTGAGAACTCAGGAACTCGCGCGCCCCACCAACGCTCCTGATCTATTGATCATTACGAAAGGCACGGCCGATGCGACTCGAGCCCATGGCTTTCGCTCCCGCGTACTTGTCGATCGTTATTCCGCGGCCGGGACTCTGTTCGGAGCTAACGGGACGCCGGGAGCAGTGCTCCTGGATGAAGAGGGTCGGGTGGCCTCCGAACTGGGAGCGGGGGCTTGTGCGACCTTTGAGATGTTGGGATTTCTACCGTACATCCCCACGCCTCACGCAACCGTGGATGCCATGCTGAAAATGGCCATGGTTCAGTCCAATGACACACTCTACGATCTCGGTTGTGGAGACGGACGCGTGGTGATTGCAGCCGCGAGAAAGTACGGCGCTCGCGGCTTTGGAGTGGACATCAATCCGGAGCGAATTGCCGAAGCGCGCGCCAACGCACGGAAAGCATCCGTAGAGGAAATGGTGAGGTTTGAACAACGGGAGATTTCCCACACCGACATCCGAGGCGCCTCGGTGGTGACATTTTATGCGCTACCCAAGATTAATCTGCAATTGCGTTCTAAGCTATTCGAAGAGCTGAAACCCGGAACGCGCGTCGTGTCACACGCCTTCGATATGCAGGATTGGAAGCCGGACCGCGAAGAGGTCATAGGCGGCAATCACATCTTTCTCTGGACCATTCCGGGAGAATAAAGCAGAGGAATCTGCTCACGGGACATTGCGGAGACTTACGCTATCGATCCAAACAGTGCCCTTAATGTTGGCATCGAATTTGAATATTACGGGCTCCCGGATGACCCGAACGAGGAGCAGCGTGGGCTCAGGGATATGGATCGTCTGCTCAAGCCTGGTCCAGTCATGTGTTCCCGCCAGTTGTTCTGTCTGGAGGCTCAGACGCAACGACCCCGTGAAATCGGATATGGAAAAGCCAACGCCTTTAGACGTTGTCACATCCGCTGTCCGCATGAAAGCTTCAAAACGGTATGTCCCCGGAGAAGCATACAGAAGTTGAGACACGTGATCGTAGGAAACATTGTTTTCTCCCGAGAAATCCAGCCGGAGCGAGTGTGACCCCGTGTGAGCGGCATTCGAATCGAAGGTAGCTTGCACGCCAGGCGTCTTCTCGATTTTCCAATCAAATGGCGATCCTGACGGAGCCGACTCGAAATCTCCGTTGAATATCCAGTTTGTAATCAAGTATCCGTTCGAGTGCGCGCCGAGAGATCCGGCCCATGCCTGTGCGGCGGCTTCATATCGTTTCCTAAGAATGAGAAATCGCGAATAGTCGTTTGCCAGACTCGTGTCTGCGTAGCCTAACGAGCACAGGCGATCCCAGACGATGGCGGAATCCTCGAGATTATCGTCCGAAATCAGCCAACGCAGATAACCGTGATAGACACGCGCAATCGGCGGCAAAACCGGTAAGGTATGGATTGCGGTGAAGCCCTTCTTTTTAAACCAGTCGAAAACCGACCGGTCATATGAGGGAGTTTCATGAAGTACTGCCGAAGCCGACTTGAGGGCACGTTCGTTGTCCCCCAGGCCGGCGTAAAAATCGGCTGCCAACAACTGCTCGGAGGCGATTTTGGGGGCGAGCGTCAGGAGGTAAGAGAAACAATTCCGGGCAGAATCGAGATTCCCCGATCGGGTGAACGCGTCGCACAGATAGTACCAGCGAATATGAGAAGCAGGCTCGCGCTGGACTGCTTCGATGAGCTCCGGCACCGGCGCCGCAGCCTGACTTTCCCCAGAAGGCACCTGCGCACTCAGGAATGCATCGGTATCGCAAATGCCGAACCGGCAGAACTGCTTTTCGGCGCGCGGATCATTCCGGAAATGAGTTTCGAATAAGATCCAGGCTGATGAATAGACGAATAACATAATGCCGAGCACGAGAACAAATCCCCGTGGAAACCAGCGCGGCGACGAAACGGCTGGTGGTGTTGCGCCTGCCACGGGACGACTCGCGGCAATGCCGCCGATCCACGCCAGGAACATCGCGTTCGGGCCGTCCTGCATATTGAATTCGACGGTACTATGAATGAGCATCGCCGTCATTGCACCGGTGCATCCGAGCGCCAGATATCTGGTCTGGCGGGATAAGCTTGGAATCGCTTTTGCCACGATCCAGATGACGTGCCCAACTATAACCGCAAGAATCAGAAAGCCAAGCAATCCTAGATCCGTGGAGAACTCCAGAAAATCATTATGCGCGTGCGGCACAAAAAGATCGAGCGAACTGGTCTGGAATTTTGGAAACACCGAAGAATAAGTGCCCAGTCCCGTACCGAAAACCGGGTATTCCCGCAGCAAATGCTCAGTATCTCGCCATACCGGCAACCGCCCTTCAAGATCCGATCTCGGCCCCTGGGACAGCGTCTCACCAACGGCGCCCACTAGCGGATCGGAGGGTAAAAAGACGAACCCCGCCAACAGAGCGCCTGCGAGGCAAGCCACGCCTAGTCCCCTCTTCAAGCCGCGCAGCCGGGATACGACTGCAAAAGAGAAAAACACGAAGATCCCGCAGAGTGTGGCGAAGAAACCCATCTTCGATAGCGACCTGATCACCACGGTCAGCAGCAGCACGCCGCAGCTAATCGAAGCGCCGGCTTTCACGGCCGTTAATGCGGACGAGCAATGCCGATGTGCGCCGAATGTATACAAAGCGTAGGCGATCGTAAAGGGAATCGCCATTTCGAGCAGACCGGCAAAATGGTTTCGATCCACATAACTGCCGTGCGCTATGCCAGACCTCGAATTCGCAGTCTCAAATAGGGCCCAAACTGCCTGGAGCGCCGCAATGGCGATCAGCCAAAAGACCGGCATCCAGTTTCGTACTCGTCCCAGTTGCCAGGCGAGCCTCCGAACCACGAGAAACGTAAGCGTGTAGCCTCCAATGTTCAACAGGTATTCCACCGTCGCTGATGAGACGGTAGTAAGCGGCGCAAATAAGGGCGGAGAGGTAATGATTCGTAGCCCTTCGAGAAGTCGGACCCGCTCGGGCGAAAGGATTCGCAACATCAAAAGAGGCAATGGAAGTAATTGGAAGAGCGCATAGCAGGGGAACAGCACAATCGCCCAGGCTAGACACCGCGGCAGGGGAGGAGGCGCGGCAGCAGAGCTCGCCGCCGGCCATGCGAAACAGACAACCGCGATGACCGCGACTCCTGCCAGACAAATGTGCCAGGCTTCAACGGACTCGTTGTTGAAAATCGCGTACCCGAGGAAAACTCCGACCAGGCTCAGGCACAAGCATGCTGGAAAACGGCCAGAGTCGTCACGAGTGAACATTTTGCCCTGCTTTGCTACACGAGGAAGATCTCTCGAATGCCCTTGAGATTCGCCTCGTTGCCATGATCAGCAGTAAAAATCGTGGGTTTTTGATCCACGTAAAATAACCGGCAGCTAGGCTCGTTGAAGACGAAATTTTTGATGTTCCAGTCGATGTGCTTGAGCAAGGAAGAATCAAGCAGATTCGATAGCTGCACAGAAATCGCAGGCAGAAAGGGCCTCCATCGTGGCAGGACCTCTTCACGTCCAAAGTCGTACATGTCCCAAAGGGTAGTTCCGGAGATGCGTCTTTGAAAGAGCGCTGGCCGGAACTTGTGAAAAATCCCGAAGGACCTCGATCTCACGGCGCCAAATTTCGCCCCCGGTATGGCCACTGCGCATTGCGTGAGCAGCCGTTCATACTGAATCTTGTACAGCAACAGGTAATGAACGGTTCTAGGACCGAGGGAATCGAGAGGCTTCAGGCTGGGGAAACACTCCAGCGCGCATTGCAATCTGTCAAACCGCTCGATTCCTTCGAGGGGCCGGATGTTCCATTTGCATAGGGTCTCCGGAGTTTCAACGAAAACACGATAATCCTTGAGCCCATAGGAGGACGGAACTTTGATGAACAGGTCATCCAGGTATCCTACCTCCAAGAATAGGTTAGTTTGAGCGAGCGCCATCCCTGGAATCGCAACTGCGCACCCGTCGTTCACGCTCTCTAACGAAAGTGGGCGTTTCAATGACTGAGCGTTCAAACGAAGAAAACCCCGCGCAAAGTGTTAGTGACCAGGCGAATTCGAGAACTGCTTCGGGGGCGTGACACAGAACGTATTGCCTTGTTGCGCAACTCCGCAGCATATCTTGCTGGAGGAGCAGGTCGTATTGCCAGGACAGCACTGAGTAGTTTTAGGATCGATACACGTGCTACCGCAGCATATGAACTTGGAGGGGCAGGTCGTATTGCCAGGACAGCACTGAGTTTTTTTGGGATCGATACACGTGCTACCGCAGCATATGAACTTGGAGGGGCACGGGATATTACCAGGACAGCACTGAGTTTTTTTGGGATCGATACACGTCGTACCACAACAGGTTTGGTCCTTTTGGCACGCGGGATTACAGCTTGATGGCTGGGCATAGGCCGACCGGATTCCGAAGCTGCTCAGAACACCGCCGAACAACACTCCCGTTAAACGGGTAAAGGCCTCACGCCGCGGAATAGGGCTCGCCAAAATGAGAGCTACATCATCGGTTATATGCCGCACTGGATCCCTCCGCTAACTTATACGCGTGCCACGCCGCATGGTGTTCATACGCCCTCGAGGTATTATATATTGATCGTGAGTCACAGTCCAATAAATTCCCGCCTGAATACTCATATTGGTAATATTTCTCTAGGTTGTCATACGAGTGTCGATATAATGTATGACGAAATCGACAGCCACTGCTAATCCACATTTATCCAGAGTTGCTCTGCCCTCTAGCTCCACATCTCCTTATCGCCAGAACGGCCATTTCTTTCGAGGGATTGTTTCGCGGGGCATAAAGGCGTCCACGGGCTTGCCTTCGAGCGCCGCGCGTGGATTCGCGGCGCACAGCAGTTCGGCTGCATCCTCGCCATAGTACTCCGCAAGCCAGTTGCGAGCCTGATCCAGGCGGGGCGGCCGGTGCTCGCAATCATGTGCATCGCTGGCGGCGAAATGCACCAGACCCCGGTCCAACAAGAGGCAGCAAAACTTCTCGGCCTTCCGGCCGAATTCACCGGTAAGACTTTGCGCGGTGAGCTGCACGCACGCGCCGCTCTGCACCCACCGGGCAATCTCATCGGCGCGCTGCCGCAGAAGGGCATTGCGCTCTGGGTGAGTGATTACGGGGATCAATCCTGCCTCGCCGAGCCGCCCGAAGATCTGCGCCGCATTGTGAAAGATCAGCAGATCCGAAAACTCAACCAGCAAGTAATTCTTATGGCCGATGGCGTATTTGCTCGGATGCTCGATGGCGTCTTGAATGTTTTCGTAGGTAAGGTGGAAATCGCAGCCCGGATGGAGTCGCGGCCCGCCCGTGGAGGCGGACGACAATTCGTTGAGGCGCTCGGTGACGCGCTCCGGCTCGAAGGGGAATTCCGGATTGGCATGCGGCGTCGCCACCAGATCCGTGGTGCCATGCTCGGCCGCTATGCGAATCATAGCCAGCGAGTCGTCCAGAGTCCGGGCTCCATCGTCGAGACCGTACAGTACGTGGCTATGAATATCAACCAATCAACGATTTTACGATGAGCTGCCCTCGTTTGACATAAGGGTTTTCCCTACGCTAAGACACGGTAGAATGGCAAGGCCGTATTCTCCTGGTTCTTGAAGGTTCTCAGTCCTTCACTAGATGCTCGCGTAGTAGAAAGCGGCTCCGATTCCGTGCAGGCTCGCGTCCTTCGTCATCAGCGGCATCGGATTGGGATCGCCGGGCCCCGTCCAAAAAACTATGAGCGCCAGATTGCCGCCGAAACCGAGGGCGCGATAGGACTCGGCCAGGGTGCCCGCTCCACCGATCTCAATTACGTGATCGGCGCCGCACCTCCGGTAATCCGCTCGACCTCTTTGTCCCAGACGGGATGGGTTTTGTAGTTGATGCCATGAGCACGAAGCCGCGTCCAAGGTTGTCGTGCTCCTCTGCGCGCATGCCGCGACCGCGAAAGCCGCGCATACGATCACTCGTGTCATTCGGTCATTTTCCTTCAGGAGGTTTTGCCTGCTCCGTGGGCACTGCGTCCTTTGGCGGCTCGCCCGGCCCGGAAGAGCCGAGGAACAATTTCCGCCCGTCCGTGAACGTCACATTGCGTCCATTGGCGCGCAGCAGATTGTGGTCGCGAGCCTGATAGCCGTCGACGACGATTTCCGTTCCCACCGGAAGCGAGTCTCGCGTCAATCCACGCCGCAGCAGCGAATTCGGACTGCCCCCCTCCACCATCCATTCCTCCTTGGATCCGTCGGGTTTCGTCACTTCCAGATGGATCCACGCGTGCGGATTCACCCACTCCACCTTCACCACCTTGCCCTTCAGCAAGATGGGGCGATTGGGATCGAATTCCCCTCCAAAAGCATGATGCGCCGCCACGGGAATCGCAGCAGCGATGGCCATAACAATGAACTGCCTCATATTCCCCCTTAGTTCTTCGCCTTTGCCGCGGCCTCTTCCGCCTCACGCAGGCGCGCCCCGCGCAAAATGTCTCCGAGCGCGTAATTGGCTTCATGACACGCGTACTCGTAGATGCGCTCCTTGGTCGCCGGCCAGGCGAATTCTCCGGTCCAAGCTCTCGCCCAAGTTGCCGGATCTTCCACGGTGAAGCGATACAGCAAAGTGTTGGCGTCCACGCGAGTGAACCGCTCGATGACATGCAGGTTTTCGGTGGAACCGCGGAAGCGCGTCTTATCCGTGAAATTCGTGGTATCCACCACCAGCGTGTCGCCCTCCCAATGTCCCACCGCATCGCCCATCCACAGCCGGATCTTGTCCGGAAGGTGCGTCGCGTTCATGCGAACGATGCGTGTGTCGTGCACCATCTCCGTCAGGATCATTACGGAGTCGCCGACCTGCACGATCTGATGAAGATTGTTGTAGAAATAATCCGGCAGCGCAGGAGGGCCGGAGGTCGAGCCGAATCCGAGCAGGCATCTTTCTCCCAGCGGCCGGCGCTCGGGATCGTCGTAGGAGCCAAGCGGCTCGAGACCTGGATCGCGGCTCTCCTGAGCATCCGAAGTGGGCCGCGCCAGCAACCCCGCCATTCGCCGCACCGCAGCCGGCAGCAGAGGAGGCACGCGCCCATCCGGTGGATCGATCACCAGCGACGCCCGCTTCTGCCCATCGACAACCGTGTATGCGGAGCCGGGATCGAGCCAGCCCGTGTTGTAGCCGCCGACGCCTCCCGCCGCGCCCGTCGATCCGTCTCCGCCCTTGGGCGGCGACGCACGATCGGCTCGAATCGCCTCGTCCCCTCGCGCCCTTTGCGAAGCGACGGCAGTCTCCAGTTTCCCAGCCTCCTCCTTTGTAAGGACCAGCTTCGTGCCCGGAGCGCGCTCGAGCGGCGTCAGCGTAGCCAAATCATAAGTGCCCTGAAGATCCGGATGTCCATCCGCCATCCGTGGCGGGGTGTAGGACTTCGACCCTTGGGCCGCCAGCATGGCCGCAAGGCTTGATAACAGCAGTAGCTTTTTCACTTCGACTCCTTCCCCAACGGCTTCTTCCGCCACTCGCCGTACAGCAACTCCTCCACGAACTCCACGCATTTGAAATCGAGCAGTTGCGCGTTTTTCTCCTGCCGCCGGTACAAGGGCACGCTCATCTTCCAGGACCGGGTAAAAACCTTCGGGTCGTTAATGATCGCTTCATAGGAGATTACATCCGGACTGGTGCGAGTGTAGCGCTCCGTCACGCGCATCGCGTCGCTGTGAAAATTGCCCGCCCGGTCGAACCAAGTCTGGTCGTTCAGCCCGGTGACCTCCACCACCAGCGTCTCGCCTTCCCAGCGTCCCACCGACTGCCCCATCCACGAATCGACGGGAGCCGGGCCGGGATCCTGGAGATAGACGTTTCTTACGGCTCCGTCATATTCGTACGCGATGAAGATATTCTTGCCGTTCTGAAATATGCGGAATGGATACGGCATGTAGGTAGCGCGTGGAACACCGGGCAGGTAACACTTGATTTCCGGATCCAGATTCAACCAATTGTCCCGATTTTTGTTTCTTTGCTCCAGCGCTTCCGGCTTGTAGGGAAGGTCGCCGCCTTCCACGACGCCCATGCCTGGAGGGACCGACCCCACGGCGCCCAACGCTAGAACCGCCGCCGTGGGGACAGGTCCATAAGGTCCGGGGCGCACCGCCATTGCCGGCTTCGCGTTATGCGCTTCGATATCGTAGTTGGCTTCGTTCAGAGCTTGCCAGATTCCGTTCAAATCGGGATGGCCACCATCGGTGCGCGGCGCGCGGTATACGGGTGTTTGCGCCGCCAGCGGCAGAAGCGCGAAGACGAACGCGAACCAGCGTCTCATCGCGCCTATATTACACCTTGCGTTCGCGCGCCGCCTTGAGTGCTTCAGTCCACCACAGCAGGTTGTCGATCATCGCCTTGGCGGCTTGTTCCAACCCGGCCAAGCCCTTGTCCACATCGCCGCCCTGGAAGTGCGCCCAAAGCACGTCACGCGGGATGGAAACCGTAAAGCGCATTGGGGCGAGCTGCAGTTCGATCGCCGTTAAGTAAAGCTGCTGCACGCTGCGCGCCCCCATGGCGCCGCCATAGCTCACGAAGGCGGCGGTTTTGCGGTTCCACTCCTTGTAAACCCAGTCCAGCGCGTTCTTGAGCACCGCGGGAGGCCCGAAGTTGTATTCCGGGGTCACGATAATGAAGCCGTCGGCGCGGGCAATTTCAGCCGTCCATCGCTGAACCACGTCATGCTCGTAATCCGGGCGGCCGGGCATGCCGGGCGGCATCGGGTGGTCGAAGAAGGGCATGGGAAAATCGCGCAAGTCGAGCAGCCGCGCATCTATTCCTTCTCGCTTTTTCAAATGCTCCAAAATCCACTTCGCAGGTTTCTCGCCGAAGCGTCCTTGACGGATGCTTCCGGTAATCACGGAAATAGCGGTCATTTGTCCTCCTGGCGCGCAACGCACTTACGCCTGCGCGCCGTTTTCCTCCTGGCGTGCAACGTGTCGCCGCTATGGTAGCGCGAAGACTTCCAGCGTCCCGCCCGCGGCGATGGCGACGTATTGCTTGCCGTTCTTTCCCGAATAGGTCATGGGATTCGCGGTCGCGGCCTGCGCGCCGAGCTTGGTCACCCACAACTCCTTGCCGGTTTTGGAATCATGTGCGCGGAAGCGCCCGTCGTCCACGCTACCGATGAAGACCACTCCGCCGGCGGTTGCGGTCGGGCCGGCGAAACCGCCGGCGCGACCCGTATTCTGTTTTCCCGCGGGCAACCCGTCGGTGACGCCGAGCGTCACTTGCCAGGCGATCTCACCCGTTGCGGCATTCACCGCGTTCAAGTGGCCCCACGGCGGCTTCTGGCACGGCAGATTGCCTAGCCCTGGACCGGCGGGTGCGGTGAGAGTATGGAAAGGCCCAGGCCCATCGACGCTCCCACGCGTGTAGAGCAGCTTTGAGCCGCGCTCATCGGCGGAGTATTCGACGCCCGGCCGCTTCTTTTCCACCCAGCCCACTTGCCCGCGATCCTGTGTATAGAAAATCACATAGCCGAGCTTAGGATCGTTGGTCATGCCACCCCAATCGGTTCCGCCCGTGGCTCCGGGAAAGATGATATTGCTTTTGGGCAGCGCGCCCTCCTCGTGATACAAAAACGGAGTGAACGGGCCCGCGTTATAAAAACCACCGCTGCGCGCGACCAGATCCTGACAAGCCTTCACATGCTCGGGAGTGGTGTCTTCGGCAGTGACCAGATCCTCGGGCTTATAGCTCATGCGCGCCAGCGGTCCGGGTTTCAGAGGGAACGGCTGCGTGGGCGCATACCATTCGCCGGGTACGTCGCCCTTGGCGACGGGACGCTCCTCCACGCCGAAAATGGGCTGGCCCGTTTCGCGATTGAGAATGAACATCCAACCGGTTTTGCCGATCTGCGCGAGGATCGGAATCTTTTTCCCCTTTTGAGTGATGTCCAGCAGAGTGGGCGCAGGCGGATTATCGAAATCCCACAGATCGTGATGGACGGTCTGGAAGTGCCACTTGTACTTACCGGTCTCGGCATCGACGGCGACCACCGAATTGCCAAACAGATTCGCGCCGGGCCGGTCCCCTCCGTAGTAGTTCGAGGCGGGGCCGCCGATGGGCATGTAAAGGATGCCGCGCTGCTCGTCGCCGGACATGGCCCACGCCCACACATTGGTTCCGGAGCGGTCCTTCCAGCCGTCATTCAGCCAGGTTTCGTGACCTACTTCGCCCGGCTCCGGGACACTGTGAAATTCCCAGAGTTTTTTCCCGGTGCGGGCGTCGAAGGCGCGTGTGTTTCCAGGCGGGCCGATCTCGGCTTCCAGAACGCTCGCGCCTACCAGCACGACGTTCTTGAAGATGGTGGGAACGCCGGAGTAGCCCACCACCATATCCACCATCCCTTCGTTGCCAAAACCAGGATCGAGCGCGCCCGTGGCGGCGTTGAGCGCGATCAGATTGCGCCCGGAAGTGAAAAGAATGCGCGGTGGGTTCTGTTTATCGCCGGGCCAGTAGGCGACGCCGCGGCTGGAAGCTTGGCCCATGGGAAGCCGGTAGCGCCAGATTTCCTTGCCCGTTGCGCCGTCCAGCGCGACCACCTGTGGCCCCGCAGGGACATATAGGATTCCGCTGACGGCTATGGGTGTGGCTTCGTTGCCGATGCCGCCCGCCCCTCCTTTGCCCTTTTGCTTAGGGGCACTTACCTTGGCTGCACCGGCTGGAGGCGTTTCGCCGCGCGTGGTGAAGGTCCAGGTTCGGGTGCGGTTGGCGACGTTTTTGGTCGTGATTTGCGTAAGCGGCGAATAGCGCGTCCCGGCGAGATCGCGATTATAGATGGGCCAATCGCCGGGCGCGATGGGTGTTTTCGATTGCGCCAGAACCGGGAGCGGCGCAGCGGCGAGCAGCAAGATGCAAACCCGGCGCGCCATTACTGATGGTATGTGCCGACGTAAGTGCCCTTGGCGCGGACGTGTCCCTGCATGGTTTTCACCAGATCGGCGCGTGAGGTGGTTGCCGGCAGGCCGAGCTTCGTATCCAGCGCGTAGACTTCGAGAATATAGTGATGCGTGGTGGGAGGCGGAGGACAGGGATTGAAGTAACCGGGCATGCCCGCGATGTTGTTCAACTGCACAGAGCCGTCAGGCAGCGTCGCGGTCTTGGCAACGTTTTCGGGAAGACCGGTGGCCGAGCCGGGAATGTCGAAGATCGCCCAGTGCAGAACGTCGTCTCCATTGGCAAGCGCGACGTCCGTATCGTGGAAGATGACCGCGAACGACATGATTCCCGCAGGCGCGCCGCTCCAGTAAATCTGGGGAGAAACGCCCGAATTTTGGCCGCCCATGCAGCCGAATTTCGCCGGGATAGCGCCGCCGTCGAAATACCCCGTCACATTGATCGTCAGCGGAGCGGGAATGGCTCCGCCTTTTCCTTTGCCGCCGCCCTTGCCCTTTTCCTGGGCGGCAGCGGCGAGGGCGAGCGCGAGCCCAACTGCTACTAGCGTCTTCGTGGTTCGCATGTACCTCCTTTGAGTTTTCAGTTATCAGTTGTCAGTTATCAGTTGCCACCGGTCAACCACAGACAACTGAATACTGACGACTGACAACTGATAACTACCTTCCTACGTAACTCACTTTCCAAATCGATGCCGAGCCGTCGTCGGTGACGTAAAGCGCTCCGTCCTTGCCGACGGCGACGCCCACCGGCCGCCCCCAAGAATTTCCCCCGTCGGCGAAGAAGCCGCTGAGGAAATCCTCGTAAGTCCCGTCCGATTTGCCCCGGTTGAGCGGTACGCGGATCACCTCAAGACCGGCCCGCACGGAGCGATTCCAGGAACCGTGCTCGGCCGCGAACAGATCGCCGCGGTATTCCGCGGGAAATTGAGTGCCATCGTAAAAGGTGAGGCCGAGCGAAGCGCTGTGAGGCGTCAAAAGCACGTCTGGAACGATGACCTTATCTTTTGTTTTATCGGCCGGGCGCGCCATCTTGGCGCGCGGATCGTCATGTTGGCCGATGTAGAACCACGGCCATCCGTAGAAGCCGCCCTCCTTCACCGAGGTCACGTAATCGGGAACCAGATTATCGCCGAGATTGTCGCGCTCGTTCACCGAAGTCCAGACTTCACCGGTGGTGGGCTGAATACCCAGTCCGACCGGATTACGGATGCCGGAGGCGTAAATTTGCACGAATTTTCCGTCAGGGGTGTATTCGAGAATGTTGGCGCGGTGCTCCTGGACGGGCTGGTTGTCGGAAACGTTGTCGGCGGAGCCTACCGAAACAAACATCCGGCGTCCGTCTTTGGAAAAGACCACGTCGCGGGTGAAGTGGTTGCCCTTGGGCGGCAGATCGGAAATCAAAGTCTCCGGCGCACCGGAGGCTTTCAGATCACCGTTCTTATAGGCGAAGCGGACCAATGAGCCGGTATTGCCCACGTACACATACTGCGGATTATTGCCGGGGGGATAAAAATTCACGCCGAAAGGCTGCTGCAAGCCTGAGGCAAAGACAGAAATTTCCGGCTTGCCGTTGTTGTCGCGAATCACTTTGATTTCGCCGGAGTTGGTTTCCGCGACGAACAGATCGCTGTTGGGAGCGCGCCGGATCTGTCGCGGAGCATTCAATTTGTCGTGAGCGTACAATTCCACTTTGAATCCCGCGGGCGCCAGCGGCGTATTACTTTCCTGGCGGGCAACGATTTTGCCGAGGAAAGGCCGCGGTTGGGTCGGCTCTTGGAGATCCACCACGGTGATCTTGCGGAAGGTTCCAGGTTTCAAATCGGGCGAGCCGATAAAGGCCTGTTGACCAGTAATCAGTGTGGCGATCTTGGCGTTGTCGGCCACCAGCACCGCTCCAAAAGGCAACAGCACCGCCGCGGAGGCGGCCACCCAGCGAAAGGTCTTCATCATTTTCTCCATGAGCTTGAGCAGATAGGGATCAAATGAACTATTCTACACCGGTGGGCCGCGTTGAGCCGCCGTGTGCGCTGCGTTGCCGACGGTTTCGCCGTCAGTTACTGTGTGGGGCGAACGTGGCGAAGCCGCTTTCACTTTCGTGTTCTTGTAAGGGTTGGTGGGTTCAGGTACGGAGTTTGGGCATTCAGACGATCTGGTGGCGGCCAGAGGCCGGGGCAAGCCGAATTCGGCCCCAGATGGACACGGATACGCGCGGATCGATTATCAGAAGGAGAACCGCGCGATCAGCGTGCCCGTGCGAGGTTGCAATACGAAGTTGGTCGCTTGCGTTGGCGCCTGATACGCGGTGCCCGGAGCGAGATATGCGTTGATGACGCCGAATCCGGCGGTGTAAATTCCCAGATTGTTCTTGGAGGGAGGGGTCGCCGGATTCGCGGACGTGATCGGCGCCGGCATTAATGTACGGTTGAAGATGTTCACGAATTCGGCGCGGATGTAAAGGTTGTATTTGCCTTCCTTGCCCATCCGGAAATTCCGGCCGAGATTGGCGTTTTCGACCGGCGTGCGCGGAGCGCGGAAATCGCTGTACAGCGTTCCAGTCGCGGTGCATGTGGTATTCACCGGGCAGGATTGCCACGCGTTCGGATTCAAAACCTGTGTGTAATACGGATTGTAGGTGTTCAGATTGTTGGGGGCCACGCCCGCCGTATACAACGGCTGGCCGGGAACACGAATATCCTCGCTCGACAGGAAATTCGCGTTGGGGCTGGAGGGAGGCGTCAAAAACATTCCGCTCTGGTAATTCGCATAGCCGCCGATCTGCCAGTCCTTGGTAATCAGGTTCGCCCACCGTGGCTCCCACGACGCCACCTGGACGGTGTAGAGGAAGTTGAATGTCAAATCCAGCGGGGGAACCTGTTGCAAGTTCCATTGGGAACTCTGCGTATTGAAGAAATCCTGCGGAGTGGCGCGGACAAAAGCCTTGGCCCAAGTGAATGCGCCGCCCGCTTGCAAACCATGCGAAAAACGCTTGGTCGCCTTCATCTGCAGTGAGTTGTAAATGGAGTTGCCGGTGGGCGAGCTGGTAATGCTGATGTTGCCGAACTGGGGATAGGGATACAGAGCGGCCTGCAGCGTCGAGCTCAGCGGAAAGCTGGAATAGGGAAGGAAGTTGGGGTGACCTTTTGCGGCCATGGCTTGCTGCACTTGCTGGCTGCCGATGGTGAAATCGTTCAGTAGAACGTAATCGTTGTAGTTGTTATAGGTCGAGCTGTGGCAAACTCCGCTGCCCGACGAGCACGGTCCGGTTCCCGGATAAGGATACAACCCGTATTGCGCATATGTGGCGGGCGAAACCTGGCTGAAAAAGCCGTAGGGACCTCCGGACGAGAAAAACGAAGTGCCCTGTTCCCAAACTCCACGATTGCCCACATACGAGGCTTCCATCACGAAATTTGTGGTGATTTGCTGCTGGATGCCGAAGCTGAACTGGTTGACGCGCGGCGGCCGGTTTTCATTCTGATCCGGGACGGTAGGCGCGGGGCCGACGGCGCCCGGGTTCGGATACACGAACGGGTTCGTCACCGGCCATTGCGGCTGCACGATGGAGCCCGGTGTCTGAATATTCACGTACTGTTGTCCCACTGGAACGTAGGCCGGAGTGTTGGCGCTCAAATTATAAACGCCATTGGTGCTGACGATGCCGCCGGCGAACGATCCGACGAACTGGTACACGTATCCCCACCCCGCGCGAAACACGGTCGTGGGGGTGATTTGATACGCCACGCCGACGCGTGGTCCAAGGGCAAAGGGATATACGGGTTTATAGAAGGCGCAATTGCAGGTATTGGCGTATTGCACCGCGCCCAATCGCCCGCCCGCTACTGGATTCGCCAAACTTGCATCCAATTGTCCCAAGCGGTTGTATTGCTCTTGCTCCGGAGTAGCCAAATCGTACCGCACTCCATAATCTACAGTGAGTTTGCGAAGCACTTTCCAGGAGTCTTGAACAAACAACCCCCATTGTTGCGTGCCGTACCGATAGTTCTCCTGCGGTGTCTGTGTGGTCGAACTCTGACCGAAGAAGGGACTATAGCTCCCGTAGTCGCCCAGCAGGAAGCTGGCAAAGCCGAATCCGGTGGTGTATCCGTTAATCGCTCCGAAAATGCTATTAAGCGGAGTGAAAGGCTCCTGCGTCGCATTGAGGCCGGTGGCCAACGTCACGCCCGCGAAATTTCCCGAGTAGTTTTGCTCCAGGTACAACTCCGCGCCCCCCTTGAAAGTGTGCTTGCCATGGGCCCATGTCGCATTGGCGTTGAAGCTGGGCTTTTCCTCGTAACTTTGCGATTGAATTTGACCGGCCGTCCCTACCGGTTGCATGCCACCAGTCGAGTTCGTGCACGCTGGTCCCGCAAAAAACCCTCCTGTGACGCACATACCTGTGATGCTCGGAAATTGGCGATTAATCAGGAAACCGGTGAGTCCGAATTGGGAAGGATTGAAACTAAGGAACGGCGCTCGGTCGCTGAAGCTCATGTGTATATAGCCGGCGCCGACGTGAAGGAGGACGGTCGGGCTGATCGTACGGTCGTAATTGAGCCGCGTGGTCCAACTGGGAATGAAGGTGCCGCGGTACTCTCCGATTTCCGTCGGCAAACCATCCGCGTTCCCCAGAGGCGCGGAAATCTGGCTTTGGGTGTTATTGTACGACCAATAAAACGATAGCTTGTCTTTGTCTGTGATGGTCTGGTCGATCTTGAGGGAGGGAATGATGGAATACCGGTTGCCCCCGATGATGCCCGCGTAGTTGCCGGTGAGATTGGAATCCTGCGCCGTCGCTCCCAGGCTTTGGAACAGATTCAGAAAGTCCACGGTTGTAGGATTGAAGCGGGCAAGGGGAATCGTGTTATTCGGAAATGGAGACGCATAGCCCAGGCCTGAAGCCGTCACGGCGCGCGTCTTAGGATCGTAGATCTCGTTGGCAAATATCGGAGCGCCGACGGGATCGGTGGCGAGCGATGCAGCCGATATCCCCAGCGGCACGCACAGGCTGCACGTCCCATTCGCCGAAATCGCGCTGAAATTGCCCTGCAGATAGGCCGGTGCCGGGACTGTATCGGTGAAATTGTAGGAGGTGTGCTCGAGGAACTGCTCATAGCTCCAGAAGAAGAACGTCCGGTTGTGCCCATTATAGATCTTGGGAATGACGACCGGGCCACCCAACGTTCCGCCGAAATCGTTGCGGCGGTTAATGGGCCGAAGCTTTCCAATCCCGTCCGTGTTGACTGTGAAAGGATTGCCCGCGTTCAAATCCTCATTCACAAAATACTCGTAGCCGCTTCCGTGATATTGATTGGTCCCGGATTTCATAGTCATATTGATGACCACCGAACCGGCTTGACCATATTCCGCCGCGTAGTTGCTGGTTTGGTACGCGATCTCCTGAACGGAGTCGGCTCCGGGTTGCAATATTTGGGTGTAATCGTACGTGCCCGTGAAGCGGGAAGTCGCGTCCTGGCCCTCGACGCGCATGGTTTCGGTCATGTTTCCCCCCAAGCCGTTCAGCGTGAATTGTCCGCTGGAGGCGTAGGAGCTCACGCCCGGAACCGTCAATAGCGTGTTATAGGGATTACGATAGCCGGAGGTTCCGGCGTTGACCGTTCCGATTCCCATCAACGGCAGATCGTCCATTTGCTCGATGGTGACGTTATGCGCCAAATCCCCGGTTTCGGTCTTGAGCAGCGAGGCTGCCGCGCTTACCGTCACCGATTCGGCTGACGGGCCGAGCTCCAGGCTGATGTTTTCCCTGAGAACTTGCGCCGCCCCAACCGTGAGGTTGGTGTGCGTGTAGGTTTTGAAATTTTTAACGGTGGTGGAGACCGAGTAAGTTCCCACAGGCAGGCCGGGGATGGTATAAACCCCGGCGTTGGTGGTGGCGCCGGAGTAAGTGACTCCTGTCTCGGCGTTCTTGGCCTGCACGAGCGCGCCGGCTACGACGCCTCCGCTCGAATCGGTGACAATCCCCGTGATGGTTCCGTTGCCGCCCTGGCCAAAAGCCAGTGACGCAGCGGTGACGGCACAGAAAAAAAGGCGCAAAAGTTGCGTGCGCATAGTTCCACCTCCCAAGGAAATAGACCCACGCCCTGGAGGCCCAGGGCGCAAAGCGAGCTTGTCTCTAAATTTTGGACACACTACCGCTTGACACACCTACCGCTTCACTGGGCGTGAGGCGATGATGTCGTCGCCGCAGTCGAGCTTCAATCAATTCTGAAATTTCTCGATGTTTTCATCTCTCCTCAGACGATGATTGTCATCGCTAAGCCGATGATGCATAAAATTCCATGCATGGTAGCTCAAACGCGGAGCGGCGCCGGCGCCACCGGCGTGAGAGATCGCCCGGCGCGATGGACCAGAGTTCCCTGCCCGGCATACACCGCCGGCGCGGACGTAAACCGCTCAATGACGATCCCGGCTCGGTGCGCGACTTTGGAGAAAGTCGCGCACAACGGACTCGCCGGGCGCGGCCGACTCGTCGAGTTTCTCATTCGTTTGACGCCGCGCCCGGCGGCCTGTGCGCTCCCTAGTAAAAGAACGCCGATTCTGAGCCCCGCGCGTCAGCAAGCGCGTCTTCGGGTATTCAATTCTCCGTTAAGCCCGCCTCCGCCGTCAGAAGGAGAACCGCGCGATCAAGCGTGCCTGTGCGGGGCTGAAGGATGAAATTGGTGGTTTGCGCTCCCTCTTGGGCGACTATGGGAGCTGTGGGGACAGTCAATACTGCCAAAAGGGGAGGGTTCTTCTAGGTCAAAAAATGTGTAACTAAATCCTACTCGCCGCTCTGCTGGAGGAGCTTGGCGACTAGCGCGGTCCAGCCGGTTTGATGGCTGGCGCCGATGCCCGCGCCGGTGTCGCCATTGAAGTATTCGTAGTACCAGATGTAATCCTTGAATTGAGGATCGGTCTGGAACTTTTCCGCTGTTCCGTAGACCGGGCGGCGGCCGCTCGAGTCGCGGAGGAAGATCCGTGACAGCCGCCGCGACAACTCCCCGGCGATGTCGGTGAGATTCATGTGCCGGCCCGAGCCGGTGGGAAACTCGGCGGTGAAATCGTCGCCGTAATACCAGCAGAACTTTTGCAGCGCTTCGATGATCAAAAAATTCACCGGGAACCACACCGGCCCGCGCCAGTTGGAATTGCCGCCGAATAGATAGGTCCGCGATTCGGCCGGCTCGTAATCGACGCGATACTCGTTGTTCCCGTAAGACAGTACGAAGGGATGCTCTTCGTGATATTTCGAAACCGCGCGGATGCCGTGGGCAGACAGGAATTCGTTTTCGTCCAACATCCGCTTCAAGACTTGCGTCAAGCGAGACCGGCCCAGCAAACTCAGCAGCCGACGCGATTCCACGCCTTCGCGCGAAAGCGAGGCGATGTTGCCGCACAGATCGGGGCGATGGGTGAGAAACCAATCCATCCGCCGCCGGAAACCCGTCAGGCTATCGATCACCGCGGGCTCGATGGTGTCTACGGCGAACAGAGGGATCAAGCCGACCATCGACCGCACGCCGAGCTTGAGGGAACTGCCGTCGGGAAGACGGAGGCGGTCGTAGAAAAAACCGTCGGCATCGTCCCACAATCCTCCGCGGCTCAAATCGTTCATCGCGCTGGCGATATAAAGGAAGTGCTCGAAGAACTTACTCGCGATATCTTCGTATATCAGATCCACCTTACTCGCTAACTCCAGCGCGATTTTGAGCATGTTCAGGCAATACATCGCCATCCAACTGGTTCCGTCAGACTGCTCGATGTGGCCGCCCATGGGCGTGGGTTTGGAGCGGTCGAAGACGCCGATGTTGTCGAGGCCCAGAAATCCGCCCTCGAAGATATTGCTGCCCGCGGCGTCCTTACGGTTCACCCACCAGGTGAAATTCAGCAGCAGCTTGTGAAATACGCTTTCCAGAAAGCCGTAATCGGCGTGTCCGGTGAGCTTGCGATCAATCTGAAAGACACGCCAGCACGCCCAGGCATGAACGGGCGGATTGACGTCGCCGAAAGCCCATTCGTAAGCCGGAATCTGCCCGTTGGGATGCAGATACCATTCGCGCAGGAACAGGCGCAGTTGAGTCTTGGCGAAATCCGGATCCACCATTGCGAGAGGAATCGCGTGGAACGCCACGTCCCAGGCGGCGTACCACGGGTATTCCCATTTATCGGGCATGGAGATCACATCTTCGTTGTAGAGATGAATCCAGTTCGAATCGCGTCCGCTGAGGCGGGAAGCCGGGGGCGAAGGCAGACCCGGATCGCCATTAAGCCAGGTCTCCACCACGAAGTGATAAAACTGCTTGGACCAAAGCAGGCCGGCGAAAGCCTGCCTTTGCACACGGCGCCCGTCTACGGAGAGATGAGCGGGGGCAAAGGAATAGAATTCATTCGCCTCCTGAATGCGCTCGGCGAAAAGTCCATCGATATCGTGGATCATGCGCGACGCTTCGCCCCGGCGCGTGAGTCGCAGGCGGAGGATGTGAGTCTGACCTGGTGCCAGGTCGAAGCGGTACCAGGCGCAGGCCCGGGTGCCGGTTTGCTCCGGATTCACCGCTGCCCGGTCGCCCTGCACGATATAGCGGTGGAAACTGTCTTTCACGTACGGGCTGGAGTTCTTCTCTCCCCATAACGTGCGGCCGTCGGATTCGTTTTCGGTGAACAGCAAGGGCGGGCGTCCATCGAAGGTCAGCCGGAAGGATCCAAGTGAAGCTTCTTCGATGTCGATGGCGGCGCATTCATCGCACTGCGCGGAGCCCCGCAGGGAGGGCCTTTGCGCGCCCGGTTTCCAAGTCCAGGTATTGCGAAACCACAGCATCGGTAGCAGATGCAGGGTCGCGGGCGCGCCGGCGCGATTTACCACGGTGATGCGGATGAGGATGTCTTCCGGGTCCGCCTTCGCATATTCCGCAAAGATGTCGAAATAGCGGTCTTGGTCGAAGACGCCCGTATCCAGCAGTTCGTACTCGCGTTCGTCGCGGCTGCGGCCGCGATTCGCATCGATCAATTTTTGATACGGGAATTCGGCCTGCGGATACTTATAAAGATATTTCATGTAGGAATGCGTGGGAGTGGAATCGAGATAGTAGTAGCATTCCTTGACGTCCTCGCCATGATTGCCTTGATCGCCGGTCAACCCGAACAGGCGTTCCTTTAGAAGGGGGTCGCGGCCATTCCAGAATGCGAGCGCGAAACAAACGCGCTGGTGGTTGTCGCAAATTCCGGCGATGCCATCTTCGCCCCAGCGGTAGGCGCGGAGATGGGAGTGCTCGAACGGAAAATAATCCCAGGGATGGCCTTCGGCCGAGTAGTCCTCGCGAACGGTTCCCCAGGCGCGCTCGGCCAGATAGGGGCCCCAGCGGCGCCAATGCTGCTCGCGGCGTTGGGCCTCGATGATGCGGAGCTTTTCGGCGTCCATAAGGAATCAGAAGTCAGAAGTCAGAATTCAGAAGTCAGAATAGCGTGACTCGGGCAGGCGGAGGGCGCGCAGGTGATCGATGGAGGGCGGATCGGTGAGCAGTACCGAAACCAGATCGAAGCGGATGTTTTCCCAGGGAGTACCGGTCTTGCGGGCGTATTGGCGGGCGACGCGGGCCATGTGGCCGATCTTTTCCGCGTTCATGGCTCGCTCCGGAGGGCCATAAGCGGCGCTTTCGCGCGACTTCACTTCGACGAACACCAGCGTAGGACCGTCCCAGGCGATCAGGTCCGCTTCACCGTCGCCGGAGGGAAGGCGATAATTGCGCGCGACGATGATGAATCCTTGCTTGCGCAGATAGCGGTGAGCCAGGTCTTCGCCGTGGCGGCCTGCTGCATGCGCCGGCTCCCAGGTTTTCCGGCGGCGGCAGTGGCGCAGCGCATCGAGCAGCGGGCCGATCATTTGGCTCGTCAATTAACGACGCGCGATCATTTGATCACACGCAAGCGCCATTCGATGACTTTGCCGCGAATCATGTAACACCAATAATATTCCCACCACAGCCGCAGCCGTGGCGAGGCGTTGAGCAGCCCTTCCAATCCGAGCCATTTCCAGAGAACTAGTAGCTTAACGCGGGTGGAAATCTCAAGAAATTTCACGGGTGAATAATAGCCGAATCCGCCGTGCCTGTCGCCGAAATAACGCAGCGAGAAGCTATTGAGATGCCAGCGGTGCGTGGGGTCGCAGAAGCTGCTGAAGTCGGTGTAGTGCGGGGTGACGATCAACACTTCGCCGCCAGGCTTGACCAGCCGGTGAAATTCTTCCATCGACCGTATAACGTCGGAGACGTGCTCGATGACGTGAACAGCCCGCAGAGCGTCGAACGAGGAGTCGCGGAAGGGGTAGGGAAAGCGGTCGAGGTCGGCGAGGACGTCGGCGCGTGAGGCGGGGTTGCGGTCGACGCCGATAGCGCCGGGCGGTTTATTGATGCCGCAGCCGACATCGAGGAGGCGCATGGACCGATGGTAGCGGACCCCCCGGCGGCGCCATTGGCCCGGGGCTTGCACTCTCCGGAGTATGAACACGAAAACCACTCGCCGCTGGTCGCAGCGCGTGACCAAGACCAGCAATGCCCTGGATCTTGACCGCGGAGTCTTCAAGTTAGCCAGCCCCCGGCGCATCGCCCTGTCTCTCAAGCGCTCCGCCGAACAAAGCCGGCGCCGCAAAGCGTCGCCTTTTCAATCGGCGATGTCGATGCTGAATTTCTATATCAATCGAGCGGGCCACGGTTTACCCGCCCAGCGCAAGCGCGTACTTGCACGAGCCAAGGACGAGCTGCGGCGGCTATTCAAAAGGCCCGTCACGGAAAAATGAGGGCGTCTTTCTTCTTCAGAATCTGCCGCAAGAACCATTCGTGTTTTTCATGCATGCGGATGATTTTCCCCAACAAATCCACGGTCCCTGGATCGTCGTTTTGGTCGGCGGCCTTGGATGCCTCGCGGAAGTCCTTAATCACCACCATCAGGTTCGCGTCCGCCTCTTCCAGCATTTCCCGCAGGGTTTGACCCGCGGCCGCGGAGTGGACCGATGCCATCTCCTGCATCTGCTTTAACTGCACTGCCTCGACATCCTGGCCGATCATGCGAATGCGCTCGGCCAGTTCGTCGGAGGTTTTTAGCACGTCCTCGGCCAGTTCGTCGAACATCAGGTGGAGGTCGTGAAACAGCGGACCGTAAAGTTGCCAATGATAATGTTTGTAGTTGGCATAGAGCACCAAGGCGTTGGCCACCTGGCGCTGCAGATGTCGCGTCACCGGATGATCTTTCCGATTTTCTTTCGATACCTCGTTAATAAGAGTGGAAGCCATGGAAGTTTCTCCTGCTGCTATGCGCCTAGGAACGTCACGTGGACGTATGTTCCCGTGCGCGCGTTATAAGCCAGATACCAGCCTGGATGGTCGGGATCGTCATAGATCACGATCGGATCGCTGTTCCATAGCCAATCGGCGACGTAATCGTAATCGTACGGCGCGACGCTCCAGTAAAATCCGTCCATAAAGAAACGGTCGCGAGCTCCTCCCGCGAGATGGAAAACGTGGCTAGGCCCGAATCCACCCGTGAAATGGCCGTGCTCCCACGGATGCTCGAGGCGAAGAGCAGGCTCTTCGGGTGCGCCATGACCTCGCCATTCGTCGTTGGCCGTCACCCGGGGCGGTTCGCGGCGCTGTTGAACTTGCGCTGGTTGTTCGGGAGCTCGCTGCTGCGGGGCTCGTTGCTCCGGCGATGGGGGCGCCACGGCGTGCGGCGCTCGCGCCGCGGGCGCGGGGCCGTGCGCCGGAATATGCCCGGCCGGCGCGGGTGGGTGCGCCGGCTCTTTTTCCTTCTGTTGCGCGAGCGCGAAAGCACCCATCAGCGCGACACAGCATAAGCCTAAGAATTGTTTCACTACTCTCCTCCATAAGTCAGGATGCGGCCCCAGACGCTTTTCGTTCCCCAGATGCCGCTCCGCAAACACTCCAATTGCACAATCTGACTGTGATCGACGAACAGATTGATCTCCGGGCCATAATTCTTGACGTACCAGGTAAAGACTTCAGGATCGGCCGCTTCAAACATCAGGCGCTCCATGCCTAGGGAGCCGATGAATTTCGCGGGAACATCGGTGCGCCAATGCTTCACGCTTTCCGTGATGCCTTCCGATTCCACCATCAGTATTTCCGCGCCGGCGTCGAGCAGACGCCGGGCTTGTTGAACCGCCCAGCCCACGTCGCGAACGCCTTCCGCCTCCAATTCCTCCGCCGACGTCGCGCCGCCCGCGCCGAATTGGATCCCGATTTCCGGCTTGGGTTTTAATCCCGCCTGCTTCACCTTCTCCACCAGCCGCGCCCAATCGTCCGTGGGAATGGTGATAAAGCCGCACGAAATTTCGACAATGTCGAATCCCAACTCGCGGCACTCGCGGATATAGCAATCGACGGCGTCCGGGCTTTGGCGGAGAACGTATTCGAGAAAACCGCCCGTGGAAACCAAGACGTCGTGGCGATGGCAAAGATCGGTGATCGCTTTCACGGCCGCTCGCGGCATCAAACTGAACGATCCACCCGCGAACTTCAGCGAATCCACGTATTCGCCCATGGTTTCCAGAATGTCTGTCAGGTAGCGCGTTCCCATGGGCGTGTAGTAGGGCCCTCGAATCTCGGTCACTCCCGTCCTCCGCGGCTTGGGCGGCCGCCGGTTCACCCGCAGAAACGGAAACGCGCGGTCGCGATCGGTAACCGCTCCCTCTGGTCGCGGCGCAGTCTGTCGCGGCTCAGTCCTACGATCATGTTCCGCCATATTGAAGCGCCTCCTCTTCACTTTCCTTAACCGGAGGCTCGCCTCCGGCCTTAGGTGGAGGCTGTGCCTCCGGACCGCGCGCCTTCGTTTCTACTTCGCGCAGCAGGTCCATCAGCCGCCGCACGTGCGTGTGCTCGATATTCCGCACGGTCTCGACGATTCGAGCTCGCAGAATGGGCGTTGTGTGAGCCTCGCTCAGGCTTCGGAATTTCTCGTTGGCTTGGTCCCAATCGGGCGGCCGTGTTACAAATCCCTGGTAATCGCTTTTTTCGGCACGGAGGACACGATCTCCTTGAAGCCGGACGGTCAACCGGCAGGGAAGCTCGCGGGGAAAACGCGCGCTCAAATCCGCTGCCGGAGTCACGTGGATCTTTCGAAGCAGCGTTTGCACTTCACTGCCTCGAATGCGGTCCGGCCGGTATTGCTCCGGCATCACCTGCCCATCCAGCAGCGCGACGGCGATCAGATAGGGCAGGCTGTGATCGGCCGCTTCTTTCGTTTCCACCCTGGTTTTGTCGCCCTCTTCCCCGCCGCCAATGATATTGAAGGCCACATCGAAGATCTCCACATCCACCCGCTCGACCTCCGAGGCGCGGAAGCGATGCCGCTCGCGAAGGTCGAGAATCCCCTCGATCGCGGATTGTGAATGGATCTCCGCGTTGTAGCGTTTGACGATGGTCTGGGAGACTCGTTCGAGATCTTCCTTCCCCCAGTCGATTTCAAACCGCCCCGCGATCGCGTCCATGAATCCTTTGTTGCCCTCGAAGACTTCCAGCGGCCCGGTGATACCACGCATGGCAAGAAACGCGGCATGCGTCGCGCAAAACGCCGCGTTCGGATACGCCAACCCTTTCCAATTCGAAAGAGTTCCGGTGCGCGTCACCCGGAGCGCATTGAAGGCCGTACCGCAGATCGCCAGCGCATGAGCCGTCCGCGCGGCGTCCAGCCCGAGGCCCTTCGACACGCCGGCTGCGATCGCATACGATCCTTGCGTCACGTGATCGAAGCCCTTGGCCCGCACGGGCGCTACGTCGCTCAACCGGCATTGCACTTGATACGCTACGGCCAAGGCGGTCATGAGATCGCCCCCGCTTTTATCGGCGTACTCGCAAGCGGCCAGCACTGAGCCCAGGTTGTCGCTGGGATGGCAAGTTTCGTTCTTTGCCAGATAGCTGTCGTTGAAATCGAGGTAGCGGACTAGCGCCGAGTTGTAAAATGCAGCGCGATCCGGCGCCGTGCGTGTCGCGCCGATCAGGCTGCACAAGCCCGCGCCCCCGAATTCCTGGGCCTGTTCGCGCAGGAGTTCGATGGTAGCCGAACCCAGCGCCCCCATGGCGCAGCCCAGAGCATCGAGGATCCGAATTTTCAACTGTTCTCGCGCGACGTTCGAAAGGTCTTCGTAGCGCGCCCGGACCACGAACGCCGCCAGATGTTCCGCTAGCGTCATCCTTTACGGGTGATGTCTGGCCGTGGGCAGCCGTTTCGGGGAAGGTTCCGAAACTACGGGCGGCGCTGCTTCATCTTCCAAATGAGAGGTTAATTATGCTCTATTGGACTCTGATCTTCCTAGTGATCGCGATCGTCGCGGCCGTGCTGGGATTCGGGGGCGTGGCCGTTGCCGCCGCGGGAATAGCCAAGATTTTGTTTTTCATTTTCTTGGTGCTATTTGTGATTTCGCTTCTCACCCATCTAACGCGCAGATCGCCTCCCGTGTAGCCAGATCAATTTGGGCCCTTGGGCGGCGCGGCCAGCTCGACATCGAAATGCCGATCGTCGTGACCGCGCCGCACCAAGACCTCCACATGTTCTCCCGGTTTTTTCTCCCACAGCGCCAAATGGACATCGGCCACCGATTTGATCGGCTGTCCGTTCACCTGAAGTAAGACATCGCCACGTTTGATGCCCGCTTTTTCCGCTCCGCCCTGTGGACTAAGAGAGGCGACTCGGCATTCGCCCTCCTTGTCCGTCAGGCTGGCCCCGAGGATGCCGGCGGAAGGAAGCTCCTCTTTTTGGCTGAGCAGTATATAGTCGGCGATATGCGGCTCGATTTCGACGCCGCTGTTCAGCACAATGGCATAGGTCGCATGAATCCGCCGTTCCAGGCGCGTCGGAATGCCAGACCCGAATTCGATATGCCCGGCGCCGGCGAGAATCACCATTCGCCGGCCGGGATTGGCGCTCAGATATTCGGCCGCGTGGGACGCCATGCCCTCGTCCCACACCAGTTGAGCTTCGACAAAGCGGTCGAACGCGCCAGGCTTTGCTGATTCTTGGGCCGATTTTTGGGCGGATGCGTGCTCTTCAAACGCCGCGCGCAGGCGCGCTTTATATCCTTCATCGGCCGGCTGCATCTCGCGAGGCAACAAAGACCGTTGGCTTTCCGAAAGACCAGTCACGCCAAGCTTGGCGACATCCGACGCCAGGCTGGAGGGTACGTTTAATGCGCGCACCGGAATCCCCTGCTCGCGTGCGAACCGAAAAATTGGCGCGTATAACCGGTAGTCGTATCCCCATTCCTTGAAGTATTCGGCCGAACGGAGGAATTCGTTTTCCGTGATTCGCCCCGCGATGTAATCGTCCACTTGCGGCTGAAAGCGCTGCTGGAGGTATTCGACGCCAATCGCCATGTTCGGGTCGAGCTGATGAAGCCGGCGGATCACTTCAAGCTGGTTCAAGTGGTGGTCGTAGCGATCATGCGTCTCGCCAATGAAGATGACACGTTTGCCGGCAAGTTGGGGGATCACGCTGTCCAGCGCGGGGGGCGAATCGAGACTCGCCGCTTGAACCGCCCGCTCACTCTGCGCCGCGACGCAAGGCGGCAAAAATATGGCTACTAGGATTCCGGCCGGAAGTCTGGAAGCGAGAGGCATCGCACTGTCAGGGTAACGCGATTCAGCGGGAAGCTTGAGTCTCGGATAGAATGGACAAGCTAAGCATGTTCTATTCGAGGCGGCGGTGATGGCATGAGTTCGCAAGCTCCGGCGCGAGTTCCCGAACTGCGCCCCTCGCACGTGCGTCACGTCGTGCTCGGCTTCACCGTAGTGATCTACATGATCACTTACATGGATCGCGCAGTGCTTTCCACCGCGGGCCCGCTGGTCCGCGAACAATTGGGCATTTCGCTTATCGCCTTCGGTACGATCCAGTCCGCCTTCAATTTGGCATACAGCCTGTTCCAAATACCCGGCGGATGGTTGGGAGACCGCATCGGGCCTCGCCGCGCGCTCACCTACATTGCCGGTTGGTGGAGCGCCTTCACGGCTCTTACCGCACTGGGCTGGAGCGCGGTCTCGATGACGGTGATTCAGTGGTTTTTTGGCATGGGCGAAGCGGGCGCGTTTCCCATCGCCACGCGGTCGCTGTCGCGCTGGATGCGGCCGTCCGAGCGGGGTTTCGCGCAAGGGATCACGCATGCCGGCTCGCGATTCGGCGCGTTCGCGGGCCGAATTGTGGTGACATCCCTCATGCTGGCCTTTGGCTGGCGCATGCCGTTTTTCGCGTTTGGAGCGATCGGCGTACTGTGGGCCATCGGATGGTACGTCTACTATCGCGATTCTCCAGAAGACCATCGCGGAGTGAACGACGCCGAACGCGAGCTGATTCATTCCTCGCGCGGGGGACCGATGAAGCGGGCGGGAGCGCCGGTGCCCTGGCGGCGCATTCTTTCGAGCCGCACCATTTGGGAAATTTCTGCAATGTACGTCTGCTATCAATGGGCCTTGCAGGTTTACCTGAATTGGTTCCCCACTTATTTGAAAGAGTCGCGCGGCCTGACGCTGGCGAAGATGGGATTTTACGCCAGCCTTCCGTTGTTAGCGGGAGTGGTGGGGGATTTGGCCGGAGGGTGGGCTACCGACCTGATGTTGCGCTGGAGAGGCGATGTGCGCAGCGCGCGTCGCATGGTGGGTGTGGCGGGCTTTCTCATCGCGGCGGCGGGAATCATTCCCGCGACGCTCACGCACGACCCGCGCGCCTGCGTCGCCTTCAGTTGCCTGGCGTTCGGCGGACTGGAGCTGACCGTTTCGGTTTCCTGGGCCATTCCGCTGGATATCGCGGGAGACTTTGCCGGCTCGGCTGCCGCGGTCATGAACGGCTGCGGCAATCTGGGCGGCACGATCTCGACTTATATGCTGCCGCTGCTGGTGAATTGGGGCGGCTGGAACACGCCTTTCTTCATGACCTCGGTCTTGTGTGCCGCGGGCGCGGCAATGTACATGAAAATCGATGCCTCACGCCGGATCGCGTTGGGCTAGATTTAAACCAGGCTAATCGTGGGGATTACCGTCGGCATCGATCACATGCAGTTCCCCAATGTTCAATGCCTTAATACCGGCTTCGATCTTCGCCCGATCCCCTACCACGATCCAGATGAGATTGTCGGGATGAATCACGGTACGCGCGGCATCCTGAATGTCAGGTATGTTTAGGCTTTTGACCTTCGCTGCATAGGTGTCGAAGTAGTCGTCGGGATACCCAAACTCTACAATTTGTACGACCGTGGACGTGTGTCGGTTTCCTGGGCCATTCCGCTGGATATCGCCGGAGACTTTGCCGGCTCGGCTGCCGCGGTCATGAATGGCTGCGGCAATCTGGGCGGCACGATCTCGACCTATATGCTGCCGGTGCTGGTGAATTGGGGCGGCTGGAACACGCCTTTCTTCGTGACCTCGGTCTTGTGTGCCGCGGGCGCGGCAATGTACCTGAAAATCGACGCGTCTCGCCGGATCGCGTTGGGGTGAGGCACTGCTCACTTTTGCTTTCCCGCGCACGACGCATTCGCTGTGCGCTTTTGCTTTACCGCGCACGACGCATTCGCTATGCGCTTGTTCTTTACCGCGCACGACGCATTCGCTATGCGCTTGGTGATGGCGAGGCTCCAGAACCGCATGCTGGGACCGCGGCCCGAACTGGTCCCGAATCTCCGTTCGCGCCGGCAGAAGTGAAATCACGTGATGTGGATTTGGAGGGGGTATCGCCAGGGGTGCTGAATGAGGCGTTGACCGCGCAGAAGTAGTTCAATCCACCCGCCGGGGCGGGGCGCAGATGAAGTCAGAATGAGTCAGAATGAACCAGGATGAAGGTGTCCGGGGGTTTCAATCGGCGTCCCGCTCGGGGGCGCGAATGTTCCACGTGGCACATCAAGACAGCACAACAGCGTTCCAATCAACATGCCCAGGCGGGGCGAAGATGAAGTCAGAATGAACCAGGTGAAACCCTCCGGCGGGGAGTTTCTCCATATCTGTAGTACAATAACTCTATATTTGGAGCTTCTTCAATCGACGCGCCCGAGGCGGGGCGCGACGAAACGCGAAATGCGGGGCGTAAAGTTGACTAGGTTTCAATCCACGCAGCCCGCGTTGGCCTGAAGCCGTGAGAAGCCCAGCCGCAATACCGTTAACTTAAGCGATACTGGACGCCCGGATCCGTATCTTCGGGCAAGCCGCCGACATGAATCGCCAAACACCCCGCGCAGAAACTCTTGACATCTACATGCGTTACGCATATACTGTGTTACACATATAGTTTTGGGACGGAGTCATGATGGACCGGGATCGAAGAACCGAAACTCTCCTGCCGCTGCGGCCGGTGGAATTCCAAATTTTGCTCAGCCTAGCCGGAGGTGAGCGCCACGGCTACGGCATCATTCAGGACGCGAGGGAACGCGGGGAAGCCGCGCCCGATATCGGAACGCTATACCGCGCGCTGGCTCGCATGCTCGATCAGGGCGTGATCGAATCGACCGATTCGCGGCCGGGTTCAGATGACGAGCGCCGCAATTACTATCGCATCACTGACGCCGGATTGCGAGTCGCCAAAGCGGAGGCGCGGCGCTTGGATGCGTTAACCCGAGCCGCTCGCCTGGGAGGTCTGCTCAAAAAGGAGGCGAAATGAGTTCGGCCGACGGGTGGTTCCGGCTCTTGCTGCGATTCTATCCGCCCGATTTTCGCGACGAAATGGGCGGCGGTCTACTGGACGCGTATCACCGGCAGGCGGAAGAAGCGAAAAAACGCGGTAGCATGCGCGTCGCGGCCGTTTGGTTGGCGGCGCTAAAAGATTCTCTTTGGAACGGGCTCGGCGAGCGCATTAAGCCCGCGGTCGAGTGGCGGCGCCGAGGCGATTGGGGCCGCGATATGGAGCTCGTCACCCGCCGATTGCGGCAGAAGCCGTTGTTTTTCACGGCCGTCTTGGGAACCCTTACCGTGGGACTCGGCACGTTCGCGGTGGTCTATACGGCCGTCGATAAAATCCTGCTCGAGCCGCTTCCTTATCGCGATCCCGGCGGGCTCTACAAAGTCTGGGTCGACGTGCCGCGCCTCAATCTTCATGAGGGCCAGCTCGTTGCGCCCGACGTGTACCAACTCGCGAAGTCCGGCGGTCCGATCCAGGACGCTGCGTTCCTGAACTGTGGAAACGCCGCGATTCCAGCCAACGATAACCGCGACGCCTTCCACATTAATGCCATGTCGGCTTCGTCGAATATCCTCGACGTGCTGGGCGCGCGTCCCGCCATGGGGCGAGCTTTTCGTCACGACGACGGCGACATTAACCCTGCTCCCATCATCCTGAGCGATGCCATGTGGAAACGGCTCGGCGCGAGTCCCAATGTCGTCGGCTCGCCATTGCGGATCGGGCCCGATACTCACACTGTGATCGGCGTCATGCCGCCGGATTTCGCATTCAGTTGTTCGATTTCCCAGAGAACTGACGTGTACGCCGCTTTGAATCTGGAGCACGGACAAGGCAATGGAAGCTGGCTGACAGTGCTTCGCGCACGCCCGGATGCCTCGCCGGAGCAGGTTCGCCAAGCCGTCCAGGCTTTCGGCCAAAACCTTGCGGAGCGCGAGCCGGACAAGCATCGCGGTTTCGCGCTTTACGCAGTCGGGCTCCTGGAAGATCTGGTCAAAAGCGTCCGGCCTGCGCTTTTGGCTTTGAGTTTCGCTGCATTTTTTCTGCTATTGGTCCTGACCGTCAATCTCGCATCGCTCTTGCTCGCGCGGGCGGCTGAGCGAGAAAAGGAATTCGCAGTATCGCGCGCGCTTGGGGCGAGCGGTCCCGCGATCGTTCACGCGACTTTGGCCGAAGGAACCTTACTCGGATTCCTGGGAGGCGTCGCGGGCGCGCTGGCCGGAATCTGGGGAACGCGTTTGTTGGTTGCTCTGGGACCGCTCGACCTTCCGCGCCGCGAGACCATCGCCCTGGATTGGAAAATCGCGCTGATCGTGGTCGTCGTGGGCGCTCTGCTGGGTTTGAGTGCTGCAGCGGTTCCCGCGGTTTGGTCGGCGCGCATTTCGCTTTCCTCGCTCCTATCGGCCAGCGCGACTCGCGGAGGCGCTCGAGCCGGCCGAATGAGGCGCAGCCTGATCGCCGCGCAGATCGCTCTGTCATTGGTCTTGCTCAGCACCGGCGGATTGGTCGTGCGCAGTTTCGAACGCCTGGTCTTCACCGATCCGGGTTTCCGGTCGGCGGGCGTGCTCAGTTTGAGACTCTCCACCATTGTCTTTACAAAAGAGCAGGACGCGGCGTCTTTCCTGGATCGAACTACCGCCGCGCTTCAGGCCGTGCCGCGACGCACCATCGTGTCATCCGGCTGGTGGTCGGCGAAGGGGCGCGCATGCTGGCGATCGGTCTGCTGATGGGGATTCCAGGGATCTACCTGGCGCCAAGCGCTGCGCGGATTGCTTGTCGGTGTATCGCCCTTTGACGCGCCCACCCTGGCCGGTGTCGCGCTCGGCCTGATCGCGATCGCACTATTAGCCTGCTACCTCGCCGCCAGGCGGGTCACCAGGATCGAGCCGGAACGCCTCCTCCGCGAAGGCTGATCCGTACCCCAGGCGTCGCATCGAACGAGGCCTGGCCGCGCGCGCAGGATTCGCTGGCCGGCCTGTATGAGGTGGCTGAGATTGCACTGAGGATCAAACGGGGATTGCTGTTGTAAAATCCCTTGTTCGCCCACTAGGTGCGCCGCGATGAGAGCCGATCGCGAGTGCCAAGGGCTGTTGTACTAAGCCGCTAGCGCGGCAGGTAGAATTGGGCGCGCGGCGGAGGTGAAATGAACGAGTGAAAGGAGCTCGTTCATGGCCATCCTGCGTCAGCGAATGATGGACGATCTGCGGCTGCGGAATTACTCCGAGCTTACGATCCGTTCTTACATTGAGTCCGTGGCGGATTTCGCCCGCTACTTCAACCAGTCACCCGAGCATTTGGGGCCGGAGCAGATCC
>DATDGT010000183.1:0-4026 GCA_036521975.1 Bryobacteraceae bacterium
CGATAGAGCCATTGTTCGGAATCAGTTGGGAAACAAAGAAGGGGAGTCAGCGGGAGGCGATCAACACTTGAGCACTAGCGGCCGCGATCGGCCTTAGCCGTGCGGCATGGAAACGGCGAAGTGCGTGCATAATTTAGGTGACACTCCCCGCGGCGCCAGCAGACTTATCGTTTTTGAGACTGCATCAGGCTGGCACGTTTTCGCCAGAGCCAGAACAAAACAGCATCACTCCGAAACCGAAGCCTTTCGAGCCAGTGCGGCGCGTCGTCGCGATTAATGTATAGGAAGTGATGAGGAAGTTTCGAACGAAGATGCGCTCGTTGTCGGCGAGTACTCACGTTGAAGACGACGCGGCGGCTCAACATGCGATCTTGCACACCGTGGAGGACCGCAGCAGAAGCAACCTGCGCTTTGAGAAGGCAGTCCTTCGGGTCATGAAAAGCCCCTGCGCTGATGCGTTCAAAGTCGCGATAAAGGCCGTCGATGAAATACGGTTCCTCTCCTCGCAGTGAATAAAAACCCGCATCCCTCACTGCAAGCTCAAAGGCGAGCTTGCGGTATTGACTGGCAAATTGGGCGGTGGTGTGCTCCTGCATCTCAGGCTGATCCTTGGCAGAATGCACCCATGCTTCGAGAACGTCACAGTTGTAAATGATCTCACGATAGAGCCAGCGACGAATGTGGCGGCGCTGGAAGCATGCCCTCAAGGGTTCAGTAAAGCCGATTGTGACAAGGGCCGTCACAAGGGCGGTTCCGATTATCTTCATTTCATCGGTCATCGGTGCGTCCCGCTACCTGCCCGCCTGACCCTGTTGCTGACTCGGGGCGCGGTTTTGCCTGCTTCCTACCGCAAACAGAACGGCCATTGCGATCAAGGAGATTGCGACATTGGCCTTTGTCATGCGTTTCGTCCTCGCGATTATGAGCGACATTCCATGGAGAAATAAGAGCGGAGGTGTGCGGGCAAGGCGTCGGTGTCGAGCGCCCGATTCAATAGCTGACAACGAACGGATGGACGTTAGGTGCCCGTACCAATTTTCCTCACGGCGTGCGGCGCGATCAGCGCCTTCGCGAGAGGATGACCACGGGAGGCGCGAAGGTTCCAGTCCGCGCGGCAGGTCTTTAGCAGCGCGTGAACGCATCTTCCGCCGACGAATGAGCAATAACAGCGTCGAGACGGAGCAGATGACAACGAGCGTCCAAACCATACGTTCTTATGCCCGCGTCCTTTGTGACGTGCGGCCGCCGCGCTACTTGCGGGATTGCCGCTGCTTCTGGATCATGGCCGAGATGATCGCATCGGAAAGTCCGGCCTTCTTGAGAGAAAGCAGGTCGTCGGTTTCCAGAGTGAAAGCCGAAGGCGCGCTCCTGATTTTGTCGATAATCAACTGTTCGCTAAGCCCTGCCTCCTTGAGCTTGAGGACGTCGGCGTTGGTGAGGGCGGCGCCACTTTTCCCTGCGCCCGCCTCGGCACGCGCGGCCTGAGGGACGGGGACGGTGTAATCGCTGTTCGTGTAGACCGTGACCTCGTGGCCCTTGGGGATCGAAATGTCCTTGCCTTTCATGAACAGGAAAAACGGCGCGGCGGGAAAGAACACGATGGCTGCCGCGACCATTCCCCCCGTCATGGCCCCAGTATGGCCGCCCCCATTCACGTCCTGCACGCCTCGCAACGCGAGCTTCTCGCCGTTCGGAAGACGAACGTAGTCGATATTCATCGCGAGCTTGCCGCCGCGGGCCATCCGGCGCTTCGGGACGGCTTCGGTCACGGTCGCAATAGCAGTCGAGCCCTTGGGAATGACGACGATATCACCGGCCTTGATGTCATCGAGCGTCTCGAAGTCTACATTTTCGCCTTGCTGGGCGTCCGCAGACGAAACCGTTCGGCCTATTCTCATCCGGACGGGTGTGGCTTCGTGCAAGATGACGCCAGAGTCGGCCGCAGCCAGGATCTCCGGCGCATGCAGCAACACGAGGGATTCAGCGATAGCCACAAAAGAAGTGAGCAGCCGTGTTCTCATACCTCCCTCATCGTCAATTCCAAATAAGAAATCCGGGCGGATCGTCGCTTCAGAGGAACCTATCGAAGATCCCGCGTCCTGTGGTAGCTCCCCGCCCGGAACCGTCCGTCATCCTTAGATCGGGACCGTTCTCAAAACCTAAGCTTCGTGCGAATGCCGGTCTGTGAGTGCGAGACGGATGTCGTGGACCGTGACCATGGCGCGGGCCAAGCGGCCTCGGCAAAAGGCGCAATCGTCGAGATGATCGGCTATGCGCACGGAGAAGGAAGGTTCCAGTCGTCGCATGGCGAACATTTCCAGTTCGTCGTCCAAAGCGTGCCCTTCGGCGAGGTACGCTGACATAAAAGCAGCCACGGGGGCCGTCTTGCAAGGTAGTGGGCGGGGCCGGGGATATCTCACTGCTACGCTGTACTAGGCTGGCCATACCAGTTTCATGGCGTTTGCGGGCAAACACCAGCTGTACGAAGAACTGCGGGCCCGATGCCGATATGATCAAACGAATGTTCTTTCGGTACGCCACGGCGTTGGTGTTGATCTCTAGCGCCATCGCAGTTGAAATCCATGCCCAATCCTTGACGGCCTCCGCGGCGACAGCAAACGCTCCGAAGGTCGGGCCGAAAGCCTTGTATCCGAACCCGTCCCTCACGCGAGGCAAGGCCCAAACGCTGAATGCCTCGGATCTGAGCCGCCTGTGGCCGTGCCCCCAGAGCATCCACAAGCCGAATTGCAGCTATTCGCAGGCTCACAGAGATGTCCCCGCCACAGTCAAGAAGCGCATTTACGCCGAGTACGGCATAAATCCCCGCACTCACCCGCCCGGCGAAATCGATCATTTCTACCCGCTCTGTGCCGGCGGAAGCAACGACATCACGAACCTGTGGTTTCAGCCAGAAGCGAACGTCTGGAATGGCCGTAACTACGGCTTCCACGAGAAGGACGACCTTGAGGCGTGGGTATGCGAACAAATCAAGGCTGGTGCGCTCGACGCGAGAAGCGCATTTGACCGACTGACCACGGACTGGGTGAAGTTCTATGACGAGGTGAAACCCGGACATCAAAGCAAGCGCGTTGAATAGCCGCCAAGCACCTACCGATAATGGCGCATATCATTTACCGGCTTGGCCGATGCGACTGCCCCGGCCGGATGACATTCTCAAACGTGACTTTCATCCGTACCCCTGCGACGCCGTCATCGTAGTAGTTCGGCGCAATTCCCGCTCGCACGAACCCCAGTTTCTTATAAAGATCAATCGCTTCTTTGTTATCCTTCCGCACCGTGAGCCGCGCGGCGCTTACGCCCCGCTGTTCTAGCCTCCGCATCATGATCCGGAGCAGTTTTGTTGCTATGTGCTGTCCGCGATACGGCGGCAGGACAGCCAAAGAACCGATCTCGCCGCCATATCGCGTTACGGCCCCGATGATATAGCCGACTACTCTACCTGCCGCTTCGGCAACTAGAAACAAAGCGGGGGACTCCCCGATGTATTTCTCGAAGTATTCGCGTGACCATGCATCGTTCAGAAAAGAAGCCCTTTCGATCCCTAGAACGTCGGCCATGTCTCGGTCTTCAAACCGGCGGACCGTTAGCCGAGTGATCATTTCAACGAGCTTGTCATAAATTCGATGGTGGTTGGCGTTTGGAAATAATTTGTATGATGTACTGCCGCACTCGGCTCGTACTTAAGCCGGTTGGCGTTGGAAGTGCGGCCGTCCACGGCGCACTCATCGCGTCGGTGTCGACCACCAGATCATTGTCACCAAAGAACACGAAATCATGCGCGAGCGTATGAATAGTCTGCCTCCCTGCCGACCGGACCCACGTGAGCACGTTCCACCCGGGTGAGGTCGGATCGAGATTCGAAGTCACCGGCGCGTGTCAAGCACTTTGAGACACCTGGCATGGGAATTTAGTGACTTTCTTCCTTTGTCTTTTGGCCGTTTGGTACCGGCTTGTTGATCCAAACGTCCGAGGGCAACGGCAGTGGTCTTGGCGATTGCCTGACGA
>DATDGT010000184.1:0-41137 GCA_036521975.1 Bryobacteraceae bacterium
CCCGCGGCGGCGGCCAAAACGATGCGGCACCGCAGAGCAACCTGTTGCGGCGTGCCGAACGCCCCCTCCCACTGGGCCACCTGCCGCTTGTCGGATTCTCTTAATTTGAGCGAAACAGCTTTGCGGGACACAACCAACAGTATGCAGCAAAGCCGCATCAATAGTCCAGTTATTTGCTAGACACTACCCTAGCGAGCTGCCCGAGGGGGCGGCCCTCAGCCGCCCCGCGACAGGCGCCGAAGGAGTAGTATTTAAAAAGGCGAGGCTGCCGCCATGTTCATCACGAAACGATCGCTATCCCGCAGAACTCTACTGCGCGGTCTCGGCGCCGCTTTTGCGCTGCCGCTGCTCGACTCGATGTCGCCGGCTGCCGCGCCCCAGGGCGCCATCCCGAAGCGCTTGGGCATTATCTTCGTTCCCTTGGGCGAGCGTCCCGGCTACTGGACTCCGGCGCAAACCGGTCCCAACTTCGAGTTCTCGCCGATTCTCAAGCCCCTGGAGCCGTTTCGGAAGTCGCTCACCGTCATCAGCGAGCTATGCGATCCGCTCGATGGCCACGCCGTGACCGTGGCTGCGTGGCTCTCCGGCAGCATTCCCAAACGCACCATCGCCGAAGACGTCCACGCAGGAACCACCATCGATCAAGTCGTGGCGAAGCAGATCGGGCGGGAAACCGTTTATCCCTCGATGGAACTAGCCACTGAAGATTTCACCGGCTACATTGGGGGCTGCGATCCGGCTTACGCTTGCGCTTACATGAACACGCTCTCCTGGCGCACCCCTACCGAGCCGCTCCCCATGGAGATCAACCCGCGAGTGGTTTTCGAGCGCATGTTCGGCCGGCCCGGAACCGCGGCGTAGCGCCTTCAGCGAATGGAGGCCGGCAGCAGCATCCTCGACTCGATCAAGGAGGATCTGGGCGATTTGAGCCGCGGACTGGGAGCGCGCGACCGCGCCCGCATCGACGATTATCTGGAAATCGTCCGCGAAGTGGAAGAGCGGATTCAACGAGCAGAGAAGCAAGCCAAGACCGAAGTGCAAGTGCCCGATGCGCCCGTGGGCGTGCCCGAATCGTTCGAAGAGCATGTCGCGCTGCAGTTCGATTTGCTCGCGCTGGCTTATCAGGCCGACATCACGCGCGTGTTCACCTTCATGATGAGCCGCGACGCCACCCAGCGCGTCTATCCCAACCTGGGCATTACCGAGCCGCACCATTCGATGTCGCACCACGGCAACGATCCCGACAAGATCGCGAATCTGGTGAAGCTCAACACCTATCACGTAGGTTTGTTCGCGAAATTCGTGAAGAAGCTGAGCGAGACGCCCGACGGCGACGCTTCGATGCTCGACCATTCGCTGCTGTTGTTCGGCAGCGGAATGAGCGAAAGCAATGTCCACTCCCGCTTGGATATCCCCACGCTTCTCGTGGGCGACGGCCAAGGGAACAACCACATCAAGGCGGCCAAGGAAACTCCATTCGCGAATTTCCTTTTGGGGCTCGCCAACAAGTTCGGCGTCGAGGCCGATACCTTCGGCATCAGCACCGGCAAGTTCCAGGTATGACGCGCTCCCGGCTGTCCGGCGCACCGGCGCCGGTCCCTTTTGCGCTTATAAGAAGTTTCACGCTTGTCAGAAGCGCCGCGTTGCTGGCTAGCGCTCTGGCGGCGAGCGCAAGCGATCTTCGCATCGTCGAGGCGGCGAAAACGGGCAATGTGGAAACCGTCCGTGCTCTGATCGAGCAGCACGCCGACATAAACGCTCCCGGTGCGGACGGCCTCACGGCGCTGCACCTAGCCGCGCAGGCGGACGATGGCGCGATGGCGCGGTTGCTTCTGAACGCGGGGGCTAATGCCAACGCGGTGGATCGATACGGCATCACGCCTCTGTGGTTCGCGGCGACCAATGGAAGCGCGGCGATGATCGAGACGCTCCTTCAGGCCGCAGCGAACCCGAACGCCGCTCTCCCCGAGGGCGAGACCGTGCTCATGACGGCTTCGCGCACCGGCGATCCCGCGGCGGTGAAGCCGCTTCTGGCGCACGGGGCCAACCCCAACGCGAAGGAGAAAACCTTGGGCGAGACAGCGCTTATGTGGGCCGCAACGGAGAATCATCCCCAAGCGATTCAGGCGCTGATCGCCGAAGGCGCCGATCCCAACGCTCGCTCCACCGTTCTGCATCTCGCACCCTTCCAGTGGATCACCAGCGGCATGGTGTCGACTACTCTTCCTCGCGGCGGCTGGACCGCGCTGATGTACGCGGCGCGGCAAAATTCGATGAGCGCGGCGCGAACGCTGGCGGAAAAGGGAGCCAATGTCAATCTCGCCGATCCCGATGGAACCACCGCGCTGGTGTTCGCCATCATCAACGCGCACTTCGATCTCGCCGCGATGCTGCTGGATAAAGGCGCAGATCCTAATGTCGGCGATGAAACCGGGATGGCGGCACTGTACGCCGCGGTGGACATGCATACGCTGGGGCCCATGATCAGCCGTCCGCCGCCGAAGCTCGTGGATGAGATGGACGCGGCGGATCTGGTGAAGCGGCTTCTGGCTCACGGCGCCGATCCCAATGCCCGGTTGAAGAAACCGGTGCTCGGCCGCCATCACGACGGCGGCGATGCGTCGCTAGGAGAAGGCGCCACTCCGCTGATGCGCGCTGCCAAGACCAACGACGTCGCAGTGATGAAGCTCTTGCTCGATGCGGGCTCCAGCCCCTTCCTGACTCTGAAAGACTACACGACGCCGCTGATGATCTCCGCCGCGGGCGGCGCGCGGGCTGCCGGCTATGGCGCGGCATTTTCGGTGACCGAGACCGGAACCATCGAGGCGATGAAACTGCTCATCGCTCATGGCGCCGACGTTGACGCCTTCAACGCCAATGGCCAGACTGCGCTTCACCGCGCGGCGCAGCGCGGAGCCGATCAGGTCGTGCGCTTTTTAGCGGAGCAGGGCGCCAAGCTCGATATGAAAGACAAGCAGGGCCGTATGCCCGTAGATGTGGCGCGCGAGCCAACGCGCAATCCGGGCGCGGCTCCCGGCCCCGGCCATGAGAGCACGGTCGCGCTGCTGCGGCAGTTGATGCAGGCCCACTGATTGCGGTTCACGCGGCCCCGCGAGTAAGGGCCTTCGGGGCCGATTGTGCGCTGAGTCAGTGGAGAGAGCCGGGCTGCAATTCGCCCGCGCCGCAACCAGAGAATCGCACTTGTGATGTGGGACTCGTGTGTAGGATGAACAGATGGGTCAGAATCGCGCCCAGCATGGTACATCCCAGCAGAAGAGCGCCGTACGCAGCCGTCGCCGGCAGAAGCAGTAGGAGCGCGCTGCCGACCTCGATTCCGCCCGTGACGTAGCGGAACCATTGGCCGACGCCGATGGTATCGAACATTTGCACCATTGGCGCCGCGCCCGCTAGTTTCGGAATGCCCGCGCCCAGGAAAGCCGCCGCGGCGAGCACCTGAAGGACCCAGGACCCGACGCTCAGCGATCGTTTCACGCGTTTAATCCCCCAAACTAGCGCCGGGCTATGACCGAGTTGATCACGACCGTGGTGGTTTTGGTCAGCGGCTGTATTCCCGGTTTCGCTCCGCTCGCCTGGAGGAAGTACGCTGCGAGGTTGATCGCAGTCGGGTCGCTCGCGTCCGGCGCATGACCTGGGATCGGAATGTTCGTGCCCTCGGGCGGAAATGCGCCGACAGCTTCATTAATTCGCTGGATGAGATCCGCGGCGGTCCGCGATCCCCAATGGTTGAGGAAGTCCAGCCCGGCAAGCGGGGGGACAAATCCACCGGCTTGCTTGATCACGTTCTGTATGTTGTCCGGCAGCGAGCTGAGGGCAGGAATTTCACCCGACTCGCCCCTTCGCCCCTGCAATGAGGGAGTGTGGCAGAGCACGCACGTGCTCTGGTACGCCGTGCGGCCCGCTTCGGCCTGTGCCTCAGTGAAGATTCTGGTGGGCTCTTGGCCGCTCAGCACGCAAATTCCGGCACTCACAAGAGCGGCCGTAGCAAGATTTCGCTTATAGTGCGTAGTCGTCGTTTCATCTTACAAAATGACTCCCCTTGAGCGCAGGCAGAAAGGGACGCTGAGCGATCACGCGCCGCCTCAGGATTGCGCGATGCTCAAAGCTTCAGCATTTCCATCAGCACGGCTTTCGTCAGATCCTGTCCAATGTGGTCCGTGAGAAACTGGCCTGTTTTCCTAGTGTGCACGGAAATCCTCCCTACTTAAACTCGATCTGGCTGAGGTCGATCGATACGAGGATTTGGCTCGTCAATCCTTTGTCGGTTCGGAATAGACGGGAAAGGATGAGCCGAACATCGGCGCCTTGCTCTTCGATTGCTCTTCAGTCGCCTCGTCCTGAATGACGTCCCAATGCTCCACCGGAATGCCGTTCTCGATTCGCAGTATGTCCGCCGCAATCCAGTTCACAGGCAGACCCATGCCGCTGAAGCGCCCATGTACGATTACGAAGTCGCCCTCGGCCACGATAAGTCCGGATTCGTACTTCAGCGTCGCGGGAATGTTCTTTATAAGAGTGAACAGTCCTTCGCGTCCGGGCGCTATGTGTGCGCTGTGCTGGATGTATTTCGGCGACCAGAAGGTTTCAGCCATCGCATAGTCGCGCTCGTTGAACAGCGTGTCAAACGCCTTGAGTACAAGGTCTTTGTTTTTCTCCTGGACCGTTTTCTCCATAGGATCTCCTTCTGCGTTGTCTGCATCTGGTCGAGGCGCAAGTGGGGGACCAACTTGAAACAGGTTGGCTACGAATAGGATGACGAAGACCAAACGTTGCAATGCTCAGCGGTCGCTGAATTTTCGGCACTCCTACCATCGTTCTTATCCTTCAACTCGCTCGCGTCGAATCCACTCCAGAATGTACGGCGGCAGTTGCGTAACTCGATCTTCTGATCCTGGCAATCGCGCAGGAACCGAACTGACGGCAAATCGACAAGGTGCACTTCGGCCAAATCGAGGATCAGGATGGACGCCCGATTCTCGACCCGCTCCCGCAGTTCCTCGATGCAATTGGCGCCGATCCGCCCGATGAGACGCAGGATTATCCGAGAGCCGTCCGTTTCTGTTTCAATGCGAAGCATCGAGAGGCCGCATAACTCCTGATAAAGGAACCGTGGATGCAATTTGAAGCCCGACAATCCGGGCACGCCCCAAACAAGTGAGGGCGCCGCCGTGTCAGTGGCCCACCCCGCGCCGTCTTCAGCCCTTGCTGAATTCTCAGCGATTTTCGAGCTCGCCCTTAGCGGCTTCGCTTGCCTCGGAACGCTGACAGACCAACGCGTCGTGCGTGTTAGAGAGAGTGGCGACGCCTTTGCTGTGAACCGCGGCATTTCTCGCCTCCGTTCTTTAGATCTTCAGGATGTAAGGCAGCCTGATACCCCCAGTGCACGGTTTCGGCGGGGGACAGGCCCGTATAGTCGTGCCATTGCTTGTTGAGAAACTCCATCGATCCGTCTGGCTTGATGCACCAGGCTAGAGCGGGAATCGTATCGATGATCCGGAGCAGGCTGCTCTCAGACCTGTTCGAGTCGTATGCGTCGTTCGCGTCTTGAGAGGAACCAAGTTGCCGGCCGATTCGGTGCTTCCTTTTCGGTCTTCCATGTTCGGTCTATTAGGCTGTTGTTTTCCGCGGCGGTGCTCAAAGGCGCGTTCGGTTTTGACTCTGCCTCAGCCATGATCTTATTGGATTCCGCCGGCGAATTAAAGGAGCATTCAACCTCTCACTCTAGTGCGCGGAAACAGCACGCAGATGGGCCACCAGGTTTGGTAAATCTTTACAGAATAATGGTTTACTAGGTGGGTACGCGAAAATCTTATGCTGAAATAGCGGCGAAGGCTGAAATTTCAGCGTCACAAGGGCTGCGGTCGCAACCGCCCTTCTCACGCCGTTCGACGGCTGGACTGGGCGCTCACCGCGCCGAAGCGGCGCTCGCGGCGGTGGAATTCGGCGACGGCCTCGGCCAGGTCATCGCGGCTGAAATCGGGCCACAGGCGTGGCGTGAAGACCATTTCCGCGTAGGCGCACTCCCACAGCAGGAAATCGCTGAGGCGCTGCTCCCCGCTAGTGCGGATGAGCAGATCCACATCGGGGCCGATCAATGTTCCGAGGTTTTCCTCGCTGGGAGCGTCTCTCGGACAAAGGCGGCGCACGGCGTCGAGGATCGCCTGGCGCGAGGAATAATCGATCGCCAGGCGTAGCCGCAAGCGAGTTCCCCGGGCGGTTCGCCGCTCGGTTTCTTCCAGTAGCCCCCGGAGCGCCGCGGGCAAACGATCGCGCCTGCCGATGGCCTCCAAACGAACGCCATTGGAGATGCAGCGTTCCGTCTCCTGCTCCAGATAACGGCCCAGGAGTTTCATAAGCGCCGAAACCTCGCGCGCGGGACGCCGCCAGTTGTCCTCGGAAAAGGCGTACAACGTGAGAATCGAAATTCCCAAAGCGGGCGCGGCTTCGATCGTGCGGCGTACCGCGCGGGCGCCGGCTTGGTGCCCCGCTACCCGCGGAAGACTGCGGCCCGTGGCCCAACGGCCGTTTCCATCCATGATGATGGCGACGTGGAAATCGTGCATCCGACAACTCTCCATGAGCAGCGCGCCGCGCTGCGTCATCGCTTCATACAGCGCGCCGCGCTCGGTCATCGCTTCATAGCTTGAATCAAGGCTTCCATGTGATTCAGGTACTTCTCGAACGCCTTCCGGCCGGTGTCCGTCAACGCGTACTCGGTCTTCGGCATTCGTCCCTGGAAGCTCTTGGAACAGGCGATGTAGTCGGCTTCCTCCAGCTTGCGCGCGTGCACGCTAAGATTCCCATCGGTTGTTCGCAGCAATTTCTTGAGTTCGTTGAAAGTCAGCGAAGAATTCGCCGCCAGCGCGCTGACAATCCCCAGACGGATGCGCTCGTGAATCAGCCGGTCCAGCGCGGGAATGCTGAGCTGGGCGACCGGACTTTTTCCACCTCCGCCTGCATTGGGGCCGCCCGCACTCGAAAGATCGGATCGTTTCAGCGCCGAACCTTTACCCGCCATATTTCCTCGCAATGATCGCTCCGAAAAGCATGTGCAATCCTCCAAAACCCGCGCCCAACCACACATCGCCCCAAGCGAGCGGCGAAAAGAGCGCCGCTACGCCGAAACCCAGAAAACAAATGCCCATCACTGGCACCACTCGTACGGAAAAAGCGCCACCGGCGGTAATGCCCGCTCCGTATAGCGCCAGCCAGACGCCGGCGATGGAACCGAAAGCCCCCGCTCGCCACAGCGCCACGGTCAGCGCCGCGCCGGCGATGAGAGGAGGTGCAAAGCTGAAGAGAAACTTGCGTAGGGGCGCCGACCACAATGGCAGGCCGGCGGCGCGCGCCTTGCGATACATAGAGAGGAAACCGATGGCGATGGCGATTGCTCCTTCCACCAGCCAGCCGGTCAGCCACGCAATTCGTGAAGCTGCATGGGAAGCGAATCCCGCGGCGGCCAGCGCCGTGGCGCCCATCGCCACGCCGCCCCAACCCGGAACCGCCGTGAAGCTCCCGGCGCGCTCCATGGTCTCGCGAATGTAGCGCAAATTGTCCAGCGCATGGTCCTCGAGCGGCACCGGCTGAGCGCGCCGGCGCAGGGTCTCCACTGTCGCCATGGTCCTAGCATAGACGGAATTATAGCGATTGTCAAGTACTTTGTAACTAAAAGTTATCAGCGTTCAGCACTCAGCGGTCAGCTAGCGATCAGCGCACAGCGCCCGGCGCGGGACCGGGCGTTCACGGGAATCTCTGACTCCTCGCCGCGCCGGGCTGCGTTGTGCGCTGAGTCAGTGGAGAGCTTACGGTTGGATTCGCTTCGATGGCAGCAGTAGCGCGCTCTGCGGCGACGAGACCGACACGCTTCTGAACGGCAGCATCGGCCCGGTGATATCCGGTTTCGATGTTGCCGGCCGGCTGGGCTGAACGCTGATCGCTGAAAGCTGAAAGCTATATTTAGAATGAAGACAGAATCTCGTCGAGATCGAACTCGAATGAACACTCGCCGCGAATGAATATTGGCATCGACCTGGGCACCACCAATTCCGCTCTGGCCTTCATCGATCCTCAACAAGCCGCGGAAGCCGAAGCGCCCTCCATTCAGATCCAGGAGACGCCGCAATACGTGGCGCAAGGCCGTATGGAAGCCCGGCGCACGCTGCCTTCGTTTCTCTACTTGGGCGACCGCGAATATATCGGGGCGTTTGCGCGCGAGCAGGGCGCCATCGTGCCGACCAAAAGCGTGCACTCCGCCAAAAGCTGGCTGTCGAATCCGGAAGTGGATCGCACCGCGAAGATCTTGCCGTGGGATGCGCAGGAAGCGGGCCGCGTGTTTTCGCCCGTGGAAGTTTCCACGCGTATTCTCGGGTGTCTCGCCGATGCGTGGCGCGAGCAGCACGGCTCGAGCGTGGGAGAGCACAGCGTGGTCTTGACCGTTCCCGCAAGCTTCGATGAAGAGGCGCGCGAGTTGACCGTCGTCGCCGCGCGTGATGCCGGTATCGAGAAGCTGACGCTGCTCGAAGAGCCGGCGGCGGCGTTTTATTCCTGGATCGCGAACGATCTCGCGCGCTCGCGCAAGCATATCTTCGATGGTCAAACCGTGCTGGTGTGCGACGTCGGCGGCGGCACCAGCGATTTCACTTTGATTCGCATCTCCCGCCAGGGCGACCGCATCGATTTCACACGTACTGCCGTGGGCAAGCATCTATTGCTGGGCGGGGATAACCTCGATCTGACGCTGGCCTGGCTGGTGGAAGAGAAGCTCGGTAAGGCTCTCTCCGTGAGACAACGCAGTGGCCTGCGGCGGCAATGCGCCGCAGCTAAGGAGCGATTGCTCTCCGAGCCGGATTTGAAGAGCGTCGAAATCACCGTGCTTGGCGCGGGAGCGGCGCTAGTGGGCGGCACGCTCAAAACCGACATCCTGCGGGAAGAGGTTTTAGAGCTGGCGCTGGACGGTTTTCTGCCCGCTTGCGAACTCGACGAGCAGCCCAAGGAAGAGGAGAAAAGCCCGTTTCGCGAAATTGGTCTGCCCTATGTTTCCGACCCCGCGGTAACGCGCCATCTGGCGGCATTTCTCAGAACCGCCGGAGACGCCCGCCCGGACGCCATTCTGTTCAACGGCGGCTTCTTTATTCCCGAGGTGTTGCGCGAGCGCGTTGCCGAAGTGATGGAGCATTGGCATGGCCGCCGTCCAGTGATTTTCGAAAACCGCGATCTGGACTTGGCGGTCGCGGTGGGGGCGGCCTATTATTCCTGGGTGCGCGCGACCGGCGCGGGGTTGATTGTGCGCGGAGGTTTGCCTCGCGCGTACTTCATCGGTTTGGGCGGAGATGCCGTGCTCAAAACGATGTGCCTGGTCCCGCGCGGCGCCGAAGAAGGCTCGACGGTGGAAATCGATCCCGGCAACTTGCAGCTTGTGGCGAACAAGCCGGTCTCTTTCCGTCTCTACAGCTCGCTCACACGGACGGAAGATGCGCCGGGCGACGTGGTCGAATTTCCCGGCGATTCCACGGGGGGCGGCGATCTGCATCTGCACGCGCCGCTGAACGCCGTCTTGCGGTTCGGCAAAACCGGAGAACGGATGGTGCCGGTCAAGCTGGGGGCGCGGCTCACCGAGGTTGGCACGCTGGAAATCTGGGCCGATTCGAAATTGAGCGAGCATCGCTGGCGGCTGCAATTCCAGTTGCGGAAATCGGCCGCGCCCAGCGCTGGTTCGCCGATCACCGCGCCGGCGCGGGCCGCGGCCGTGATCGGCGAACCAGCGCTGGCCGCGGCCGAAGCGCTATTTCCCGCCGCCTTCGCGCCTACCCCTGGCGACGCCGTGCTGGAGCCCGAACAGCTTCCCGGCAAGCTGGAACAAACGCTGGGCTTGGGACGCAATTCGTGGCCGGTCTCGGCCATTCGCAAATTCGCGGACCGGATGCTGGAGCTTGCCGAAAAACGCAAGCGAAGCGCGGCGCACGAGGCTCGCTGGCTGAATTTGTGCGGATTCTGCCTGCGCCCCGGCTTCGGTTTTCCCGGCGACGATTTCCGCATCGAACAAGCCCGCAGGATTTACGCAGGCGGTCTTCAATTCGTCAATCAGGTTCAGAACCAGATCGAGTGGTGGATTTTTTGGGGACGCGTCGCGGGAGGGTTGAATAAGAATCAACAGACCGATATTTTCCAGCGCCTTTCTCCCACGCTGTTGCCCCGCGCCTCCAAGCGCCCACGCGTCAACGCGAGTCTGCTGCGCGAGATGTGGCGCGCGGCCGCGAGTCTGGAGCTGCTGCCCATTCAAACGCGAACCCAGCTCGGAGACGAGCTCCTGACCCGGGTGAAGAAAGGCGAGTTTGTGGAAACCGGGCTGTGGTGTCTGGCCCGGCTGGGCGCGCGGAAGCTGTTCTATGGTCCGATCAACCAGGTGCTGCCGCCCGCGACGGCCGCGCGCTGGATCGAAGCGCTGATGAAAATCCCCCATGCCCAGGACGCCATCGCGGCGCTGGCGCGAAGGACCGGCGATTCTACGCGCGACCTGAATCCCGCCACGCTGGAGTTGGTGCGTCGAAGCTTCCCCGATCTGGATCTGGAGGCCGCCGCGCGGGACGATCTGGCCGCGATGGGCAGAATCTTCGGCGAGGAGCTGCCGTCAGGCTTGGTATTTCATGAATGAGCTCGACTTGGTGGAATGGATCCGGCGCATGGCCGGCGGCGACCATCGGCTGGTGCTCGGTATCGGCGACGATTGCGCCGTATACCGGCCGAAGCCGGGCGAGGATCTTTTATTCACCGCGGATCAATCGATCGAAGGCGTCCATTTTCGCGCCGCCTGCCCCGCTGGGAAGATTGGAGAGCGCGCACTGGCGCGAGCCTTAAGCGATATTGCCGCTATGGGCGGCCATCCACGCTTCTGCCTGATTTCGCTAGCCGCGCCCGCCGATTCGGCATGGATCAAAGCATTCTTCCGCGGCCTGCTGCGAATGGCGAAACGAACCGGAGTAGCTCTGGCGGGTGGGGATCTGGCTTCAGCCGGTCACGTGTATTGCGACGTGACGATTTGCGGCGCGGTGGAACGCGGCCGGGCTTTGCGGCGCGACGGTGCGCGGCCCGGAGATTCGCTGTGGGTTTCAGGGCGCCTGGGCAAATCGTGGGAGCGAAGAATCGAGCCGCGGCTGGAATTGGGGCGCGAACTTCTGGGCCGCGCTACGGCTTGCATAGACTTGAGCGACGGGCTGGCGCTAGACCTTCACCGGCTCGCCAAAGCTTCTGGCGTGGCGGCTCAAATCGATCGTGTGCCGCTCGCCCGTGGCGCGACGATGGAGCGCGCGCTCCACGCCGGCGAAGATTACGAGTTGCTGTTCACGCTTCCGCCCGCTCGCTTGGGTCCGCGAGGAACGACGCGCATCGGAACCATCCTCCGCGGCCAGCCGGGCGAGATTCGCTTCCAAGACCGCGCCATTGAGCCCCGCGGCTGGAATCATTTTGCGGTAGCGCCTACCGCGGGAGCGTGTGCTCACCGGAATCCCTGACTCCCCACCGCGCCGGGCTGCGTTGTGCGCTGAGTCAGTTAAGTTAAGTTACGTCCGGCGCGGCCGCAGTCCCAGCAATCGGCCAAACAGGGCGAATCCCAGCAGCGTTCCGACGAACTCCACTCCGATAAGAATAGCGGCGATCAGAAGCCCGATCCTTAAGGTCGGCGGCGCGCCCTCTTGAAGATGTGCCAGAAACAAGGCGAGGCCAGCCGCGCCGCCCAACGCGGCAGCGAATCGCCAAGGCCGGTGCCGGGGATGAACCCACGACACTACCTCCAAAATCTGTTCGAGGTTCCAAGTTGCCGGAATGCGCACGAGAGTCCAAAGGTCCTCCAGCCCGTCAGCGACAGTCAAATTGAAAGGGGGCGGCGGCAGGGCCATATTTCGAAAGGCACGCGCGAGCGCGGTGGAGCATCCAGCCGCGGAGGCAAATAGCACAACGATAGCCGCCACGATGAGAGGTTCGCGCGCGTGCGAGCGGTAAAGTTCATAATGCCGCTGGACGGTAGCGATGAAGTCTAGGATCGCGGTGGCCGCGATCGACGCCAGCGCAAGGATGTTGCCGCGCAGAATCAAGCGCGCCTTGACGGACTGCGCCGGATCGAAGCGCCAACGCAGCGCGCGAGCGTAGGTCAGCGCGGCCGCGACAAACAGCACTTGCACCGTCAGGAATTGATACAGGCCGCGGAACGGTGCGACCACCTGAAAAATCGAGCAAGCGGCCCCGGTGACGGCGATAGCGGCGCTCACGGCATGCACGCGACGCGAGCTGAGCTCTCTTGGAGTTGTATCCACGGGTACTTTATATCACGAAGTACTTCAAGAATCAACCTAGCGGATCCCAGACGCGCCGGAGGTCCAGCGTAAATCCCTCGATGGGGCCTTCGCCTTCCATCGATTCGACACCGGTCCGCAATTCCGGATCGCGATCGGGGCGGTAGACCTCGACGCTCTGGTCGTCGGGATTAATGAGCCATCCAAGTTGGGAGCCGTTGGCGATCCACTCGCGCATTTTCTCGCGCACTACGGGAAGCCGGTCGGTGTCCGATTTGAGCTCGATCACGAAGTCGGGCGCAAGATGCCAGAAACCTTCCTGGCTCTTCTTGCTCAGTTGAAGAATTCTCGCTTTCGCGGTCCAGGCGGCGTCCGGGGAACGCCGCGCGCCACTGGGAAGCACAAAGCTTGAGGCGGCGTCGGTGACGAGGCCCCGCGAATCGCGCTCCGCCCACTCCTCCAGCCGTCTAAGAATTCTCGAATTTCGGACTCCTGTGAGGGAATGTGTTCCCGGCATGACGATGAGCTCTCCTTCGGCCGTCATTTCAAAGAACAGGTCGGGGTGTTCGGCGCAGAGTTCCGTGAACTCCTCATCCGTCATGGGATGCGAGGTCAGGCGTGCCGGCAGCATCGTGTCGTCGATGGTGAACGCCATTAATTCAGTTTAACTTCCGCTCGCATCTCGTTGGAGGCGTGATATCATCTACCCTATGCGTACACTCGTTCCCGTTGCTTTCGCAACTTTGCTCTCGTTCGGTCTGATGGTGGCCCAAGATGCTCCCAAGGGCAAGGGCGGTCCCAAAGCCCCTCCGAAAAATTTGAAGATCCTTCCCGCCGATGCCAATCTGATTCCCACGATGCAAAGCTTCGTCGCGGGATTGGGTTTGGCCGATAAAGGCGGCTGCAACTTCTGCCACGTGCAAGACCGCTCCAGCGATGAAAAGATGGAAAAGGTCATGGCGCGGATGATGATCGGGATGGTGAAGGAGATCAACGCGAAATTCCCCGACGGCAAAGAGCACGTCACCTGCTACACCTGCCATCGCGGCGACACTGAGCCCAAGACGGCGCCGTAGTTTCGCGTCCTAAGAACACTCTGCATGTCGTTCGACGGGCTTCGTGTGCTTTCCCTCGAAAGCCGCCGGTCCGTGGAAATCGAGCGGTTGATCCGGAACCAGGGTGGAGTCTCGTTCGTCGCGCCGTCGATGCGAGAGATTCCGCTCGAAGAAAACCCCGCTGCCTTTGAATTCGCCGCCCGGCTTTTTCATCCCGAAACTTCCGGCGACGGATTCGACATGGTCATCTTTCTCACGGGCGTCGGTGCGCGCCTGCTCAACCAGATTTTGGAAACGCGCTATCCGCCGGGTTCGTTGACTCAGGCGCTACGCTCGATCGCCGTGGTGGTGCGGGGATCGAAGCCGCTGGCGGTCATGCGCGAATGGGGCGTGCCGGTGGCGGTCGCCGTGCCTGAGCCCAATACCTGGCGCGAGGTGCTGGCGGCGACCGAAGGCCGTCCGGAAACGCACATCGCCGTTCAAGAATATGGACGCCCGATTCCGGAATTGATTCAGGGTCTGGAGCGGCGGGGCGCGGAAGTGACCACCGTTCCGGTCTATCAGTGGGATCTGCCCTTGGATCTGGGGCCTCTTCGCGAAGCCGCGCGACGCTTGGCCAACGGCGAATTCGACGTGCTGCTGCTGACTACTTCCATGCAAATGCCCCATTTGCTCCGCGTGGCCGCCGAAGAGGGCTTGGAGAGCGGCACCCGGCGCGCGATCCAACGAATGGTAGTCGCTTCCGTGGGGCCTTCCACTACCGAAATGCTGCGCGAGCTCGGAATTCCGCCGGATTTTGAACCCTCCCATCCTAAGATGGGCTTCCTGGTAAACGAAACCGCCGCTCGTGCGCGTGCCATCCTGGAATCGAAGCAGTGAACGGGGGCGACGAATTCTGGCGCCTGATGCGGCGTTACACGCCGGTGATCGGACTGCTGCCCGGCGCCATCCTTGCCGGTTATCTCATCGGCGACGGCTTGGATCACTTATTTTCGACCCACTATTTGAAACTGGTTTTCGTTGTGTTGGGTTTTGCCGCGGGTTTGATCCAGTTGATTCGCATCCTGAGCCGCGATGAATGAGGATTTTTACCGGCGCGCGATCCAGCGAATCCGTTGGTGGACCGTGCTAGCCGCGCTCGCCGGCGCTGCGGCTTGGGCCGCTGGTCAAGGTCTCCGGCCGGCGGCGGGATTCCTGCTTGGGAGCTCGCTTTCCGCGCTGAATTTTCGCGGAATAGAGATGCTGGCCGGAGCGCTGGGATCGTCCAAGAGGCCCCGCGGCTTGGCCGCTCTATTGATTGTCTTTCGTTATGCGCTCGCCGGCGGAGCGCTCTATGTTATAGTGAGGATTCTTGGATTCACGCCGCTGCCCGTGCTCGCCGGGTTGCTGGTCCCCTTCGGTGCGGTGGTCCTCGAAATTCTTTACGAATTGATTTCTCGCGTTCATGAATGAGAACTGGCTTACTGCGATTTTCAATCAATACCTGGCTGGCCTTGCCAATAGCGTCTTAGGAATATTCAACATTCAAGCCAAAGATCCTGCTCATCCGTGGGAGACCTGGCTGGTGATGGAAATTCTGGTGGCCGCGATCCTGGTGGTACTAGTGGCGTTCATGCGGCCAGGCTTGTCTCCAGATAAACCAGGCAAGCTCCAGCACATTTTCGAAAGCCTTTACGGATTCCTGAACCAACAGGCTTCCGATGTGGGCATTCATCATCCCGAGAAATATTCGGCGTGGTTCGGAACTCTATTCATTTTTATCGCCGCCATGAATCTGATCGGCATTATTCCGGCCTTTGAATCGCCCACCATGACGGTGTACGTTCCGGTCGCGCTGGCTGTGAGCACCTGGCTCTATTACCATGCGATGGGATTGCGTGAGCTTGGCCCGTGGGGTTACCTCAAGACTTTTTTCGGCCCCGTTTGGTGGCTTGCATGGCTCATGCTCTTTATCGAGATCATCGGCCATGTGGCGCGCATGCTATCGCTCACCGTTCGTCTTTACGCCAATATGGTGGCGGGCGAGCAGATCACCAACGTTTTCATCGGTCTGACTTATTTAATTGTCCCGGTGCTTTTCATGGGATTGCACGTCTTTGTCGCGCTTTTGCAAGCATATGTGTTTACTTTGCTGACCATGATTTATGTGGCGCTCGGCACTTCGCACGAGCATTAAAACGCACAGCGAATGCGTTGTGCGTGTTTAAAGGAAAGCGATCCGGCATGATCCACGCCGGGTGTGAGCCGCCGTTCCCCCAGGTTCGGATTGGAACCACCTCCCCGGCGTAATTTATAACAAAAGGAGAGTTTGAATGTCTAAGCGAAGCAGAATGTTGTTCCTGGTTTTAGCGGTGCTGCTCTTGGCGGCGTGTCCGGTGTTTGCGCAAGCTCCGGCCGGAGGGTCGGGCATCAGCCCCGGCGAGGTGAAGTTTCTGGGCGGCATGATCGGCCTGGGAATCGCCGGCGGCCTCTGCGGAATCGGACAAGGAAACGCGGCACGCGGCGCAGCGGAAGCGATCGCCCGCAATCCCGGCGCCGCCGCCGGCATCCGGTTCGTCTTTATCCTCGGAATCGTGTTTATCGAGACGCTGACGATTTACGGGCTGGCCGTCATTTTCTTAAAGGGATAGGAAGTTGTCAGTCGTTAGTTCTCAGTTATCAGCTTTCCGTCAGGCAACTGAACGCTGACGGCTGATAGCTGACAACTGACAGCTATTATGAAACTTCACGGCATCTTTCCGCCCATCGCCACGCCCTTCGACCGCCAGGGTGAGCTGTATCCGGCCAAAGTTCGGCATAACGTCGAAAAGTGGAATAAAACTCCTTTGGCCGGCTACGCTGTCTGCGGCTCTACGGGCGAAAGCGTCTTTCTCACCACCGAAGAAAAAATCAAGATGTGGGAGTGGGTGGCGGAATCGGCCGATTCAAGCAAAATCCTGATCGCCGGCACCGGCGTGGAGGGCGTGCGAGAAACCGTTTGCTTGACCAATCGGGCGGCGGAGTTGGGTTATAAAGTCGCTATGGTCCGCACGCCGCATTATTACAAGAACCTGATGAACCGGCCGGAAGCGCAGGCGCTGTATTTCCGCGCCGTGGCCGATCAGGCCAAAATCCCGGTGATGATCTACAACTGGCCGCAGATGACCGGCGTCGATATTATGCCGGAGGCCGTGGCCCTTCTTTCCGAGCATCCTAATATCATCGCCATCAAGGAAAGCTCGGGGAATCTGGAAAAAGTGATGCAGATGATCCGGGAAACCAAATCCGGATTTCAGGTGCTCACGGGCAGCGCGCCTACTCTGGCGCCGTCGCTCGCGGTAGGATGCGTGGGCGCGGTGCTGGCCTTCGCCAACGCCGCTCCTTACGCCACCGTCACCATCTGGGAAGCGCACCGCACGCGCGAAGCCGCCGCCGCGCTGGACTGGCAGAACCGCATCGCGCGCCCCGCTCAGCTCGTAACCACCAAGTACGGAATCCCCGGTCTCAAATACGCCATGGATCTGAACGGCTACTACGGAGGTCCGCCGCGTCTTCCGCTGACCACGCTGAAACCGGAACAGCAGAAAGAAATCGAACAGGGTTTCGACGGCATCAAAGGCTGACTTCGGGGGCTGACTCCAAGGGCCGCCATTCTGTTTATTCTAAGAGGCTTACCGAGGCTTATCGAGGCTGTATACGAGGGGCCTTGACTTTCTCCTTCAGCGGGTGCACTATGCGGGCAGGGAGGGCTCTTATGCAAGCGACAGCTTCCACGTTGGAGCAGAGTAACGATCTCCAAGAGCCGGTCCGATATGTGCTCCGGCAAAAACCTCGCGCGTTATGGTTCACCTCGCCCGAAGCGACCGTCTACGAGGCCATCGAACAGATGTCCGAGCGGCACGTGGGGTCGTTAGTGGTGTTGAGCGCCGGCAAGCTGGCGGGAATCATCACCGAGCGGGATTACGCGCGCAAAGTCATCCTTCAAGGACGGCAATCGAAGCAGACCCAGGTTCGCGAGATTATGACTACGCCCGTATTGTTTGTTCATCCCGACGCGTCCGTCGGCGAATGCATGCGCCTGATGAGTACCCGGCGCGTGCGTCACCTTCCTGTCATGGAAGGCGAAAACGTCACCGGAGTGCTCTCGATCGGCGATTTGGTGAACTGGCTGGTGACCGCGCAGGATCACACGATCCGCCATCTGACCGGTTACATCACGGGCAAGTATCCGGGTTGATCAAGGAATAGCCGCCGGGTTGATCACGGCATAGCCGCAACCCACGACAGCGAGCAACATCGCCAGAACCTCGCTGTCGCCCCAGTTCACCTCAAAATAGCCGGCGAGCATGAACGCGAGAATCACGGCGATGGCGCCGTGCAGGAACCAGCGCGCCTCGCGAGGCGCCACTTGTAGCCGCAAGGCCCTCGAAAAATCGTGGAGAGCCTGGAGAAAGAACCAGAGGAGAGCCGCAAGGGCCGGCAGGCCGCGCTCAGCCGCGTAGTGGAAATAGATGTTGTGAAGGTGCCCGTAGTATCCGTCGGGCAGAGGCCGCGGAACATCGGCGGGAATGTAGCGGGCGACGTTGGGTCCCACTTCCTCGGGCCCCAACCCGACCCAGGGATGCGCCTCGATCATCTTCCATCCCACGCGACGTAGTAGCGCGCGATGGTCGTTGGAGTCTACCTCGCCGTGCGGGCGGATAATGGAGATCACGCGCTCGCGCGCATCAAAAGGATTCGTCAGCAGCACCACGCCTAGCGTGACCGGGATGGCGATAATCAGCCATCGCCGCTTAAACCAGAGCAGATAGGCCGCGCCCGCGGCGGCTCCGCCCCACATGCTGCGCGTCTCAGCCGCGAGTAGCGCCGCCGCTACTAGACAGGCCGCCCCAATGAGCCAGATGCCCAGCCACCGTTTTCCCTGCGGTTCGCGCGAAAGCAGGAGCAGCGCCAGAATCAGCAGTAGAGCCATCATCATTTGTCCGCTGAAGGTCATCCAATGGCCCATGAATCCTGTGATTCGAGCGCCGATATAAGCGAGGTAGAAGTTCACATGCGCGACTCGCGCGGCATGGAATTTTCTGGCGAACTGCTCCATGCTCCACGCCGCCGAAAGGCTCGCCGCGACGGCCCATCCCACCACGATGTTGCGGGCGTCGCCCACAGTTCGAACGGCGGCGGCTACGAGGAACAGCATCAGATACACGTAGAACTTCTTGATCTGCGGAAATCCGGCGTGGAATTGTCCATGCGCCACGAGCGATACCAGCGTCCACGCCATCCATGCGGCCAGCGGAGTCGCGGCGGCTGGCCAGCGGAATTTCACTCGGGCCGCCCCGCGGGCAGCGCGAGAGGCAATGAGAACCGCGAGCGCCATCCCCATGAGGATCTGAAAGGCCGCGATGGAGATTTCCGTCGTGACGGCTGCGGCGCCGGTCAGATAGAAAGCCCAGCGCGCCCAGCTCACCGGGGCGGACTGGGCGGGCAAGGTTGCCCGCCCCACTGCCTGCATGCCACTACACTAGCAGTTATGTGCTCTTTGGAGGGCGGACTTTAGTCCGCGCGGGACTTGAGTCCCGCTCGGGGAAGCGAGGCTAAAGCCTCGCGCGGGCTGAAGCCCGCCCTCCAGGCGTCTTCACGGGTGGTTGCCAATGGCGCTCGTTCGATGCTGTGGAATGGAACTTGCTTGGCCCCAAAAGCGTCAATCGCATTGTTATACTGATGGTCAACTCGCTTACACCTGCTCGCATGCTTCGATCTTGTGCGCTTTTTTCACTCTGTGCCGCCTTGGGCCTGGCTCAACCCTTTATTACGGGACAGGGCGCACGGCTCGTGGTGGGCCAACAGACTTTCACCGCCCAAAATTCGGGAGCCTCCAATACTCTGTTGGGCTCCGCAGCCGGCCTGGCCTTCGCCGGCGACACGCTGTTCATCGCCGACGGCAATCGCGAAGGCTACACCCCCAACAACAACCGCGTCTTGGTGTTCAATAACGCCTCGCAGGTGTGGCCCCAGCCTTTGGACTCGATCCCGGCCTACAGCGGGAGCTGTCCCGTCTGCGTGGGCCAGGCCAACGTGGTTTTAGGCCAGCCCAATTTCACCAGCACGAATGCTCACACCTCCCAGACAGGCATGGGCACCCCCACGGCCGTTGCGTCCGACGGACGCATCCTGGTAGTGGCCGACACGGAAAATAATCGCGTGCTCATTTGGAACACGATTCCTACCACCAACGGCCAACCCGCGGACGTGGTTCTGGGCCAGCCTAATTTCACCACGATTCAGAACCTCGCGGTGAACGCCTCCAGTTTCCGGGCGCCTCAGGGCGTGTGGGTGCAGAACGGGAAGCTGTATGTCGCCGACACGCAGAACAATCGGATCATGATTTGGAATTCGATTCCTACCCAGAACAATCAACCCGCCAACGTGGTGCTGGGCCAAAAGGACTTCAACTCCATTATTCCGATTCCGGTGGTGGACTGTTGCGCGGATCTGACGGCCGCGCAGAACACGATGCTCAATCCGGTCTCGGTGACTACCGACGGCGTCCGCCTGTTCGTGGCCGATCTGGGCTACAACCGCGTTTTGATCTGGAATGCGATACCCACGAGCAATAACGTGCCGGCGGACGTGGAGCTCGGTCAACTCAACTTTCAGAAAGCCATTGCGAACGATTACACCGAACTCTGCCCCCAGGTTTTGTCCAACGGCCAACCCGTGCTGGACTCGAGCGGCAATATCGAATATGCGGCGCGCTGCGGAAAAACCATGGATTATCCCCGCTTCGCGCTCTCCGACGGTCAGCACCTGTACGTGGCTGACGGCGGAAACGATCGCATCCTGGTTTACAACACCATCCCTACGCAAAACGCGACGGAAGCGGACGCAGTGCTCGGCCAGACTGACGAGTACGCCAACGCGGAGACCAGCACGACCACCCTGTTCAGCCCTTTGCTGGGTCAGTCGGCCGCCAACGTCATCCCCGGGCCCACATCGCTTGCCTGGGACGGAACCAACCTGTACGCGGCCGATCCCCAAGATCGGCGCATTCTCGTCTTCACTCCGAGCGCCCTTGAATTGCCCGTCAACGGCATTCGCAACGCGGCCAGCCTCGAGGTCTTCGCCTCCGGAGGAGTGACCATTTCCGGAGCGATCCAGGCAGGCGACGCCATTACCATCACCATCGACAGCACCAATTACACCTACACCGTTCAAGCCACCGACACCATCGCGACGATTCTTCAAAACATCGTCAACCTGATCAACAATTCCAATAACTTAGCGGGCGATCCCAATGTGATCGCGTCGGTTCAGTCCACCTTCGATCAAGTGCAACTGATCGCGCGGCAAGGGGGCACGGGCGGAAACAACATCACCTACTCTGCCACCGTTTCCGCCGGCGCTAGAATCACCGCGACCGCCAGCGGCTCCTCGCTGGCCGGTGGGGAGAACGCCACCGTCATCGCTCCCGGCACCATTGTCAGCATTTTCGGCAGCAATCTCGCCGACTCCACCATTTCCGCGGATCCGACGATGAATCTGCCTATCGAATTAGGCGGAGTGCAAGTGTACTTCGACGGCATTCGCTCGCCGATCTTTTTCGTCTCACCGACGCAGGTGAACGCGCAGATGCCCTATGAAGTATCCCCTGTCAACAGCGTCAGCGGTTATGTGCGGACGGTGCATTCCAACGGCTCGGTGACCGTAACCAACGCCGTGGGAGTCCCGATCGACCTTCAGAATCCGGGCATTTTCGCGGAGCCGGGAATGGACCCGCGCGTAGCCTACGCCTATCACAGCTCGAGCAATGCCACGGACACCATCACCATCAGTGGATCCATTCAGGCCAGCGATGTCGGCACCGTCACCATCGAAGACCGCTCCTATAGTTACACCGTGCAGGCCACCGACACTCTCACCACGGTCCGCGACGCGCTGATCGCTCTCATCAACGACAATCCGGGGGAGCGGGTCTACGCACTCGCCGGCGCCGCTTACACGCGCATTCTACTGCGGGCGAAAGTGGAAGGGCCGGCGGGCAACGGAATTCCGGTGTCTACCTCCAGCACTAACAACGCCGGACTTTCTCCGGAGCTGTCGCTGGGGCTTTCCAACACCGTGTTATGCTGCGCCAATCGCGCCGGCGCGCCCATCACGCAGGCCAATCCCGCGCAGCCCGGCGAGACGTTCTATATTTTCGCCACCGGCCTGGGATTAGTGGATGGCCCCGACGGAAGCCTGGTGTCGGTGCTGGACGGCACTCCGTATAATGGCCCTCAGCCGACCAACGCTAACGTGTTTGTTTCCTCGCTGGCGAACCAAAAGACCGCGAACGTAATCTCGGCTGGCGTACTCACCGGCAGTATCGGCACCTATGAGGTGGTGCTGGAGCTGAACCCCGACACTCCTCCCAATACGGTGGCCCAGCTCACCATCGCGCAGGACATTTACACCAGCAACGTGGTCACGATCCCGGTGGGCGACACCACGCTTCCGGCCTCCACGACCTGCGAATAACGCGCGCCGATAGGTACCTGAAACGATCAATTGCGAGCTTTTATTTTAGAGGCAAGACTCCACGCTTCGGCCTGAAGCCGGGGGTAGTCAGAAAACCTCAGCAACTGGCCGCGTCAATCGATCAGCCCGTTCCTCAGCGCGAACCGCACCAACTCGCCGGTCGAGTGCAGATTGAGTTTCTCCATCACCCGTCCGCGGTGCGCTTCCACAGTGTAAACGCTGAGATTCAGCGATGCGGCGATCTCCTTGTTGGTCTTGCCCTCGGCGATCATCTGCAAAACCTCGCGCTCGCGGCTGGTGAGCAGATCCAGAGGATCGCTCACATGGCGGCGATAATCGGAAAGTACGCCGTCGGAGACGCTAGGGCTGATATAGCCGTCTCCCTTCGCAACGGCCCGCACAGCCGCCACCAGATCCGCGTCGCCGGAATCCTTCAGCAGATAACCGCGCGCGCCCGCGCGCAGGATTTCCCGAACGTACACGGAGTCCTTGTGCATGCTGAGGGCTAGCACGCGCGTCCGGGGGCTAATGTTGCCGATGCGGCGCGTCGCCTCGATGCCGTTCAGCTCCGGCATCGCCACATCCATCACGGCCACGTCGGGATGCAGCTTCCCCGCCAATTCCACGGCCTCCCGCCCGTTGCCCGCCTGACCGACGATTTCCATGTCCGGTTGAGCCTCCAGAATCATGCGGAAACCCTGCCGCACCAGCGCATGATCGTCCGCTAGCAGAATCCGGATCATTGGGCCTCGATCGTTTGCGCCGCCTCCGTCTCTGCCTTTTGCGGTGCCCATACTTCTATGCGGACGCCCTTTCCCGGGACGGAAGCGAACGTCAACTCGCCTCCGGCGCTTCGGGCGCGCGCGCGCATCCCTGACAGACCCATGCCGGGGCGAGTGCCCGGCGCGATGCCCCGCCCATTATCGGAGAGCGTCAGCATCACCCGGCCATCGCTCGCGCGCAGATGAATCGCCACCTCGGTCGCACCGGAATGTCGCGCGATATTGGTCAGCGCCTCCTGCACGATCCGGAAGAGATGTGTCTCGGTTTCATCGGCCAGGCGGCCTTGGAATTCCGTGCAGTAATCGACCGCAATGTCGGTGCGCTCGCGGAATCTTTCGATCAACCAGCGCAGTCCGGCATCCAATCCGAAATCGTCCAGGATCGTCGGCCGCAGGAGCTGTGACAACTCGCGAACGTTCGCGATGGATTCGTCGACTAGCTTATTGCAATCCTCCAGCCGGGCTCGAGCGCCGGACTCCAAACCGTTGGCGGCCAGCACCGCCAAATTGGTCTTGATGGCGGTGAGTGATCCTCCTAACTCGTCGTGCAGCTCGTGGGAAAATCGCCGCGCTACGGATTCCTGAAGCTCCAGCATACGGAAAGAGACGCGCGAAAGCTCGCTGGCTTGCACCTCCATTTTCCGGAAGACTCGCGCGGCGATGCGCACGGTGAAAAAGGCGCAGCCCAAGGCGACGGCGAGACAGCCGCCCACCAACGCCCAAGTCTCGGCCCCCAAGCGGTCAGTGCGGCTATTGATGCGCTTCAAGGTCGCGATTCCGCGCTGCTGGCTCAGATCCACCAGCTTGGCGACCTCGGCGGTCACCTCCTCGTGGAGAATGAAAAGATCGCGCGAGGAGTCGGGCGTGACCGTTTTTTGCCGAAGCAACCACCGGGCCTCCAGGGAGAATCCGCGGATCGCTCGATAAAGCTGCGACCAATCGTCGGCCGCCGGACCCGTGCGGGCGTTTTTGGCCAGGTCCTCTACTTCACGATCGGTTCGATCGAGGTCTTCGAGCACGCGGTCGCGATCGACGATCTCCGGGGTGCGCGTGAGGCGATAAAAGATGGTGTTGAGGACTTCCTGCTCACGTTCGACGTCGTCAAGCAGGCGCGCGACAACGAGCTGATCGTAAACGAGGTTGGCCGCGTTGGCCTCGTTGGAGCGCGCGTTGTTCACGCCGATCAGCGCCGCCGCCACCAGCAGGACAATCACGGCGGAAAACCCGATCGCCAAAACGCGCACCAGCGTCCGCATTCCACTTTCATTCTCGCGCGGGCGGCGGCGACGTGTAGTCCTGCCGGTTACTGCATGCCAAAGTGCACTTCCACTGAGACGATAGCTCCCCATGAGAGCATGGCGGCGTTGAGCTTGCTCGAGAGCGCACAGGCCGCCGGGCGGGGCGTCAACGAATGAGAAACTCGGCGGACTGGGCCGCGCCCGGCGAGTCCGTTGTGCGCGAGTTTCTCTAAAGCTCGGTTGGAGCCGTTTCAGCCTTGGGCTACGGCGCCCGTCCCGCAGCGGGAGCACCGCTTAAAGGCGGCAGGGCTGGCGAAGCGCTTACAGCCTGGTCTCCGAGCCCTTTAACAAAGGTCACCCTGCCCATCGCCTCGACGGGTCGATTGTCCTTCATGGCGGGTTGGAATTTCCAAGTGGCAAGGCTGCGGCTAAACATCTGAGCGAGTGACGTAGGCCCATCGACAAAGCGAACATTCTTTACGGATCCCTTCGAATTGACTGTGAATTCGAAGGTGAGCCTGTCTTTCGAGCCATCGCCAGCGGGATCGGCAGGCACAGTGGCATCCTTTAGGACCGGCGGCTTAAGCCCGGCCTCGGGGGCGAAAAGGATCGGGCCGGAGAAGTACCAGTGGTCCGGCGGGCGTGGAGGCAGCCGAAAGTTCACTTCGACGCTAGCCATGACCGGGACCGGAGCTCCATCCTTCAACCCCGGCTTGAATCGCCATTTCCGCACCGCCTCGATGGCTTTCTCATCCAATCCATAGCCCACGGATTTCGTGATCCTGAAGTTTGTCGCCGTTCCATCGGGTTGGATGATCATGCTCACCGTCACCCAACCCTCGATGCTCAGCTTCCGAGCCAATTCGGCATACTCTGGCTCCTGATGAGAGACCACAGTCGGCGGGGACACTCCGTTGCCAACTTGGTACACGCCACTCGCCGTTGTCTCGCCTGGCGACGTTGGCGCGCTCAGTATCGTCGGCCTCGTATTCGCCACGCGGGGCACGGATGATGGGTTCCGTACATTCCGGGCGGGTTCCGGTTGAAGAAGTTGGTGCGGCGTGTCTGCCGCGCTAGCGCGCAAGTCGAACGCCGGGTCTGCTTTTTTAAGATCCGCCAGCCAGACCGTGGCTTGGTCGCGTTTAGCTTGATTGTCCCCACGAAGGTCCCGATCCAAAAGAGCCTGGGTGACCTCGCGATAATGCGGCAGAATCTGCAAAGCGCCCTTCTTCCAGGTCCGTATGTCGGGAAGATCCAGCAGAATCCTGCAAACGGTCTCAGCCTCCGGCGGCGACAAATCGAGAGCGGGCCGGCCAGTCGATGCAAAGGCGAGAAGGTCGTCGAGAAAGGGCTTGACGCTGTCCGGATAGCGATACATCAGGTCTTCCAGCGTCGGCTCATAATCGGGACTGAACGTGGCTTGCCGTGCCTGGCGCCATGAGAACTCGACCACTCCGACGGCCACGGGTGAGTCGGCTAACGGCGCCATCAGTCCCGTGAGTTTTGCCCTGTCTCCCTTCTTCCAGGAAGCGATCAGCTCTTCATCGAGCAAATCCCGATACCAAACCGCGAAGTCGGAAAGCGTCTTAATTGTCTCCTGGCGATTGCCGGGATCTACTTTTGCGAGCAATGTCTTAATTCGTTCGCGCGCCGCGGGCAGAGATAGTGGAGGCGGCCCGATCTCCTTGAATTGCGCGTCCGCCGCGTCACCTAGGGCAATGACAACAAGAATTGACGGGATAAGTTGCGCGCGCATACGGGACCACGCCTTCTCTTTCCAGATCTGCTGCCTTGTCACAACTGGGCGTGGCTAGCTCCACGGGGAGCGCTTGGAAAACACCAGCGGTGCAACCATCTTAACAAATGCCCGGTTTTGGCGGCAACGTCCCAGCGGATTCTGTCGTCCCGGCTACCGCGTGGGATCGTAAGCCGTTTTCTACCGGAAGTTCTGCAAAACCAGCGAAAGGGTCCTAACGCATCCCGTATCCACGCATTTGTATCCCGGCAAACGGGAAATAGCCGATTGGAATTCCTCGCCTCTGATAATCTCCAGGACGCGCTTCATGGCCTCCGTCTCCAGAAACGATTTGCGGCAGACAAAGAAATAATCCTCGGTGACCAGCCGAACGAAATCGAGATGGAACTGGCGGGCCGCTGCCTCGACGCCGAAGCTCACATCCGCCATGCCGCTGGCCACGTAAGCGGCGACGGCCGCATGAGTGAATTCCGCATGCTCGTAGCCGTTAATCGCCGATCGATCGAGGTTCAGTTGGTTCAAAAGCTGATCGAAAAGCAGACGAGTTCCGGAATCGGGATCGCGATTGACGAACCGGACCGATGGGTCGAGCAACCGATCGAGGGATACGATACCAAGGGGATTTCCAGGCTGGACCATCAGGCCCATTTCACGAGTCACAAAACTGATGATCCGGTGAACGCTCGGAGTCAGCCGGCCCCTGATGGCGGCGATACTTGGCTTGCGCAATTCACCTTGAGGAAGGTGCATCCCCGCCAGATCGCAATCATCGTGAGCGAGCGATACGAGAGAATTCTGGTTGCTCACGTATCGTAGATCCACTCCCAGATTTTTTTCGCGCAGCAGTATCTCCCTCAGTTTTGAAACCGCGAACCCGTGGCTTGCATGGACGCGAATAATGGATGGAGCCGGAGGGAGAAGCTGGTTCATCTCGGTTTCGAGCTCCTGCGCGAGATTCTGGAGTTGAGGCCCCAGTCGCGCCTGAAGGCGTTGCCCGGCCCACACCAGTTTTTCGCCGAAGGGGGTCAGGCTGGTGCCAATGCCTTGTTTCCGCTCCGTCAGCGGCACGCCAAAAAAGCCCGACCATTTCTCGATGAGGTTCCAGGCATGCCGGTAGGATAGGTTCGCCCTGTTGGCGGCCGTCGTGATCTTTCCGGTCACCCGGATATCGTTTAACAGATCGAGCATCACGGCGGGAGGCGCAGGAGCGCCGTCGCGCTGAAAGCGCCACACTGGTTCAATTTCGATGCGAATCAATATGAAGAGCGTATCATATTCCACAAATCGAACTTACCGTGTATGCTTGGACATTGACTAAATTCATGCGTCAGTTTCCCGCAATATATGCAGTGGAGTGCATATTGATCGTGCTCCCGGCGCTGGCGCAGTCCCCCTCGGAGGCCGGGTCTATCACAGGGACTGTGGTGGACCCGGCCCAAGCCATAATTCCCGGCGCGCGCATCGCGCTCACCAGCCAGGTCACGAAGTCCCAGATCACCAAGTCAAAGATCACCGTCGTCACGGACGATCGCGGCGTGTACTTGTTCCCGTCGGTCCCTCCCGGCGCCTACGTAGTCGAGGCAGATGTTAAAGGGTTTCAATCGAACGTCAGTCCGGAGCTGAACGTCGTGGCCGGACAAACGGTCAAATTCGATTTCGCGCTAACGCTTGCTCCCGTCGCGCAGACGGTAGAGGTTTCCGGTAGCGTAGAGAACGCCTATCGCGTGGACAACGTGGAAGCGGGTGGACCCCTGGGAACAACCCCCGTTCTCGATCTGCCGTACTCGGTGAACATCATTTCACGGCAGTTGATCGACGACACGCAATCGAGAAACTTCAAAGAAGCAGCCAAATATCTCCCCACGGCTTCGTTTCAAGAGATGCAAGGACCGGAGGTTCTGCGACCCGAGAGCCGCGGCATGCAAGGCAGCAACATGCAGAATGACCGCAAAGACGGAATGGGCATCGCCGTCACCACGCCTTCCGCTCTTGAGGAATACGAACAAGTCGAGGTATTGAGCGGGCTCGCCGGACCGCTGTACGGACCTGCGAACCCGTCGGGCATGTTTAACTTTGTGACCAAGCGCCCCACCGAGGAATGGCGCGGTGAAATCGAGTTGGACTATGAAGGCGATCGCATCGGAACCGTTCACACGGACGTGGGCGGCCGCTTTGGCAAGAACAAGATGTTCGGTCTCCGCTCGAATCTGCTGTTAGGCGCGGGCGAAGGCTACGTCAACGATAGCGAGCTCCGGCGTCAACTGGCGGCTGTCGCCGGCGATGTCCGCGTCACTTCCAGTACGGTGATCGAAGGAAACTACAGTTACTACAACCTGTTTCAGCACGGCTATCCCGGTTGGTTTGCGTATTCGCCCACGACGACCCCTCTCTTTGATCCCGGCTCAAAGAGCATCCTTATTCCGGAACAGGCGCCCGATCCGACGACGCCCGGCTACGGACAGTCGTTCTCCGGCGTGGATCTTACGTCCAAGATCGGCGAGGTGCGGATGAAGCATTCCTTCAATCAGAATTGGCAACTCGTCGTGGGGGGCCTCGATCAGCTCGCCGACCGCAACATCAACACAGCGGTAAACCAGTTGGTCGATAACAACGGCGACTACAAGAGTTACCTGGCGAATGCATTCTCGTCGCTCGCGCCCCGTTTCCATGTCGATAGCGATCTGGCCTATCTGACCGGAAAATTCCGCACAGGCTTTATCCGCCACAGCGTGGTGGCGGGCACCACAGGCTACCGGTTCGCCTCCTACTCGGCGGTCACCGGTCCTGCCAAAACTGCTCTGTGCACGGAGAACACGCCTCAAGGTGTCTGCGAGGCAAACATCTCTGATCCCCAGATTGACATAGTGCCTCCCTCGGGCATCTTTTCTTATGCGAAGACCAGCCCGTCCACGGGCATCTATGGGTCCAGCATCATCCGGCAGCAGGGTTTTAGTTTCAGCGACGAGATGACTCTTGGCCAGCGGTGGATCGTGCGCCTGGGCGCGAGCCAGGATTGGACCTGGACGGACAGTTACACGGATACTGCGGCGACAGGCTATTCGAGGACCTGGATTCCCGGCGGCTACGTCTCCCAGGGCGTGAGCCCGACGGCCAGCGTCATGTACAAACTGCGTGGAGACATGACAGTCTACGCCACGTTTGTCGATAGCATTCAAGCGCCGGATGTCGCGGCAGCGAGCAGCGGCAGCACCGTTATCGTGAACGCGAATGACGCGCTGCCTCCCTACCGCAGCAAGGAAGGGGAGATTGGCTACAAAGTGCGCTTGCGCCGCATCAACTTCTCCACCGCCCTGTTCCGCTTGGAGCGTCCGTTCGCCAACTATGCGGAAGGCATCGTCAATCCGGTCTGCGGGGCTCAGTCGGGAACGTCGAATTGCGAAACGTACGAAATCACTGGCAACCAGGTTAACTACGGTATCGAAACCTTGCTTTCCGGACGGGTTTTCGACCGCCTGATGCTGACGGGTGGTTTGGTGGTGCTGAATCCGAAGCTGGACAACACAGGCATCGCCGCGACAAACGATAAAAACTTTGTGGGAATTCCGGACTACAAATCGAACATTCTGGCTGAGTATCGCGTACCTCGATGGACCGGGTTGTTCTTCAACTTCGATTGGCAACATGTGGGACGCAGGGCAATCGACGACATCAACAGCGAGTACACGCCGCAATACAATCTATTCGATTTCGGCGTCCGGTACACCACTCGCATCGCCGGCAAGCCCACCACCTTCCGGGTGACCTCAAATAACGCCACGGATGTCCACTACTGGTCGACGTTGGGACCGGGGAGCATCACGGGGCAGAGCACCGGGAGCTATCTCGCGCATCTGGGCGAGCCCCGGCTGCTCACGGCATCGATTCGGTACGCGTTCTAAAGGAGTCATTGTGTCGACAGCCGCGATCCTTCTCATCTCCCTATTGCCGCTCGCGCTGCCGGCTGCCGCTCAAACCCAAAACTGTATGGCGTCTTCCAACCAACAACTGATCATTTATCGGGCAGGGAGTCTGACGCGTGCGTTCCAGCCCTTGGAGAAGACCTTCACTTGTCAAACCGGCATTCAAGTGAAGGATCAAGCCATGGGCAGTGTGGACGCGGGGCGACAGATTACAGCGGGAGGCCAGGCATGTGATTTGTACGCGCCGGCCGATTACCTGGACATCGATCTTTTCATGAAGCCGGCGGGTTATGCGGATTTCAATGTGGTATTTGCTCACGGCAGAATGGTACTGGCGTATTCGCCCAGCGGTTTGACGGCGAAGAAATTGCCCGCGATCGCCGCACCCGGCAGCGCTCCGTTTCACCCTCCGGACTCGATTCCAAAGGCAACGGCGAATTGGTACGAAACCCTGACCATGCCTGGAGTGGCCATCGGAGGCGGCAACTGGTTCCTCGACCCCGGTGCGTATCGAGCTCCCATGATTTTTCAGCTCGCCGAGGATTTTTACAAGAAGCCCAATCTCTATAACAACCTGCTCGAACATCTTGTCATCATGGGCTCGAATTCGGGAGCGGTTCTCGGCAAGCAGTTCGACTTTCAGTTCACCTACGAACACAACGCTCGGGCGACCGCGGCTTCGAATCCGGACTACCAATATGTCGACCTGCCGGACGATCTCAACTTTTCCGACCCCGCGAAAGACGACTATTATCACCGGCACGCGGTCGTGGTTTTGCCGGGCCTAGGGACTCCGCGCAGCGCCCGTACGATTGCGGTTCCAGGCGCGCGGCTCATGTGGGGCATCACGATGTTAAAGGACGCTCCGCACAAGCAGAATGCGATCAAGTTTCTCGAACTATTGTTGAGCCCAGCCGGGACCGCGGCATTAAAAGAATATGGTCCCGACCCGATTTCACCTGCATTCGTTAGCCCTTCGGACCTCGCAAAGCTTCCGGAATCGCTGCGGCGGGTGGTCAAGACCACCCCGTCCGCGATCAATTGATCGCGGCCCCATTGAAGCCTTTTCTCAGCAAAGACTTTTCAATGCAAAGTAGCCTTGTCATGCAAAGTAGATCGCGGCGAAACGTTTCATCTGGTTCATTCTGCCTCCATCTGATTCAAAAATTTCATTTCCAGGATCAATTCACAGGCTAAAGCCTATGCCACCATCTTTCCCAACCCAACTGCACGAAATGTAGAAACTCCAGGGTGGTCAAGACCAACCCGTAAAGTACGATGAAAGCAAGGGCAGATTTTTTGCGGCACCCCGTTCGAGGAGCAACAGAAGACGTGCGCATGCGCGGATTTGCGCGCCGTCACACAGTACAGCAAGCCCTCGAATGGTTGGACGCGCAGACCCGGCCCTTGAGCGCCGAGACGATATCGCTGCAGGCCGCCTGTGGCCGGGTACTGGCTGCCTCCATCGTGAGCGACGTGGATGTGCCGGGATTCGACCGCGCCACGATGGACGGCTATGCGGTTGTTGCCGATAGCACGGAGGGCGCCTCGGCTTACAGCCGCCTGCCGCTGACCGTCATCGGAGACGCTATGCCCGGCCGCGGCTTCGAAGGTTCCGTTGGGTCGGGTGAGGCGGTTCGCGTGATGACCGGGGCGCCCATGCCGCCCGGAGCCGATGCTGTGCTTCCCGCCGAATGGGTTGAAACGGAGGACAGTGACGCGGAGAACGGTGACAGCGGCTGGGTGCGCGTCGGCGCTCTGGCGACGGTCTCTCCTGAAAAAAATGTGGGGCGGCGCGGCGAGGATATCATTCGCGGGACGACGGTGCTCGAAGCTGGCCGGATATTGCGGCCTCAGGATCTGGGGGTCCTCAGTTCCATCGGGCAGGCGGAGATCCCGGTCGTGCGGCGGCCGCAAGTACGTTTGGTGGTGACCGGAAACGAACTGCTGCCATCCGGATCCCGTCCTCATGGTTTTCGGATCGCCGATGCGAACGGACCTATGCTTGCGGCGCTCATCGAACGGGATGGAGGGTTGGTCGACTTCCCCGGTCTGGTCCCTGACGATCGCGATGCGATCCTGAACGCGCTGCGCGCGCAGGGGGAAGACGCTCTGCACACGGAGGCGGAGATTGTGATCGTTTCCGGAGGCTCAAGCGTGGGTGTTGAGGATCTGGCGCCCACCCTTGTCGCGGAGTACGGTGAGCTGGCCGTGCACGGAATCGCCATGCGACCCAGCAGTCCTACGGGGCTGGGCCGCATCGATAGGCGCGTGATCATACTGCTTCCCGGCAATCCTGTTTCGTGCCTGTGCGGCTACGACTTCTTCGGCGGACGCGCGGTTCGGACGCTGGGCGGACGCGCCAAGAACTGGCCCTATCGCTCCGTCCAGGCCAAGTTGACTCGCAAGATCAATTCGCAGATCGGCCGGCTCGACTACGCGCGCGTGAGGATGGAGAACGGAGCCGTTGAACCGCTCGCGATCGGTGGCGCTTCGATGCTCTCTTCGACGACCCGTGCCGACGGGTTCGTCATCATTGACGAGGACAGCGAAGGTTTCGCCGCTGGCAGCGAGGTGCCTGTGTGGCTGTATGGGTGAGCAGGAACAATTCCTCCAGGTCCTCGATCGCGATGAAGCAGAGCGGCGATTTCGGGCAGCCATCGATTGCACGCCGCTTGGAACCGAAACCGTGGCGCTCGATTCGGCGCTGGGGCGTGTGCTGGCGGCGGATGTGGTGTCGCCGGTGGACGTGCCCTCGTTCGATCGATCGAACGTCGATGGCTTTGCGGTGGTCGCGGAAGACACGTTCGGAGCGTCCGAGGAAGTCCCTCGCATTCTACGGCTCGGCACGGAGGAGATCCATGCCGGCGTTGTCCCCCAAACGGTCATCGAGCCTGGAACCGCGATAGCGATCGCTACGGGCGGTATGGTCCCGCGCGGAGCGGACGCCGTCGTCATGGTGGAGCACACCGAAGCGCGCGGGAACTGCCTTCGCGTTTCGCGTTCCGTCACCGCGGGCGCCGGTGTGTCCTTTGCAGGGACCGACATCACTGGCGGTGAAACGGTGCTGCGCGGCGGCCGGCAATTGACCAGCCGCGATACGGGCGTGCTGGCCGCCATCGGAGTCGCCTCAGTAACGGTATGGCGCAAGCCGGTGGTTGCGATCCTCTCCACCGGCGACGAAATCATCGCCCCCGGCGATAAGATGCAGCCGGCCAGGGTTTACGACTCGAACGGCCAGGTGCTGGCGGACGCGGTCCGCGAGTTGGGCGGCGAACCGCTCCGGCTGGGCATCGTCCACGACGACATTGACGCGCTCCGCGAACGTGTCACGCACGCTCTGGAAATTGCCGATGTGGTTCTGCTTTCGGGAGGGACCAGCAAGGGTGCGGGCGACGTGTCTTACCGCGTGGTCGCCGAGCTGGCCAATCCTGGCATTGTCGCCCATGGAGTCGCGCTCAAGCCCGGCAAGCCGATCTGCCTTGCGTCGGCCGGAGGCCGTGCCGTAGTGGTGCTTCCAGGTTTTCCCACCTCCGCGATTTTCACCTTTCACGAGTTCGTCGCGCCGGTGATTCGCCTGCTGGCAGGCCGCGATGCCGAAGAGAGGACGGTCGAATCCGCCAGACTGGCAGTCAAAGTGAACAGCGAAATCGGACGAACCGAGTATCTGCTGGTTGGATTGGTGGAGACCACGGGAGACGACGGCGCAAGCTCGCTGGCCGCTTACCCCATGGGCCAAGGCTCCGGCAGCGTAACGGCGTTCAGTCGGGCAGATGGCTTCGCCACGATCGGCCGGCACGAGGAGATCGTCTCAGCGGGCGCCAGCATCGATGTCCAGCTTCTCAGCCGCGATCTCCAGTTGGCGGATCTGGTGGTGATCGGAAGTCATTGCATCGCGCTCGACTACTTGTTAGGAGAGCTGGAGCGGCGGCGGGTGAAATCGAAGTTCCTGGCAGTCGGAAGCACCGGCGGATTGCTTGCCGCCAAACGTGAAGAATGCGATTTGGCGGGCGTTCACCTGTTGGATCCGCTTACCAACCAATACAATCGTCCGTTCCTGACTCCGGCGCTGGACCTCATACCCGGCTACGGGCGTCTACAAGGAATCGTCTTCCGTAAAGGTGACCCTCGATTTGAAGGGCGGACGGTGGAAGAAGCGATGGCGATTGCGATTCGCGACCCCGGGTGCGTGATGGTGAATCGGAATCAGGGGAGTGGGACGCGCGTCCTGATCGATCGCCTGCTAAGCGGCGCGAGACCGCGCGGCTACGCCTTACAGCCGCGCAACCACAATGCGGTCGCCGCCGCCGTGCTTCAGGGTCGCGCCGATTGGGGGATGACGCTCGATACAATTGCACGGAATGCGGGGCTGGGATTTCTACCTTTTCAATCGGAACGGTACGATTTCATCGTGCCCCGGTCCAGAGCGGAACGGCCAGGAGTGGTGGCTTTCCGGGCGCTGCTAGAGGAACCATCCACGCGGGAAAAGCTGGTTGGTTTGGGTATGATGCCGTGATTGGCGGCCCTGGGGTGATCAAGGTATGCCGATCGGAGGAGTGACGATTGGAGGAATAGTGTTGTGCGGTGGGAGATCGACCCGAATGGGCGTTCCCAAAGCCACGCTGCCCTTCGGGCCGGAGACGATGTTGCAGCGCGTCGTGCGGGTGCTCAACGGCGTGGTGGCGCCCATCGTTGTGGTCGCGGCGCGCGACCAGCGGTTGCCGGAGCTGCCGTCCAATGTGATCCTTGCGGTGGACGAACAGGAGCAACGCGGCCCTTTGGAGGGTTTGCGAGCGGGTCTAAAGGCGCTCCCACCCGAGGTGGCTGCAGCGTACGTCACCAGTTGCGACGTGCCCATGCTCGTGCCCGCTTTCGTGACGAGGATGATCGAATTGCTGGGCGCCGATGACATCTCGGTGATGGAGATCGACGGGTTTCCACACCCACTTTCGGCGATTTATCGGCGAACCGTATTGCCGCGAATTGAATCGCTGCTGGAACAAGACAGATTGCGCCCGGTGTTCCTGTTCGATGAGGTCCGCACCCGCCGCGTGCAGCCGGAGGAGATGCTTTCCGTTGACCCGGAACTCCGCACGTTGCGGAACCTCAACACACGCGAAGACTACTTGGCTGCCCTTTCCGACGCCGGGCTGAGTGTCGAGGCGCCGTCAACTGGCTGAATCGATCTGATCGGCCGGCTCGGCAGCGGGCGGCTCGTCCGAACCCGCTTCGGAGCTCTGCCGTTTGCGCGCCAACCGCTTTGCCAGCTTCTCCTGCTGCTTTTCCCTGCGTTGTTGTTCTCTCTGGCGCTTCTTCAGCGACTGAGGTCCACGTCCAGCCATATGCGTCCTTTCTTGCGGCCCGTCAGTTTCTTGAACCGCGTGATCCGCAGACTGCTAAATATCTACCAACGAGATCCGCGTCCTCCTCCTCCGCCGTGTCCTCGCCGGTTGCCACCGCCGCCAAACCCTCCCCGGCCGCCGCCCCCACCAGTGGGTTTCGGCCGCGCTTCGTTCACGTTGAGAGCGCGGCCATTCAGTTCGGCTCCATTCAATTGAGCGATGGCCGTTTGCGCGTCCTGCGCGTTGGTCATTTCTACGAAGGCAAAGCCGCGGGGCTGACCGGTGTCCCGGTCCGTGACGATATTGACTCGTTCAACGTTGCCGAATTGGGAAAAAGTCGTGAGCAGGTCCTCCTGCGTGGTTTGGAAGCTGAGATTGCCTACGAAAATGTTGCTCATGGTGTCCTTGTATGTACGTTCAAATTGTCTCGCTGAGGTTTCGAATTCGGCTTGGCCAACAGACCGACGTTGCCATCGGGAGGAAGGACGGCTGAGGGATCGAAGTGAAAACGTTTAGAGATGGATACTCTTTCCGGAACGAATCGTACAGAAGGTTCGTGCCGCCCAACAGCGAATGCACCCTCAGTATACCTGAAACATGCCCCCAGCCACACCCGGCACTCCGCCACGCCCGCCGTTGGCTGTTGCCCTCGCCCCGCTTCAAGAACTGGCGCCGGAGCTAACCTCCGACGCCTCTAAGGCTTGATCCAGATCCCAGAGGATATCGTCGAGATCCTCAAGACCGATGGAAAGCCGCACCAACTCGGGTAGGGCGCCGGCGGATTCCTGTTCGGCGGCCGAAAGTTGCTGGTGCGTGGTGGAGGCCGGGTGAATAACCAAACTGCGCGCGTCGCCCACATTGGCCAAATGCGAGAACAACTTCAAATTGTCCACGAAGCGCACGCCTGCCTGATAGCCGCCTTTCAGTCCGAAGGAGAAAACTGCGCCCGCTCCTTGCGGCGTGTATTTCTTGGCCATCGCGTAGTAGGGGCTCGATGGCAAAGACGCGTACTTCACCCAGGCGACCAATGGATGCTTTTCCAAATGCTGCGCCACCGCGATGGTATTCGATAGATGCCGGTCCATTCGTAAGCCGAGCGTTTCGATTCCCTGAATGAACAGGAAGGCGTTGAAGGGGCTCATGCAAGGCCCCAGATCGCGCAGACCCTCCACTCGGCAGCGGATGATGAACGCGATATTCCCGAATACCTCGCTGAAGTTCATTCCGTGATACGCGCGGGAGGGTTGGTTGATTTGCGGATGCTTGCTCTTGCTCCAATCGAACCTGCCCGCGTCTACGATGATGCCGCCGATGGAATTGCCGTGTCCGCCTATGAATTTCGTCAGCGAATGCACGATGATATCGGCGCCGTAGTCGATGGGCCGGCAAACGTAAGGCGTAGCGAAGGTGCTGTCGATGACAAGCGGAATATTATGTTCGTGCGCGATCTTGGCCACGGCCTCGATATCCAGCACGTTGCCGCGCGGGTTGCTGATCGTTTCGCCGTACAGGCACTTCGTGTTCGGGCGGATGGCTTTGCGAAAGTTTTCGGGATCGTCCGGCTCGACGAAAGTAATGTCGTAGCCGAACTTCCGGAAGCTCACGTCGAACTGGGTATACGTGCCGCCGTAAAGGGTGCTGGCGGAAACGAAATGATCGCCGCTTTCAAGCAAACTGGATAAAGCGATGAACTGGGCGGCCTGACCGCTGGACATCGCCAGAGCCGCGGCGCCGTTTTCAAGCGACGCCACGCGCTGCTCCAGGGCGTCGTTCGTGGGATTCATGATCCGGGTATAGATGTTGCCGAACTGTTGCAGCGCGAACAGCGAGGCGGCGTGCGCGGAGTTCTCGAACACGAACGAAGTGGATTGGTAAATCGGCACCGCGCGGGCATGCGTGGTGGGGTCCGGCGAATAGCCGGCGTGCAAGGACCGGGTATTGAACCCGAGGGTGCGTTCAACTTTTTGATCGGGCATTTGAGGTAATCATTCTAGGATAAACGGGGTCGGCCTGCTGGGCACTACCGCCCACCCCTTGTCAAAATGCCTCAATAGCGCACAGCGAATGCGTTGTGCGCGTTAAGGGAAGAGCCCTAGCGGCGCTCCGTGAGCAGCACTTTCGCTTCGATCGTCTCTTTGCCGCGCAGCACCTTCACCACGACCAGGTCGCCGGGTTTCTTCGCCTGCAAGGCGTAGGTGAAATCGTACAGATTGCCGATGGGCTTGCCGTCGAACTCGATCAGGATATCGCCGGCGCGCAGCCCCGCCTTTGCGGCGGGCGTGCCGTCGCGCACGTCGGCGAAGCGGACTCCCTTAGGCGGCTCGTCGAAATCCGGAATGCTGCCGAAGTTCGGCCCGTAGCCGGAAGTTCTCCCGCTCTTGCCCGTGCTGGTTTGCGGTTCCGACAAACGGATGTATTGCGGCCGACCGGCATCCTCTTCCAATTTCCTGGTCACTTGCGCGACGTAGCCCAAAAGTTTCACCGCGTCGGGGGCGTCGATCTTATCTGGGGTGTCGCTGGGCTTGTGATAGTCGCCGTGCAAGCCGGAGAAGAAGAAGATCACCGGAACCTGCTTCAGCATGAAGGACATGTGATCGCTGCCGCCGTAGCCGAGGTTTTCCGAAAAATCCAGATGCAGACCATCCGGCGGCTTCACTTCGCCGATAATTTTCGCCAGGGTCGAGCCAGTGCCTTCGCCGTTCACATACACCTTCCCGTCGCGGATGCGCCCGATCATGTCCATGTTGATCATCGCCACGGCGTCTTTCAAAGGAAGAATGGGATGGTTGACGTAGTATTCGCTTCCCAGGAGTCCTTCTTCTTCGCCCGCAAAGGTCAAAAACAAGATGCCTCGTTTCTGTTTGGGCTCTTGCGAAAACCAGCGCGCCAGCTCGATCACGCCCGCCGTGCCGCTGGCGTTGTCGTCGGCGCCGGGATGGATGGTTCCGATCTGCGAAGGCGCGAGCGAGTGCTCGTCGCCCAGGCCTAAATGATCGTAATGCGCGCCGATCACGACATATTCGTTGGTTTCGCCCGGCCAATATGCCGCCACGTTGTGCACGGTTTTGGAATCGTGCCGTACATCCACGTCCAGATCGACTTTAAGCTTGGACAGCGCGAAAGAGCGCGGCTGCAGATCTTTGTCGATCCCCGCTTCGATTTCGCGCAGATCGCGCCCTTCCGCCTTCAGCCACGCCTGAGCTTGCTCTTCCTTCACCTGCACGAACACGATGCCGGAATCGGTGGGTCCCGTCGCTTTGCCGAATTCCAGCAGTTTGTCGGATTCGACGGAATGCGCGGCCATATCGTTCACCAGAATCACTCCTCGGGCGCCATGGAGCTTGGCGTTGGAGGCTTTCATCGCGAACACCGAATGGCTGGTGAGTTCTTTTCCGTCGAAGACGCTTTTTTCGTCGAATTCCTGCGGCTCGTGGCGCAAAATGAGAACAATTTTGTCTCTTACGTCCAAGCCCGCGTAGTCGTCATAATGCAGGTCCGCGGCGGTGATGCCGTAGCCCGCGAAAACCACGCCGCTCGATAGTTTGCCGGAAGCGGAAAAACTGAAGGGAACGTAATCGCGCCCGGAAATCAACTCGGATTTTTTGCCGGCGTCGTCCATCCGCAGACGGTTGTCGCCGCCCAGATGCGCGTTGATCGTGACGGTGAAGGGCTGCTCGTAATCCTTGCCGCCGGCCGGTCTCAGGCCGAAGGATTTGAATTGGTTCGCAATATACGTGGCCGCCTTTTCGAGCTCCGGCGATCCGGTGTAGCGGCCTTTCAGCTCGGGTGAGGCGAGATAGGCGACGTGAGCCTGGTAGTTTTGAGATTCGAGGGGCGGAGGGGCGGCGAAAGCCAGAGAGGCGAGAGTGGTGAGCAGCGCCGCACAGCGGAGGCTGAAACCTCTGCGACGCGGTTTTTCTTCTGACTTCTGACTCCTGACTTCTGACTCCTTGTTTATCACTTCTTCTTTCCTACTTGCGGGATATCCACGACGCAGCATTTTTCCGCCTCTTCCGCTACTTTCGCCTGATGATCCAGCTCGAGCGTGATCAATTGTTGCAGTGTCTGCCACTGCGCCATATTATCGACCAGCTTGCGCCCATTCAGATATAGGGTCGGGGTCGCGTCGACGCCGAGTTCGCGCCCCATCGCCACGGTGTGGTTCACCTCGTCCTCGGTCGCCTTGGTGTCGATGCAGCGGCCAAGCTGCACCGTGTCCACCGAGTTCTTCCCGGCCCACTCCATCAACTTGGAATTGAAGTTATCGGGCGTCACGTCCGTTTGAACGTCGTAAATCCAGTCGTGAAATTTCCAGAAGCTGTCGCGGCTTTGCCGCAGCACGCAGCGCGCCGCGATGGCCGCCGGCCGTGCCCACGGGTGAATGGAATCGAGCGGGAAATCCATGAAGAAAACCTGAACCTTGCCCGGGAAGCTAACCGGAACCTGCTGGCGCAGCGTACCCGCTTCCGCTTTGCAATAGGGACATTCGAAATCTCCGAAGACCAATAGCTTCACCTTGGTATCGGGCCCGCCGTTGAAGCTCGGCTGGCGATCGGTGTTCAGCTTATCCATCTCCTCCTGAAAGGGGCTCTTCGCCAAATCGTAAATGTCGCCCTTGAAGACCTTCTTCCCGTCGTTGGAGACGTAGTAAGTCTCATCGACGGACGCGGCTTTGTAAGAGAGATGAACGGACACTACGCTGAATCCCGGCATGCCGCTCAGCGGCTTCGGGTCGTCGATCTTGACGTTCACGTCGGGAACCCACAGCTCCAAATAGCGCAAATAAGCTTCGAGCTTCGGCTTGTCGAGCGCCACTTTTTCCGGCGCTTTTTGGGGCGAGTTTCCTTCCGGCTTCGGCGCGGGCGTCGACTGCGCACAAGCAACCAGAGCAATGACAAAGCAGCAGGCAAGCAGTTTCATGTTGAGCCTTCGCTCCATTATAAGCCTGGTGACTGCATTGGACCGGACCCGTATCAGGCAGTCGCCAACTTGCACTTCCATGTATCAGGGCACGACTTCAGTCGTGCCGGCGACAACATCCGGAATCAAGGGCTTTAGCCCCTGTCCGGACCTGGGCCGGAACCTACATCGGTGGCTCAAACCGGTAGCCGATGTCGCGGATGGTTTGGATGAAGACCGGGTGGTGGGGATCGGGCTCGATTTTGGCGCGCAGTGTGGCTACGCAGCGGTCGATGCTGCGCGGAGTCACAATCGCGGAATATCCCCAAACGGCGTTCAGAATATCGTTCCGAGCGAGCGCGCGGCCGGGCCGGGTGGCGAGATGCGCGAGCAGCTTGAATTCCTTGGCCGTCAGCTCCACCTCGCGGCCATGCCGGTAAAGACGGTGCGCGGCCAGATTCAACTCGAATTCGCCAAAGCGGTAGAGGGAAGTCTGTTTTGCCTTGCTGCGCCGCAGGAATGCGTTGGCGCGAGCCAATAGCTCGCCCAGGCGAAAGGGCTTGGTGATGTAGTCGTCGGCGCCGAGGTTCAGGCCGAGGATAATATCGGCCTCCTGTCCCTTGGCCGTCAGCATCAGAATGGGCATTTCGAGATTCTGCTCGCGAATCGTGCGGCAGATTTCGAAGCCGTTCACCCTCGGCAGCATGATGTCGAGCAGGATCAGATCCGGATTCGCCGAAAGCGCCAGCTCCAGCCCCGATTCGCCGTCCACGGCCGTAAGCACCTCGAAGCCCTTCGAGGCGAATGTGTCTTTGAGTCCGCGCACCAGCGCAGGTTCATCTTCCACGATCAGAATGCGGTCTTTCAACACGGTTTTTCAACAAGCTCCCTCAACACGGAAGGCACACGAAGAACGTGCTGCCCTGCCCAGGACGGCTCCGCAGGCGCACCGAGCCTCCATGCGCCCGCACGATTTCATCCACGATACTCAAACCCAGGCCGCATCCGCCGGTTTCGCGCGCCAGCCTCCGGTCGACCTGATAGAACTTCCGAAAGATACGCTTCTGTTCGCGCGGAGCGATGCCGATGCCGTTGTCTTCCACGGCGAACACCACGCTCGCGCCGTCGCGGTAGGCGCGCAGTGAGATCCGTTTTTCGGCGGGCGTGTACTTATAGGCGTTATCGAGCAGATTGAGTAGGGCCGTGACTAGTGTAGTGTCCAATAAATAACTGGACTATTGGTTTTTGCCGCTTCTTGATTTCCGTGACCGTGGCGAGGTGCAGCCGGGCACTATCTTTTCCAGAGTCTGTTTGCAACGTGACAGCTTTTCAACGATGGATTCCACC
>DATDGT010000185.1:0-4640 GCA_036521975.1 Bryobacteraceae bacterium
ATATCGAGCAAAGCCATGTCGAGTGCGCCGCCGCCTGGTGTCGAAATGTCAATCGCAGCGTAAGTATGCGCTGGTTTACCCATCCAGGCGGATTCCAGCCTTTCGATATCCCCACTCGCGAGAGAAGGGCAATCGCCCCAGCCTGTGAGGCCCGAACGGGTCATGACTCTGAGTAAAGAGTACTGCCTGCGGGAGACCGGCTCACGAACGGGGAACTGCCGAATTTCCTGGATATCCAGGGCCGAGGGGATGGAAATGGCCGCCGCGGATTGGGGCGCAAATCCCGCGAAGAGAGGTAGCCGGCGGCGTCGACCAACTTCGTTCATGTGGCAGATGATATCACCGAAGCTGGGCCATAGTCCGCTGATGCCTTAACGGACAGTGGCGTGTTCACGACGTAGCGCTAAGCCGGTGCGCTTGTCCTGATCGGTGAGACATCCAGTTAAGACACTGCTTACCGTTCGATGATAAATCGTTCCCTCGGATCGGGCAATCGATTTATTCTGATCGCGTCGGTGAAGCGGAGACGGGCTCTGGTGGCGACCAACCCGATCGAGGAATAGCCGGCCGGAACTCGTCGCGGACGATGAGAAGAGCGTGGTCCTTCCGTCGCGTTCTTTACCTTGGTTGCGGGGGTAGAGTAGGAGAGAAGGCGACACAAGCTGCGCGACCCGCTCTCCCCTCGTCGAACCGGAGATGCAGATTTACCACGTCCGGCTCTCCTGAAAGCTCTCGCCTCAGACATGCGCAGTTCCCGATAGACGGATCAGCCCCAACTTGGCCAGATGCTGTAACCATTGCTCCCCTTTCGGAAGACGATATGGTCGCTGGCTGCGTCGTTGCAAATGCTGGATCAGACGGTCCCGAACGTAGCGTTCGATCTCACAGTAGGCACTGGATGGGTACCCAAAAGAAAAGTAGTTCATCCAACCTTTCAAGTGCCGATTCAGCTCTCCAATCAGGACCGGGATCGGCTTATGGCACTGATGACCATTCGTCATTTCGCGCAGCTTTTCCCGCTCCCGTTGGACCGCTTTGTCCGACGGAAACGCATTCAGGTATTTTCGATCGCGTCCTTTCAGATCGCGGTCATACCGAAACGTATATCCCAGAAAGTTCAGACTCGCCCCTTCCTCTCGCAGGTCCACCACCCGCGTCTTTTCCCGATTGATCTCCAACTGGAATTTTCCTTCCAGCCGCGATTCGATGAACTCGATGGTTTCCGATCCCATCTGTTTCGCCAGCGCCACAAAATCATCGGCGTAACGCACCAGCTTGACATCGGCCCTTCGTGCCGGTCCTTGCGGACCGTGAAACAAGGCGTCGAACCAGTGTAAATACAGGTTCGCCAGCAATGGCGAGGCCACCCCGCCCTGTGGCGTTCCCTTCTTCGGCCGGCTCCATTTGTTGCCTCCGCCCCGTCCTTCACTCCGTTCGACTACTGGCGCCTCCAGCCACATCCGGATCAACTTCAAGACCGACCGGTCCACGATCCGCATGCGCAAGCACGCCAGAAGCTGGGAGTGCGGGATCGAATCGAAATAGCCCTTCAAGTCCGCGTCATACACAACCTGATACCCGGCCTGTAAATGACCGCGTATTTCCGCCAACGCCTGGTGGGCTGACCGCCCCGGGCGGAACCCGTACGAGCAATCCAGGAAATCTGCCTCAAAGATCGGCTCCAGGATTAATAGGGTCGCCATTTGTACTACCCGGTCGCGTACCGTCGGTATTCCCAACGGCCTCAACTTTCCATTTGCCTTCGGAATGTAGACGCGTTGCACCGCCTGCGGTCGGTAGGTTTTCGTGCGCAGCGAACTCTGAATCCCTTCCAGGAATCCCGCTGCGCCTTGGTCTGACATCGTAATCTGCTCGATTGTGACGCCATCTACTCCGGGCGCGCCCTTGTTGGCTCGCACCCGTTCCCACGCCGCCTCCAACACATCCATCCGACAGATCCGGTCGTACAACACATAAAACCGGAACTTCGGTTCGTGCTTGGCCTTTTGGCCCAGTTTCTGTCTCAGTTGAGAAACTTTCTCCGGCAGTCCCGGCTCTTTCACCGTTTCCGGCATCGCCTTTGTTGCGGCTGCCCGAGTCTCCGTAGTGGGACTTTCATCCAAGCGGATTTCTCCTCCTCTTACAGACTCATGCTTTCAGTAAGGCCCCTTTGCTCCACGGGCGTTACCCCGCTTCTCAGCTAATATGGGCCTCTCCGACTCCCTGCCGGGCCGCTCCCACGGTTATGTATTCCCGCGACGCGTTGGTTGCTTCCGCTTCCACCCGACAGGGCCTCCCAGGCTCCTCGGCTGATCTTTTCACGCGCGCTGTCCCCAACCACCCCGGAAGGTCCGAATCGCTGCATACGCCTGTTGCTTCGCGACCGGTCTTGTCTGGCTTCATCCAAGTCGGGCGGACTGGCCACCTTCGTTTTCCTATCGAGGCCGAATCGGATTCACTTGCGTTACGGCTCGCGTGTTCGCCTCACAAGTTCGCCAGCCCCATTGCTGGAACTCGCGCTCACTCGGCTACGTGCTGAACAGGCAATTTACACGGTGAACTCCTTTCAGTTCACAAGAGCAACCAGGCTTATCCTGGCGTACCCGACCGGCGGGAGGCAGTTGGTCCCGTTCCAGGGTTGGGTTCTTGGGTTTTGCTTTTGAACCACATCGGACCGATAGATTCCGTCATGCCTCCGAAAACGCATCCCGATGGCCGTCGGAAATAATACCGCCGGGGTAGCCCGGTAAATGGAGCGGAGGCATCGGCGCAAACTCTGCTGTGGCGATTACAACCCGGCCCACGTAGCATCCGGTCGCTTGCAGGGTTTCCCGGTAAAGGGCGCCTTTGCCTTCTCCACAACTGCCGCCGATAGGCGGGCTATATGCAAGTTACGGCATTCGGCCTGCTATGTGCGCCTGCGCCAGAAGGGCCTGTTCGAATTCCGCAGGCGGCCGGTAGCCCAGCGCCGAGTGCAGACGCTGCTGGTTGTACACTTTGTCGATGAACCGCGCCAGGCAGGTTCGAGCCTCCGCCAGATCGCGGTACTCCTGCCGGAACACCTCCTCGTATTTCAGAGTTTTCATCCACGACTCACACCCGCCGTTTTCCCACGGGCTCGCTTTGTGACTCATGCTGATCTGGCAGCCGCGCGCCTTCAATAAATCAGTGTAGTCGTGGGAAGCGTACTGGCTGCCGCGATCGGAATGGTGGACCAAGCCGGGAGCGGGCTGCCGCTGTTCCAACGCCAGGCGGAACGCCTCAATAGACAGATCATCCTCCAGGGTTCGATCTAGTGCCCAACCAATCACCCGGCGTGAAAACGCGTCGATGACCACCGCCAGATACACGAACTCAGTCTCCAGACGAATGTAGGTGATGTCGGCGACCCAGAGCTGGTTGATCCCGCTCAATTCCATCGCGCTCTTCAGGTTCGGATAAACCTTCCGGCCGTGGTTGGAATCTGTGGTCACCACGAACTTGCGCTTCCGCACGCACAGCAGGTTATCCTCGCGCATGATCCGTCTCACCCGGTTTGGCCCCACCTTCCAGCTCTGGCGTTTTAGCTCGGCGGTGATCCGAGGCCGACCGTAACTGGGCCACCGCAAGGCGATCCGCTGGATGGCATCGCGTAGGTCGATGTCCCGATCCACTCTCGTCAGGCCCTCCTCATCGTAGCGGTAGAAGCTGGGGCGGCTCACGCCGCCCAATTCCACCATACGCTTCACCGTCAGGCCCCGCTTCGCTTTGATTTCCTCCTCGATTTTCCGGTAGACCGCGGACTGCCACTCAGTGCCTGCAGCATCCGCTGTTCCTCGATGCGCTGCAAGCACCCTTTCAAAAAATCAATCTCCAGGGTTTGTTGGCCGACCTTCCGCTCCAATTCCGCGATCCGCCCCTCCGACCAGCGCTGCTTTCCGTTCCCTGGAAACGCGTTGCCGGGTCCTTGCCGGAACTCCCGCCGCCAGCGATGCAGCACGTTGGCATTTAACTCCAACGCCCGCGCCACTTCCGCCATCGAAATCCCTTGTTCCAGCCGTCGTACGGCGGCCATTTTGAACTCTTTGGTGAACTGCCTACGCGACAATCCCATGACTCAATTCTCCATTCAATGGATTTTGAGTCTTAACCGGTTGTCTCAAAAATCGGGACAAGTCCATTTCGGAACCAAGGATCTGGCCCCGCACAGCGCCGACGGGAGATGGAGATCAGAGAATTCCTCGTCGCGTGTGGCGAGCTTGTCGACCTGAGCGACATTAAACGGGAGCTGTGGGAAAAACCGGGCATGGCTATGGTCCCAATCGGAATCCCTTATGCGGATGGTATGTTTGCCGTTCGCAGTTGGGGCACTTCTATGGAGCCGATGATCCGAAATCGGATGTGGTGCCTTTTTCATCCGGATGTGGTCGATACGCGGCAGAATCGGATTGTATTGGTGGAAGATCAGAGCAGCATCGGGTTGAACCATTACACCTTGAAGAAGTATTTCAGCCGCAAGACCGATTCGCCGGATGGCACGTGGGCGCACGAAGAGATCCGGCTGCTTCCTTTGAATCGGAGCCACGCCACCATTCCACTCCGACCGAACGGGAGCTATCGGGTTTGCGGATGGTTCGTGGGAGCGGTTTCCCGAATTCACC
>DATDGT010000186.1:0-4047 GCA_036521975.1 Bryobacteraceae bacterium
AATCGCGGTAGGGTAAAGATGGGAACGTCCTAGGGGAGTGACTGGACCATGAAAAAGACCGCCCCTATTCCTTTTGCTGGCTCCCAACTCGATGAAGCACGTCATGTGTGTGCGTTTTTTAACAGTGACGAAGAAGAATACCGCGTTCTGCTGCCGTTCATTAAAGATGGGTTCGAGTGTGGCCACAAAGCGGTCCACGTTGTTAACCCTCAACAGCGGAACGACCACCTGAACCGTTTGATTGCGGCTGGGATCGACACAGCAGGCGCCGCGCAGCGCGGACAATTCGAGCTTAAAACCAGCACCGAAGCGTACCTTCGGGACGGCCGCTTCGATAAAGATCGGATGGTGGAGGTGTTCGAGCAGTTGGCGAGCGGTAACGCCAGCGGAGCATTCCCGCTAAGCCGTATTGTGTGCCGCATGGACTGGGCGGTGGAAGGCGCATCGTACGCTGACGACGTTGTGGAGTTCGAATCGCGTGTGAACGAAGTGTGGAACCGTCACGAGGACGCGGTCATCTGCACCTACTATCTTGCGAAATTTGGGGGAGATGCCGTGATTGACATCCTTCGGACACATCCGATGGTGATTATCGGTGGCATCCTCCAGCACAATCCCTTCTTTGTACCTCCCGAGCAGTTTCTGCCTGAGTTTCGCGAACGCCGAGCCAGGCAGGGGGCGGCACGCTCTACGGCGGTCTAACTTGCAAATGCGACTCGAAGATCCTATCCAGGAAGTGAAGCGCCTGAAGCGTTGCATTAACGACGTGGTTAGCGTCGTCGCTCTTTCTGCCATGTGGGCGGGTAGTGAGCCATCGCAAGTCGTGCGGACGCTGATCGACGTGCTCCTCGGCGTGCTAGATCTGGACCTAGTTTATGCGCTGTTGAAAGACGCAAACGGAGAACCGCTCATCGAGATGGTGCGGGTCTCTTCTGTGTGGGAAGTAGCGCCGCAGCCGCAAGAGCTCGGCGCAGTACTCCACAAATGGTTGGGAGACAATCCGCAAGAATGGCCTAGCGTGGTTCAGAAGCCTTTTCGAGAGCGAGATATTTCGATCGTCCCGCTACGATTGGGGCTGCACTACGAATTCGGCCTAATCGTAGCCGGATCCCAGCGGACAGATTTCCCGCAGCAAACGGAAAGACTAATTTTGAACGTGGCGTCAAATCAGGCGGCCATTGAACTGCAAGAAGCACGCATCCTGAGGGAACAGAAGAACATCGCCCATGAACTCGAGCGGCAAGTCGCGGAACGAACTCACTGCATTGTGTAAGCGGCTGGTGAACCGCACTAGCCACGGCACGGTTCTGACCGCATATTGGGCATATGCGGGAAGACAGGCGTGAACACTGGGCGAAGACGATTTCGGAACAGGAATCGAGCGGTTTGAGCGTGCAGGCATTTTGCCGGGAGCGCGGCGTGGACGACTGTTCGTTTTATCGATGGCGGCGAAAGGTGGGCGGCGCGGGCGGCCCGGTCCGGTTTGCGCTGATCGAAACGAAGTCGGAGCCGGCCGGAACAGTGCCTTTGGAACTGATCTTCACCAACGGGGAACGCCTGCGTATTTCGCAGGGAGCCGACGCCGCGATCCTGCAGCTGGTCCTGACCGCCGTGCGCGCATGATTCACCTTCCGGCGAGCGTGCGCGTCTATGTTTGCCTCACCCCGTGCGACATGCGGCGGAGCTTCGACGGGCTGCATGCGCTGGTGCGGGACCATCTTGAACTGGACCCTTTTGCCGGACACCTGTACCTGTTCGCCAGCCGTCGGCGCGACCGACTGAAAATACTCTATTGGGACCGCGACGGATTTGCGGTCTGGTCGAAGCGTCTGGAAGAGGGCACATATGCCATTCCCTCCGCGGAGCCGCACACTCGCCGCATCGAGATGACGCCGGAGGAACTCGGCGCGCTGCTCAGCGGCATTGATCTGAGCACGGCCACGCGGCGCAAACGTTACCGGCGTGCGGGCTGAGCGCTTTTCCGTTTCATTCAAAACATTTTCTTGAAAACGCGTTGCGTTCCGGCTAACCTGGAACTTGCCGCTCGATCCCAACACGCTGCCGAAAGACGCGGCCACGCTGAAGAAGATCGTGGTCGATCTGGCGGAGCAGCTCGACCGCGTCGCGGGCGAACGGGACCGCGAGTCTTCGGAGAAGAACAAGTATGCGGAGATGATCCGCGAACTGCTGGAAGCGCAGCGGGCGCGCAAAAGCGAAAAGCTGTCTGCCGAGCAGGCCGGGTTATTCGAAGAGCTGTGGCGGAAGATCCAGCCGGAGGAAGATTCCGAAGACAGCGCCGGGGAGGCGTTGCCGGAAGCTCCCGCCCGGCCTGAGAAGAAGCGCGCGGCGCGGCAGCCGCTGGCCCGGAACGTCACGCGCGAGCGCATCGTGCACGATCTCGCGGAAGCCGAGAAACACTGCCAATGCTGCGGCCGGGACCTGCGGCTGATCGCGGAAGAGACCAGCGAGCGCTACGAATATATTCCGGCGTCGCTCAAAGTGATCGAGGATGTGCGGCGCCGCTACGCCTGCGACTGCACCGTAAAGGCGGCCGAGAAGCCCGCGCAGCCGATTGAGAAGAGCACGGCGGGCGCGAGCCTTCTGGCGCAGATCATTGTGGCGAAATGGGCGGATCATCAGCCTCTGCACCGGCAGCAACAGATGTTTGCGCGGCATGGTGTGGAGATTTCGCGCAAGACGATGGGCGGATGGATGGCGCAGTGCGCCGGTCTGCTGGAGGTCCTTTACCGGGCGGCGAAAAAAGAACTGTTCGGTTCGCACGTCATCGGAACGGACGACACGGGCGTGAAGGTGCTGGACCCGAAACTGCCGTTTGCGCGGACGGGGCGCATCTGGCCGTATGTGGGGGATGCGCATCATCCGGTGATTGTTTACGACTACACGCCGACCAGGGCGCGGGCGGGTCCGGCGAAGTTCCTCGAGGGGTACAAAGGTCGTCTGCAGGCGGATGCTTACTCGGTCTACGACGCATTCTTCAAGAAAGGACGCGGCCTCATTGAGGTCGGCTGCTGGATGCATGCCCGCAGGTATTTCCGTAAAGCCATGGAATCGGACGAGGCGCGGATGGGACCGGCGCTGCATCTGATCGGGCGGCTCTATGCGGTGGAGGAGCGCGCCAAAGAGCTGGCGTTTACGGCGGCGCAGAGACTCGAACTGCGGCGGCGCGTTTCCGCACGGGTCATGGAAAAGCTGCACGGATATCTTGTGGAACTGAAGAGGCAGGTTCTGCCGAAGAGTCCTTCGGGAGCGGCGGTGCGCTATGCGTTGAATCAGTGGAAGGCACTCAACGTGTATCTGGAAGACGGCGAACTGGAGATCGACAACGGCGCCACCGAGCGCGCCAACCGGGATATAGCCGTCGGCCGGGGGAACTGGACGTTCTTCGGCAGCGACACGGGCGGCACGACAGCAGCCATTCTGCGGACCTTCATCGCTTCTTGCAAGCGCAACGGAGTGGAGCCGTTCGCCTGGTTCCGCGACGTGCTCTCGCGTATTGGCGCCCACCCGGTCAACCGGATCGCCGAATTACTGCCGCACAACTGGAAGTCGCTGACCGCCTGAACCAGAAATAATCCGACCAGGCTCTACCAGATCCGCCGGGCGATTCCAAGGCGGATCACCAGCCGCTTACACCGTGCGAAGGCAGTCACGCAGCGTAACGCGTTGTTCGGCGGCGAGTTCGGCGGCGAAGTCCTGATCGTCGTCACGGTCGAGCATCGCGGCAACGGGCTGAGGCGCGCTCATCGCGCGTCTCCCCGTTGTGCATCGATCATGAGGGTTGCGGCGAGACACCGCACGTCCTCACAGCGGATTTCGAGCGGTAATCCTTTGCGCTGCGCGTACGTGCGGGCTTCGAGCAACATGTCCACAGCTATCTGGTATGCCGCCATGTAGCGCGCCGCGACGGGTGCGATGGGCTCGGGCACGGGCGTGCTGGTAGGTTGGGTGCGTTGTGGCGCTGGAACCGGCTGCGCCTGCCGAATCTCCTGGTGCATCTAACCAGGCCGTAGCTCCCAGCGTAGCGCT